>NZ_CP081878.1:2003333-2312222 GCF_022170825.1 Exiguobacterium acetylicum | reverse complement strand
TGTGACACAGGCTGTAGTAAGGCAACGGCTTTGAGGAGTGCCCATTGACCTGTGTGTAAAGAATGCGGAAGTAACGTTGCATCAATTTCTCGTTTGACGAGACGTGATACTTTTGATAATTGTCCGAGAACATCTTCTTGTGTATATAGCATCATATTTCCCCTTCGGTTAACTAGTTAACTTTAAGAGTGTATCAAAGCTGAATCAGAGTTACAAGGGGAGAGAATGACTTTAGTTCATCGACGAGAATTAACTTCTCCGATGAATGAAGATTAAGCAACTCTTAAACGGGGTATGTTCCGTAAAAGAGTATTTAATTTACTTGAAACAACGGAAACGACTGCTTGTGTGATAGGTGACTAAATCATCTTGACATAGAGAGAAGAAGGGAAGAGTACATCATGAGTCGACTAGCAAAGCTTCTGACTGAACTATTACCAATCACTATAAATGAAGCAATCAATCCAATCATTACGAATATCGCCACCGATTCACGGCAAATCACACCGGGTGGATTATTCATCTGCATCAACGGATATACGGTTGACGGGCACGATTACATTGATCAAGCAATCAATAATGGTGCTGTCGCGATTCTAGCTGACCGATCATTACCAGATAGTCAGGTTCCTGTCATCACCGTACCAGATACAAAACGGCTTGTAGGTCAAGTTGCGGACCGTTTTTACGATCAACCGAGTCGGAAAATGCGCGTCTACGGTGTAACAGGCACAAATGGAAAAACGACGACGACGAAATTGGCTTACGATCTCTTTCGATCAACAGGTGTGAAAGCCGGCATGATCAGTACGGTCGGTGCACGAATCGATGAGGAACTCATTGAGACACCAAATACGACACCTGAAGCGATCATCTTGCATCGTTTATTGTTTGAAATGGTCGAAAAAGGTGTGACGGATTGTATCATCGAAGTGTCTTCTCACGCACTGGCTGAAGGTCGAGTGGAGGGAGTATCCTTCCACTCAGCAGCCTTTACGAATCTGACGCATGATCATCTTGATTATCATCATTCAATGGAAGATTACGCAAAGACAAAAGCCTTGTTATTTCAGCAAGTCGCTGCGTCAAGTGGACGGGCAATCGTCTTAAATCGAGAAGATGGTTGGAGTCGTGTCATGCGAGAAGCCGCTCCTTTACAACCGGTCATTTGGTATACGACTCAACCGAATCGAACATCACAAATCGCAGTCGAGTGGCTGACGGATACCGTTAATGTGCGCATCGATGAGACGACGACGCGTGTGCCGACCGCTCTACTTGGTGAATTCAATGCGGCGAATTTAGCGGCGGCAATGGGATTATTGCGAGCAGGCGATGCTAACCTGTATGCACTGATTCGTCATATTCCAGGACTAGAGTTACCGAAGGGACGACTCGAACGGCTCGCCTGGGATCCTTGTGAAATTTATCTTGACTATGCGCATACACCGGATGGTCTTGAAAAATGCTTAGAGGCACTTACTTCTTCAGGAGAGTCACTAGCGGTCGTCTTAAGTGCGGCCGGAGAACGTGACCGTACGAAACGAGCGGAGATGGGACGAATTGCGAGTAAATATTGCTCAAAAATCATCGTAACAGTTCATGATGCGAGATCGGAAGCACCGAAACAGATCATCGAAGAGTTGATTGTCGATATTCCGCAAGACCGAGTCGTTGGTTGTCATACGTCCCGGCATGAAGCTCTTGTACAAGCTGCCCATCTTGCTCATGAAGGACAACGGATCGTCGTCGTTGGAAAAGGTCACGATGAAGTAGAGCGAATCGGTACAAAAACGATTCCGTTTAATGAAAAAACCATATTACTTGCAGAATTAGAACGATTGTCTAAAGGGGAATCTGTCATTTAAAAAAACCGACCATTCCGCAAGGGTCATGGTCGGTTTCGCTTCGTAGCTAATTGTTGTGCCTTTTTCGTATTGGCAAAATGCGCCTTTGTCCAGTTGCGAAGTTTGTCAGCACCATGACGTAAAATGAGCGAAGCAGCGACTTGATCAACTTTAGCTCCTGCACCTTTAGGAATCACGATACCTGTTGTCTCGCTTAGTTTATCCATTTCCTTTAGAAAAATCGCACGAGCGATGATCGAGGAAGCAGCAACTGCGACATGGAGTTGTTCCGCTTTAGTCGAGAAGTAGACGTTTTCTCGAACAGGACTTTCGATACCAGATAAGTGTTTATAGTAAACGCTCTTTTCAGCGAACTGATCGATTAGGATCGCTTCTGGTTGAGTCTCCAATTGGTCAAGGAGACGTTGCAAGACATCATTATGCATCAGTGCAGTCATCTTTCCTTGTGTCATCGTCTGTTGCATCTGATTGTATTCTGGATTGTGTAAGACACGATACGTATATGGAATGACCGCATGAAGATCGCGAGCAATCCGCCGAATCTCGGTATCGTTCAGGTGCTTTGAATCACGAACACCAAGTTCACGAAGTAGTGCGATGTGCTTGCGATCAACGAAGGAAGCGACGACGACGAGGGGACCGAAGAAGTCACCTTTGCCTACTTCGTCGCTACCGGCGACAGACCATTCAGCAAAACCATCTGGTAACGTGGATACAACGGGTTCTTTTGATTTCGTCGGTGTAGCCGTACCAAAACGTGCGGCGATTGCTTCTGCTTGTGTTCCTTGAAACATCACTTTTCCAGAATTATAAATCGTGATGACACATCCAGGTACTTTGGCGGCAAATCGCGCATAGGGTGGACTCTTCGTTTGTCCTTGTTTAAACTCTTCTATGACGAGGTCTTGCTTTTCTTTAGATAAGCGTAAAACGGTAGTTCCCACGAGATAACCTCCCTTTCCGGGATTAAGCATACCATCCTTAAGACCGATGGGGGACTTCTTTTCCTAAAACGAAAATGATGGTACTATATGAAAGAAGCAAAGTATGAGGAGGACAGAAAAATGGCTGATTCAGAAGGGTTGAACCGGACGACGATTCATATCGCAGGCAATGATTATACGATTGTCGGAACGGAGTCGCCAGAACACGTACGCGAAGTGGGTCTCCTCGTGGATACGAAAATTCGAGAAATCCGAGAACAAGCACCACAACTCGACGTTCGTCAAATCGCCGTCCTAGCGGCGCTTAATATTGGTAGTGATTACGTAAAAATAAAAAAGAATTTGGGTGAACTATAAACTATGATTTCTTTTGTTATCTTATTACTTCTCGCCTTAGGTGTCATGACCGGCGTCCGACGGGGAGTCGTATTGCAGGCCGGGCATTTGCTCAGCCTGATCATTTCCTTCATCGTCGCCTTGTCGTTCTATGAGGAACTAGCGACGAAATTCCGTTTGTGGGTGCCGTATCCGTCAACACTAGATGATGCGGGAATCAACTTGACGATGTTTTCGATTCCAAGTTCAGCACGACTCGATGAGGTGTTCTACAAAGCCTTTTGGTTCATTGTCCTGTTCTTCGGTACAAAAATCATCTTAGCGATCTTGTTGTCGATGTTTGATTCGTTGACGAACGTGCCGATTTTAAAACAAGTTAAAGGGTTATTAGGCGGCGTCTTCGGCTTCATCGAGATGTACATCTTCATCTTCTTACTCTTGTTCCTAGCAGCATTCGTTCCGATCCAGTCGATACAGGATGCGATCGCGGACTCGAGTTTGGCAAGCTTCATCATCCAGCATACACCGCTCCTTGCGAATTGGTTGATGGACAAAGTTGGATTGATAAAATAAACATGCTCCCGTTAAATGGGAGCTTTTTTTGAGGGGAGAATTGCAGATGCGTACGATTCAAGATGCGATGCGTCACTTGGAACGGATATCCGTCTACCTAGAGGTCAAAGGGGAAAATCCATTTAAAATCAATGCTTTTCGAAAAGCGGCAAGTATCCTCGAAGCGTCTGATGCAGACTTCATGGCGATCGAAGATTTCACGGCGATGAAGGGGATCGGTAAGGGCACAGCTGCCGTACTTGAAGAATACCGACAAACCGGAACGAGTACTGCTTTGACGGAACTTGAACAAGAAGTGCCAGAAGGGCTAATTGCCTTACTAAAGATTCCGGGGCTTGGTGGTAAGAAACTTGCTAAACTGCATGAAGTCGGTGTCATTGATGCGGATTCCTTTGCAGAGAAATTAGCCGATGGTACAGTCGAAGCGATGCCTGGATTTGGCAAGAAGACGGTCGAGAAATACGTTAAAGCGCTCGAAACATTTGAAACACGACCGGAGCGCCTGCCATATGGTGTCATGCGAAAGGTCGTTGCTGAATTAAATCAGACACTTGCCTCGTTTGACGAAGTCATCCGCTTCGAAGTCGGCGGAAGTTTCCGACGAGCAGAAGAAACATGTAAGGATCTTGATTTCATCCTCTCGACGAACGAACCGGAACGGATCAAGGAGCAACTTCTTGAACTATCGTTGATTGATGAAGTCATTGCTGCCGGTAGTACGAAAGTGTCACTCGTCTTAAAACGAGACGTCCATTATATCGCGATTGATTTCCGAATCGTGGATGACGCGGCGTACGCGTCAACCTTACATCATTTCACGGGTTCAAAGGATCATAATGTTCGGATGCGTCAACTCGCTAAAGAACGAGGAGAGAGTATTTCTGAATATGGTGTCGAGACAAAGAACGGTTTAGTGCAGCCAAAGACGGAAGAAGAATTGTTTGCACGGTACGACTTACCGTTCATCGCACCGGAATTACGGGCGGGGCGGCAGGAGTTTGAACAGGATATATCAAAACTCTTGATTGAACAAGACATTGAGGCCGATGTTCATATGCATACGATGTGGTCAGATGGTACCTTGTCTGTCGAAGAATTGGTCGATGCATGTGCAGCACGAGGATATACGTGGATGGCAATCACGGATCACAGTAAGTACATGAAGTTCGTCAATGGATTGACGGAGGAGCGCTTGCGTGCGCAACGCGTCGAGATTGAAGCAGCGCGAGCGAAGCATCCTGAGATGACGATTTTATGTGGTGTCGAGATGGATATCTTGCCCGATGGATCGCTCGATTACGAAGATGAATTCTTAAAAGAGATGGATTATGTCATTGCCTCGATCCACTCGAAGTTTGATCAGACAGAAGAAGAAATCATGCAACGACTCGAGAATGCTTGTCGTAATCCATACGTCTCTCTCATTGCCCATCCGACGGGACGAATCATCGGTAGACGTGAAGGTTATGCCGTCAACGTCGATCGATTGATCGAATTAGCAGCAGAGACAGGAACAGCACTTGAGATGAACGCAAACCCAGCACGATTCGATTTGACGGCAAGTTCCCTTGCGAAAGCGAAGGCTGCCGGAGTAAAGATTTTGATCAATACGGATACACACCGACCAGAAATGTTAGAAGATATGAAACTTGGTGTCCTTCATGCACGTAAAGCCTATTTGGAGGCGTCTGATGTCATCAATACGTGGAGTGCCGAAGAGGCACTTGCATTCTTCGGTCGAAAACGTTTAGGAGTGGATTAAATGAATGCCAACGCATTACGCGTATTAGAATATGAAAAGCTAAAAGAAAACATGCTCGCTTTCACGGCAAGCTCACTTGGTGCACAGTTCGTTCGAGCGATGCGTCCTGCGGAAGAGTTCGAGCAGGTCAAGGAATTGTTAGCCGTCACGACAGAAGCAACAACAGTCTATCGTTTGCGTGACCGTTATCCGTTTGGTGGATTGACAGATGTCCGGAGTGAGGTCAAGCGGGCAGAGATTGGCTCTGTCCTTTCAACAAGTGAATTATTATCCGTCGCAGACGTCGTCTATTCTGGACGTCAAGTGAAAGCGTTCCAAGAGCGGCTACACGAGGATCATGCAGACCTACGATTACCACGCCTTGATAGTCGAATCGAGCAAATCACAAAGCTCGTTGAAATCGAACAAGGCATCCGTCATGCGATTGATGATCAGGGAACGGTCCAAGATTCGGCAAGTGATAAATTACGAGCGTTACGAAGTCAGTTGCGCTCGCTCGAAGGACAAGTCCGTTCAAAAATCGATAACGTCTTACGCAGTAAAGCGAAAATGTTGTCTGACGCGATCGTGACGATGCGAAATGATCGGTATTGTGTACCGGTCAAACAAGAGTACCGTCAAGCCTTTGGGGGAATCGTCCACGATCAGTCGGCGTCCGGTGCAACGTTATTCATCGAACCGCAAGCTGTCGTTTCTGCAAACAACGAGATCCAAGAAGCGCGTTTGAAAGAACGAGCTGAAATCGAACGAATTCTCGCCCAACTTTCAGCACTTGTCGGTAGTGTCGGTGATTCACTTCGCATCAATCTTGATGTGCTAGCAGAACTCGATTTCATCATGGCGAAAGCGTTATACGGTCATCAGATTGGTGCTGTCGAACCGCGCTTGAACGAAAATCGCCATATCATTCTCAAGGAAGCACGACATCCGTTCATTCCGAAAGAGGAAGTCGTACCGATTACCGTATCGCTTGGTGGTGATTTTACATCACTCGTCATCACCGGTCCAAACACCGGTGGTAAGACAGTTACACTCAAAACAATCGGTCTTCTACAGTTGATGGTGCAATCAGGACTATATGTGCCGGCAGCAGATGAGACAGAGCTCAGTGTCTTTGATGCGATTTATGCTGATATCGGGGATGAACAGTCGATTGAACAAAACTTATCGACATTTAGTTCGCACATGACGAATATCGTCTCGATGATGGAAAAAATCGATTTTATGAGTTTGGTCCTGTTTGATGAGTTAGGTGCCGGAACCGACCCGACAGAGGGTGCTGCTTTAGCAATCGCGATTCTTGATGAAGTCAAGCGCCGCGGAGCACGCGTTGCAGCGACGACACACTATTCGGAGTTAAAAGCATACGGCTACAACCGAGAAGGCGTCGTCAACGCGTCGATGGAATTCGATGTCGAATCACTTAGTCCGACGTACCGTTTACTCATCGGTGTACCTGGACGATCGAATGCGTTTGAGATTTCAAAACGCCTCGGACTCGAAGACCGGATTATCGACGCAGCACGCGGTCAAATCGGTAGTGATGCACAGTCCGTCGAGACGATGATTGAACGATTGGAAGAAGCGAAACAACGTGCTGAAACGTTAGAGGCTCAGTTACTAGAAGAGAAGAAACGTCTCGTTGCAGAGCGTGAGCAATTCGAGCAAGAACAAGCCGAGATCCAGGAAGAGAAGAATGAGATTTTGGCAAAAGCAGAAGAAAAAGCAGCACGTGCTGTCGAACGGGCGCAAAAAGAAGCAGAAGGTGTCATTAAGCGCTTGAAGGAATTACGTGATGCCGGTGCCGTCAAAGAACACGAATTGATCGAAGCACGTAAAAAACTTGAAGATGCGAAACCAAGCTTGCAAGAGAAGCGAATTGCGAAAGTAAAAGCGAAATACGACCAAACGCCACGCTTTGATAAAGGGGAAGAAGTCAAAGTCACGACCTTCAATCAAAAAGGCTATATCATTAACCAACAGGCAAACGGAGAGTATACGGTTCAAGTCGGGATCATGAAGGTGAACGTCAAGCCGGAAGATCTCGCGAAGATCGGCAGTACACCAAAACGTCCGCAAACAAAAGGGCGTTCTGGTGGAACAAGTATCACGAAACAATCTGCACCTTCAGCTGAACTCGATTTGCGTGGAGTACGTGTCGAAGAAGGGCTGTCGAAGCTTGAGCGTTTCATGGACCAAGCCTTGCTATCGAACTACGACCACATTCGTGTCATTCATGGTCTTGGTACGGGAGCCATGCGTCAAGGTGTCCAAGAATTCTTGAAAGGTCATCGTCACGTCAAAGGTCATCGCTTAGGTGGACAAGGTGAAGGCGGACATGGTGTGACGATCATCGAACTGAAATGAGGAAAGTAAGATGAACATTTTTGAGAACGTCTATGTCTATACGACAGCGCTCTATTCGGTCGCAGGATTACTGATCATTTTAGGACTTGCACTTTTTGAGTTGACAACCCGGTATAAAAACTGGGAACATATCAAGAGTGGCAACATCGCCGTTGCGTTAGCAACAGGTGGAAAAATCATCGGTCTCGCCAATATCGTTCATTTCGCTGTTCAGGGGGAAGAACGGGTCGGGTCGATATTTCTTGAAAGTGCCTTTGGTTTCTTATTATTGATATCGACATACTGGATCTTTGAATTCCTGACACCGAATTTGCCGGTAGACCGTGAAATCGAGAAAGGCAACATTGCTGTCGGCATCATTTCATGTGCCTTATCGATCGGCATGTCCTACGTCATCGGATCAGCGTTAGTGGGGTGAATCCGTGTTAGAACGTTTAGCGAAAATCATGTTCGGGGTTTCGATCGCCTTTTTGGTCGTCGGTATCCTCTGGATTGTATTTAATTAAAAGAACCGGTCTTACCGTGTGATCATTCCGTACTGACATCGTTTCAGTACGGAATTTTTATTGAGCCACGCCTAATCAAAAAAGGAGGAACGCATATGAACGTACGAAAAACAACAACGGCAGAAACAAGACGCCGTGCTTTTGAAGCGATGCAACTGATCTCTTGGAAGGATATTTTTTGGGTCGTCGTCGGATCGGCGATTCTCGCTTTTGGGATCAACTACTTTACGATTCCAAATGACTTATCAGAAGGTGGATTGATCGGGATCACGGTCATTTTCTACTATCTGTATGGATGGGATACAGGACTTGTGTCACTGATTGCGAACGCCTTGCTGTTCATCGTCGGTTATCGATTCCTCAGCCGGAAGACGATGCTCTATTCTGTCATCTCAGTCGCGGTCACGTCGTTTGTCCTCTCCTCAACAGCAAGTCTAGCGACATCATCTGACAGCCGTTTAATTGGTACCGTCTATGCGGGAATTCTGATTGGTGTTGGGATTGGTCTCGTCATTCGAGCTGGAGGAACGACGGGTGGGGGCGTTATCATCGCTCGACTCATGAATAAGTATCTGAATCTGAGTATCGCGGTCTCGATGTTCATCATCGATGTTGCAGTCGTAGGTGCATCAGGATTCCTATTTGGAGAAGAGACGATGCTGTACACGTTGATTGCCATCATCATCGGCTCGTACTTGATTGATCTCGTCAGCGAAGGATTGAACGTCCGTGAAGCGGTCACAATCATTAGCCATCGCCAAGAAGAGATTGCGACGATTCTAACAGAGACACTTGGTCGTAGCGCAACAGTCATCCATAGCCATGGTCATTTCACGAAACAAAAGAATGACATGTTATATATGATCGTCGATAAACGACAACTCGCACCTTTGAAACAGATCGTTGAAGCAGCAGATCCACGTGCCTTCGTCGTCATTCACAAAGTACGGGAAGTCATCGGGGAAGGATTTACGTATCCATCCCGTTAAATCATGATCAAAAACAGTATTCGTCCTCTTTCGAAAACGAGAAGGGCGAATACTGTTTTTTGTATCTTGAATTCGGATTGAAAGAATTAAAAAAACAAGCAAATTCGATTTCTTTTTTTGGATTTTACTGGCATGTCGAATTGAAATCAACGTATAATGAAAATGAATAGTAATTCATTATCAGGGAGGGAAACGTATGGAATCCGTTTGGTTATCTGATTATCCAGAGCAAGTACCCGCATCGATTGATTATCGAGAAGTACCGCTTTATCAAGCGCTTGATGAGGCAGCAACTGATTTTCCGGAACAACGTGCCTTGAGTTTCTTAGGAAAACGTATGACATTTCGTGAAGTACGCGATGAAGCGCGTGCTTTCGGGAGTTTGCTACAGGAGCAGGGACTTAAAAAGGGAGATCGTGTCGGACTGATGTTACCGAACTGTCCCCAGTATATGATCAGTTATTATGCTGTCCTCTATGCAGGGGGAATCGTCGTCCAAGTGAACCCGCTCTATACGGACCGCGAACTCGAACAGATTCTTGTTGACTCAGGGGCGCACATGCTCGTGACACTCGATCTACTTTATCCAAAAGCATCCCGCGTCAAGACGGCGACGGCACTGAAGACGGTCGTGACGACAAGTATTGCGGATTACCTTCCCTTCCCTAAAAATAAACTGTATCCCATTAAAGCACGGAAAGATAACAACATCATCATCGATACGACAGGTTCGATTCCATTCTTATCACTACGTGGTTATGAACCAATTAAACCAGTCGCGATTCAACCGAAAGAAGATGTGGCTGTTCTCCAATATACGGGTGGAACGACAGGTGCTCCAAAAGGTGTCATGTTGACGCACTTCAATTTGAGTGCGAACGTTGAACAGATCGATAAATGGTTCTATAAATACAATCGAGGAGATGGACGAAAGCTGTTAGCAGTCGTTCCGTATTTCCATGTCTACGGGATGACGTGTAATCTCAACTTTGGTATTTTTAATGCGTATGAACAGATCATCGTTCCAAAATTCGACATCGAACAAGTACTGAAGACGATTCATAAAGAAAAACCGAATCTGTTCCCAGGTGCTCCGACGATGTATGTTGGTTTATTGAATCATCCGAAGCTGAAGAAATATGATCTTTCTTCGATCGAAGCTTGTATTTCTGGTTCAGCTCCACTTCCAGTCGAAGTGCAGGAAAAATTCGAAGCGTTGACGGGGGGACGAATCGTTGAAGGCTACGGTCTGTCTGAAACAAGCCCGGTCACGCATACGAACTGCATCTGGGACCGCCGAATTCCTGGAACGGTCGGCATTCCTGTACCTGATACGCAAGCAAAAATTGTCCAAGCAGATGGTGAGACGCCGGCTGCACCAGGTGAAATCGGCGAAATCATCGTGACGGGACCGCAAGTCATGAAAGGATACTGGAAGCGACCAGAAGACACACAAGCTGTTTTACGAAACGGTTGGTTGCATACGGGAGACCTTGGCTATATTGGTGAGGATCATTACTTCCGGATCGTCGATCGAAAAAAAGACTTAATCATTGCTTCCGGGTTCAACATTTACCCACGAGAAGTCGAAGAAATCCTGTATGAGCATCCAGCAGTCAAAGAAGCTGTCGTCATCGGTGTCCCCGATGTTTATCGTGGAGAGACCGTCAAGGCGTTCATCGTCGTCAAGGATGAGATGACGGTCACGGAAGAAGAGCTCGACCAATTCTGTCGAAAACAGTTGGCTTCATTCAAAGTACCAAAGCAGTATGAATTCCGCCAAGAGTTACCGAAAACGTTCGTCGGTAAGATTCTCCGTCGTGTTCTCGTCGAAGAAGAGCGTGCCAAACAACTCGAAGAAAGCAGTTGACAGGACAAAATGGCATGATAGAATAAATATGAATGAACCATCATTCATTTTATTCGTTAGGAGATAGTGGAATGAAACGAACAATATCAAAGAGTGACCGCATCATTGATGCCGCAGTAAAAGTTATCGCTAAAAACGGCTACCATGGAGCGAAGGTGACTGCCATCGCAAAAGAAGCCGGTGTTGCGGATGGAACGATCTATCTGTACTTCAAGAATAAAGAACACCTCTTGATTTCGCTCTTCCAAGCGAAAATGGGGAGCTTCATCGAATATTCCGAAGGACAAATCGCGAATCATACGTCAGCGACGGAACAGTTAGCGGCATTGATCGAGGCGCACCTCGAGCAATTATCCGTCGACTATGATTTAGCAGTCGTCACGCAGATTGAGTTACGTCAATCTAACCAAGAGATGCGCCAAAACATCGCTGCTGTCTTGAAACCTTATTTGCATCTGATTGATCGGGTCGTTAAGCACGGGATGACGACAGGTGAGTTTTCAAACGAACTCGATTATCGATTGGCACGTCAGATGATTTTCGGAACGATCGATGAGGTCGTGACGAGCTGGATGGCAAGTGGCTTCAAATATGAGTTGCTTGAGACGCGTGACGGGATTCATCGGATGTTGATCAAAGGGCTGAGTTAAGCCCTTTTCATGACAACAATCATGTAAGCGGATACAAAGAATGATGGTGAATAGACGACAAGGGGGAGCATGAGATGGAAATCTATGTACTGTTGAAACGCACATTCGATACGGAAGAAGCAATCCAACTCGAGAATGGTCAAATCGATGAGGATGGCGCAGAGTTCATCATTAATCCATACGATGAGTATGCTGTAGAAGAAGCAATCCGTGTCCGTGATGCACAAGGGGGAACGGTGACGGTCGTGACGGTCGGACCGGAAGATGCGGACAAGGAATTACGAACAGCACTCGCAATGGGAGCAGACCAAGCCGTTCGTATCTCGATCGAAGATGACATTGAAGAAGCAGATCATTTCACGATTTCTGAAGTACTCGCTGGTTATTTGAAGGAACAAATGGTTGATCTCGTCATCGCCGGAAACGTCGCAGTTGACGGCGGAAGTGGTCAAGTGGCACCTCGTGTCGCAGAATTGCTTGATATTCCTTACGTGACGACGATCACGAAACTAGAGCTCGACGGTACGAAGGCTGTCGTGACACGAGACGCTGAAGGGGACACAGAAACGATTGAAACGACGCTTCCGTTACTCGTGACTGCGCAGCAAGGATTAAACGAGCCACGTTATCCAAGTCTTCCAGGGATCATGAAAGCGAAGAAGAAGCCGCTTGAAGAACTCGAACTCGATGATTTAGAACTCGATGAAGACGAACTCGTACCACGTCTAGAGACGATTGAACGTTTCTTACCACCGAATAAAGCAGCCGGTAAGATTCTCGAAGGTGAACTGAACGAGCAAGTCGCACAGCTCGCATCATTACTACGTAACGAAGCAAAAGTGGTCTAAGGGGGAGAAACGAATGACAAAAGCATTAGTACTCGCAGAATCACGGGATGGCAGTTTACGGAATGTATCGTTTGAGGCAATCGCAGCAGCGCGACGTGTCGCAGATGAAGTCATTGCGGTCCTGATTGGACACGATGTAGCAAAGGATGCGGAAGCATTAGCGTCACGCGGAGCAGATCAAGTCCTCGTCGTTGAAGATGAACGCCTATTGCATTACACGCCAGATGGTTATGGACAAGTCTTCCTCGAGTTGATGAACCGGACGTCACCCGACGTACTCGTCTTTGGTCATACATCGCTCGGCAAGGATTTATCACCGAAGATTGCAGCAAAACTACAGGCTGGTCTGATTAGTGACGTGACTTCGATTGAAGGGGAAGGCGCGGACGCGTCATTCATTCGCCCGATCTACTCGGGTAAAGCATTTGAAAAAGTCAAAGTCGCAGAGGGCAAAACACTCTTTACGGTTCGTCCGAACAACATCGATCCGCTTGAAGCAGGTAGTTCCCAAGGGACGGTTGAATCGGTTACGGTCGAACTGAAGGATTTACGGACAATCGTCTCAGACATCGTACGCAAAGCAACAGGCGGCGTTGATTTATCTGAAGCAAAAGTCATCGTCGCAGGTGGACGTGGTGTCAAGAGCTCAGACGGATTCGCGCCATTACAAGAGTTAGCAGATGTCCTCGGAGGAGCAGTCGGTGCTTCACGTGGTGCCTGTGATGCGGATTACTGTGACTATGCGCTTCAAATTGGTCAGACGGGTAAAGTCGTCACACCAGATCTTTACATCGCTTGTGGGATCTCAGGTGCGATTCAACACTTAGCAGGGATGTCGAATGCAAAAGTAATTGTCGCGATTAATAAAGACCCAGAAGCGAATATCTTCTCGATTGCTGACTACGGCATCGTTGGTGATTTGTTCGACGTCGTTCCCTTATTGACAGCTGAATTCAAAAAAATGCTCGTTCACGGATGAGTTTGAACACCGGTGCCATCATCATGGTGCCGGTTGTTTTTGCGGATTTTTCGCGTGAGCAGTTTCGTTTGTTGGAAGAGACTGCTATGATATACTCGAATCAATAAAGAGATCACCCATTTTTTTTACCGGGTTGATCTACTCATTAGGAGGTTATGATCAATGGCAATCGTACACGCAACTAGCCAATCATTTAAAGAAGAAACACAAGAAGGACTCGTCCTTGTTGATTTTTGGGCAACATGGTGTGGACCATGTCGTATGCTCGCACCTGTTCTTGAAGAACTCGATGCTGACATGCAAGATGTAAAAATCGTCAAAGTTGACGTGGATGCAAACCCAGAAGTAGCTGGAGCATTCCAAGTACAAAGTATCCCGACACTCGTTCTCTTCAAAGATGGACAACCTGTCAACAAAACAATGGGCTTCATGCCGAAAGACGCACTTAAAGAATTCGTTGAAACTTCTAACTAATTCTTTTCTGCATATCAAAATGGACCGTTCTGCATAGGCAGAGCGGTCCATTTTTTTATTACATTGGTGTGCAAAGTTCAATCAGGTGACCATCAGGATCAAGAACATACGCCACGATTTGCCCCCATGGTTTTTCAACAGGAGCGAGTACGGTCTCGTATCCCGCCTCTGCGACTTTTTGAAAAAGAGTAGGGACATCATCCGTGACAAAACCGATCTCTAACGTCTGAGGCGTCTTTCCGCTTGGAATCACGTAATCCGGAATCAACTGTTGTACGTCTTTACGTGTATTGAAAGCGAGTGTCGTCTGACCGGTCTCGAACTCGATGTAGCTACCATGCTCCGCTTTGACAGGTAAACCAAGAATGTCTCGATAAAACGTCAGCGTCTGGGAAGGATCCTCACTATAAAGAATCGTATAGCCATATTGAATCATTAAGAAACCTCCTATCAGTCTTCAAATAACGAAGCGATGTCTGAAGCGGGTGTCGGATAAGCGAATCCTGTCTGTTGCATCGAAGTACTCGGAATTCGGTGCTGCATGGCAAACGAGAAGTAGTTTGCTAGTTCCGCTGCATGTACACCGATGAAGTGTGCACCGAGCACTTGATCGTCTTCCCCAACAAGCACTTTCGCTCGAGCAAAACTGTCTTTGATCCGTGCATTTGTTTGCCAAGAAGACGTATCAATCAATCGACCACGGTACGGAATACCGGCTTTTTTCAAAGCGACTTCTGTCTCGCCGACGAGGGCAAGGTTCGGAGCGGTGAACACGACACTCGGTACCGGAAGTAGCTCCAGTTTCCGATTGTTTCCTTCGAGCATGTTATCGGCAGCGAGCCGTCCTTCGGTTCCAGCAAACGGTGTTAATGCAGGATTCCCGCTGACGGCAACGTCTCCTGCGGCGTAGATATGTTCTACAGAAGATTGGAGATATTCATTGACGTGAATGCCTTTTTCATTATGCGCAACGCCAATTGCTTCAAGACCAAGCTGGTCGATGCTCGCGACACGTCCAGTCGCGTTCAAGACGACGTCGGTCTTCAACACGTCACCGTTAGACAAACGAAGTGAGTCCTCTTCATAAGCGACGACCTCTGCTTCTTTGATGATCGAAATACCGAGGGCTTGCGTCGCATCGAGTAAGACATCGACCAATTCACTTTCGAATTGTTTTAGAGGGGCGGAACGTAAGACGATCGTGACTTCTGCACCTGCAATTCGTGCGAGATGTGCGAACTCAAACGAGATATAACCACCACCGACACAAACGAGTCGCCGGGGAAGTTCTTTCAGTTCAAGAAACTCATTACTTGTTATGAAACGTTCGCTACCGGGTACAGATAATTCGCGAGGACGCAATCCAGTTGCGATTAAAAACTGTTTTCCTTCGATTTCTTCTTCACCAATTCGAAGACGATGTGAAGACACGAAATGAGGTTCTCCATGGAAATAGTCGATATCCGTTTCCGCGTACCGTTTTCGTGTTTGCTCAGGAATCGCACGTGTGTACTCATTCTTTCGCTCCATCAATTGGCGCCAATCAATCGAAACCAATCCTTTGACACCGTATCCAAGCAAGCGCTCGACAGCGTCTTTCGTCTCACTACCCGTTAATAAGATTTTTTTTGCATCACATCCACGCTGTGCGCATGTACCACCTGGAGTGAAGTTCTCAACGATGGCAACACGTAGTCCTTTTTCGATGAATTTATAAGCCGCTTGATTTCCAGCAGAACCTGTTCCAATCACAATGCAATCATATGTACGCATTTTTCATCCTCCGTATGTCATAATCAATGTATGGTATTTACCCGAACGAATAAAACTAAAAACGGTGAAAGGAGACATTTATTTGGGACATCAAGAACATATCAAAGCAAAGTTATCCCTTTTGCCTGATGAGCCGGGATGTTATCTTCACAAGAACGAATTCGGTGAAGTCATTTATGTCGGAAAAGCAAAAAATTTAAAGAATCGTGTCCGCTCCTATTTCACAGGAGCACATGATATTAAGACGGAACGTCTCGTCGCGGAAGTCCGTGACTTCGAATACATCATCACAGCGAGTGAACTAGAAGCATTATTGCTTGAGATGACACTGATCAAAAAGCATGATCCGAAATACAATATCATGTTGAAGGACGATAAATCTTATCCGTACTTGAAAATTACGAATGAGACTTATCCACGATTGATTACGACGCGTAAGCTAAAAAAAGACGGCGGTCATTACTTCGGTCCTTATCCGAATGCGTATGCGGCGAATGAGACAAAACGTCTATTAGATCGTTTATATCCGTTACGTAAATGTCAGCCGATGCCGAAGAAACTCTGTCTGTATTATCATATTGGTCAATGTCTCGGTCCATGTGAAATCCCAAATCTTGAATCGGAACAAAAGGCACTCGTATCGGAAATCCGACGCTTCTTGTCGGGTGACACGAAGGAACTTGTCGAGAGCTTGAAGCACAAGATGGCGGAAGCTGCCGAGACGATGGAATTCGAACGTGCTGGAGAATTACGTGACCAAGTACGAGCGATTGAGTCGATCATGAACAAACAAAATATGATCACAGCAGATTTGACGTCGCGTGATGTCTTCGGGATTCACGTTGATAAAGGCTGGATGTGTGTCCAAGTGTTCTTCCTCCGCGGAGGAAAGATGATTGAGCGCGATGTCTCGCTCTTCCCGATCTATGGTACGCCAGCCGAGGAACTGGAAAGTTTCATCGTCCAGTTCTACGAAAAGAACATTAAGCCGAGTGAATTGTACGTACCACCACTCGTCAATCAACTTCTACTCAAAGAGGCGCTCTCGATCAAAATTCACGTTCCGGTCCGAGGATCGAAACGGAAATTACTTGATTTAGCGACGAAAAATGCTGAAAATGCGATTTCTGAACGCTTCGAATTGTTAGCAAAAGATGAGAAACGGACCGTTCAAGCGGTTGAAGAGCTCGCCGATGCGATCGACGTTCATCCACTGTCACGGATCGAGATCATCGATAACGCGAACATTCAAGGTGCGGATGCCGTTTCGGCTCTCGTCGTCTTTGAAGATGGTAAACCGCTTAAGAAAGAATACCGGAAGTTCAAGATTCGGACGGTCCAAGGACCGGACGACTATGAATCGATGCGGGAGATCGTTCGTCGGCGGTATCGTCGGTTGTTACTTGAAGGAGCGCGCCTTCCGGACCTCGTCTTAATTGACGGAGGAGTCGGACAGTTGAATGCTGCTTTAGAAGTCATTCAAGATGAACTCGGCTTATCCCTGCCGGTCGGTTCATTAAAAAAAGATGACAAACACCGAACGAGTCAATTGTTATTTGGAGAAGGTGCGCAATTGATCGAACTCAGTCCTCGTTCGAGTGCGTTTTATCTCCTTCAACGTATGCAAGATGAAGTTCACCGGTTTGCCATCACATTCCACCGTTCACTCCGTTCTAAAGGAATGACCCGTTCCCTGCTTGACGAGATACCAGGAGTCGGTCCGAAACGACGCCAACAGTTGATCCGCCATTTCGGATCGATGCGTAGTCTACGTCGAGCGACGATCGAACAGTTGGCGGAAGCAGGGTTGCCTGTGAAACTAGCAGAAACCGTTGCTGAATATTTAAGTCAAGCGAACGAAGAATGAAAAAATGCCGTCCTCAAGAAGAGGGCGGCATTTTTAAGCAATTAGTTATTGATGTACTTCTCGTAGTATGAACCGAAGTCGCGCTGGTTCCATTGATGGTAGTGACCTTGAAGCCACTCGAAGGATTGTTCAGACAGTTCCTTGAATGTTTGCGGTACGTTCATATCACCTTGGCGAAGACCACCGAGAATCGTGACCGAATGATTCAGCGAACTGTTAGCGAACTCAAGCATTTTTTGCCCTTCATATTGTTTTTCAGCGATAGCAAGAAGTGTTTTATAAAGATCTTTCACATGTTCGAGTTGTTTCTTATCGACATCGATCGAATAATGTTTCCCACCAATTTCGAATTTGATTTCAACATCCAAATCGACCGTTCCAGCCGTTTCGAACATGACGTGACGAATCGGATAGTGCGCGTACGGATAGCGATACAGGACGCGTTTTGAACTGACGGCACTCTCACCATCGAGATGAATCAAGGCCAAGTTCGTAAAGCAATACTCGTCAGACTTAGATTTGATCAAGAAATAGATTTTTTCGCCGTCTTCGTGTAAGACGTAATCGTCAGCGGCTGCCTTGTCGAAATCATCAGGGTGAATGACTTGTCCGATATCACTGAATCCTGTTAAATCGGCTGCTAATTTTTTGAACATGTGAAGTTCCTCCTCGCGATTTGTGTACGAATGATTTTACGAGCACTTAATGCAAAAGGTTTCAAGTTCTTTTTCGATGTGAGAAACAAAGATTCCTGTTTGGTCATATGTAAAAAATCAACCGATTGGGTCAAGTGGATCTTTTGGGTCGATCTGGACCGTAATCTGGATGAGTTCCTTGTTCACTTCAGCGTACCCTTCCGCGACACACGCGTTAAAGCGCGAATGTTGCTCAGCGAGAAAACCTGCTTCGAGTTGGAAATAACCTTGTGGACGTTCGTCTCTCGTCGTTTCAGGAGGAGAAAGAATATACGAAATGACAGTACCTTTCTGTTTCTTGACCTCAAGAATTCCCCAACCTGCTTGTTCGAAGAACGAGGATAACTCGGATTCGTCGACGACAGGGAATTGACGAGCCAAACGCTTGCCTGCCCAGTAGATGACTTGCCGATAATCCGATCCTAAAAGATCGGTCAGCACATAATCTCGGATCAATTCGATACCGAAAAGTGGTGTTTGATTTGGTGTAGCGTCCATCATGATTCACTCCTATCTGAGAACCATTATACCGAGATGATTCTTGTCGGTCATTGTTTTCCTAAAAAAATTTGCAGTTAAATGCAACGGCTCGGGTTGTCTTCTAAAAAGGACAGGAGTAGAATAAGTGATGAAAAGACGAATTTCCTTATGAAAGCGCTTTTCTACCAAAATGCGCCAACGGTTGATTGGCAAACAAAAGGGGGGATTTGGATGGCGAATCATCGTGATTTCGTGAGTCGTAAAATACACTCACTGCTCGGCGTCATTCCAATCGGGTTATTTTTACTTTCGCACTTAACGACGAACTACTTCATCGTACGTGGTGAGGAAGACTTCAATAAGGCCGCGGAATTCGTGGGGAATGTTCCGTATCGATTGTTCTTAGAGATCTTTGTCATCTTCATTCCGATCATCTTGCATGGTGTCTACGGTGTATACATCGCATTCACTGGTTCTGCGAACACAGGACGTTATACATACTTCCGGAACTGGATGTATGTACTGCAGCGGTTCAGCGGAGTATTCCTCGTCGTGTTCATCACATGGCACGTTTGGGAAACACGGATTGCCGCTGCGATGGGAACACCAGTCGATGCAAGCATGATGCAGAACATCGTCGATAACGGATTCATGCTCGCGTTCTACATCGTCGGGATCTTGGCAACGACGTTCCACTTGGCGAACGGACTTTGGACGTTCTGCATCACGTGGGGAATCACACAGTCACCAGCATCTCAACGGGCGATGTCTTACGTGGCAGCACTCGTATTCATCGGTTTATCGTTTGTAGGCGTACGCTCGATCTTAACGTTTGCAGGCGTGTTGTAAGGAAAGGGGAACTGACAACATGGCGAACAAGAATCTTGTCATCATCGGCGGAGGGCTTGCCGGATTGATGGCTACGATAAAAGCAGCGGAGCAAGGCGTACCAGTTAAGTTATTCTCACTCGTACCCGTCAAACGCTCACACTCTGTTTGTGCACAAGGCGGCATCAACGGAGCGGTCAATACGAAAGGGGAAGGCGACTCACCACACCAGCACTTTGATGACACGGTATATGGTGGGGACTTCCTCGCGAATCAACCACCTGTTCAAAAAATGGCGGAAGCCGCACCGAAGATCATTCATATGTTCGACCGGATGGGCGTCATGTTCAACCGTACACCGGAAGGGTTACTTGACTTCAGACGCTTCGGTGGAACATTGCACCACCGGACGGCATATGCTGGAGCGACGACAGGACAACAGCTGTTGTATGCACTAGATGAGCAGGTTCGTAAGTTCGAAGCGCAAGGTTTGGTAGAAAAATATGAAGGATGGGAATTCCTTCGTGCGATCATCGATGACAACGGCATTTGTCGCGGAGCGGTTTGTCAAAATCTCCGGACGATGGAAATCGAAGCATTCGCGGCTGATTCTGTCATCCTCGCGACAGGTGGTCCTGGGGTCATCTTCGGAAAATCGACGAACTCGGTCATTAACACAGGACAAGCAGCAGCTGCTGTCTATCGTCAAGGTGCGATCTATGCGAACGGTGAGTTCATCCAGATTCACCCGACAGCGATTCCTGGAGACGATAAGTTGCGTCTCATGAGTGAATCAGCGCGAGGAGAGGGCGGTCGTGTCTGGACGTATAAAGATGGTAAACCGTGGTACTTCCTTGAAGAAAAATATCCGGCATACGGAAACCTTGTTCCACGAGATATCGCAACGCGCGAAATCTTCGACGTCTGTGTTAACCAAAAACTTGGCGTTAACGGAGAGAACATGGTCTATCTCGATTTGTCGCATAAAGATGCGAAGGAGCTCGACGTTAAACTTGGTGGGATTCTTGAGATCTACGAGAAATTCGTTGGCGACGACCCACGAAAAGTACCGATGAAAATCTTCCCTGCCGTTCACTATTCAATGGGCGGATTATGGGTCGATTACGATCAAATGACGAACATCCCTGGATTGTTCGCAGCTGGTGAATGTGATTACTCGATGCACGGTGGGAACCGTCTTGGGGCAAACTCGCTTCTCTCTGCGGTGTACGGCGGAATGGTCGCTGGACCATCAGCAATCGCATACATGAACGAACTTGAGACATCTGTTCACGAGATGAACGAAGACGTCGTCGAATCGCATAAAATCGAAGAGATCAATCGTTTCAACGACATCTTATCGATGGAAGGTACGGAAAATGCGTATCAAATCCACCGTGAACTCGGAGAAATCATGACGGATAACGTCACGGTCGTTCGCTACAACGATAAGCTGGAAGAAACACTTACGAAAATCAAGGAACTTCGTGATCGTTTCACTCGCATCTCGGCAACGGATACAGCACGTTGGAGTAACCAAGGGGCATCGTTCATCCGTCAGCTCGATCACATGCTCGACCTAGCCGAAGCGATCACGCTCGGTGCCTTAAAACGTGACGAGAGTCGCGGGGCACACTATAAACCGGACTTCCCGGAACGTAATGATGAACAGTTCTTGAAGACGACGATGGCGCGTTATACGAATGGCCATCCAGAAATCTTCTATGAAGACGTCGACACGTCGTTGATTCCACCACGGAAACGCGACTACAGCAAGAAGTCGAAGAAAGAGGTGAAAGCATAATGGCGACACCACTCGAATCATCTACTACGCAAAAATCGGTTCAATTCATCGTTCAACGTCAAGATGGACCAGATGGTAAACCGTATGATGAAGCGTTTGAAATTCCGTACCGTCCAAACATGAACGTTATCTCTGCTTTAATGGAGATTCGTCGAAATCCTGTGAATGCAGCCGGTGAAAAAACAACACCGATCAACTGGGACATGGGTTGTCTAGAAGAAGTTTGTGGCGCTTGTTCAATGGTCATCAACGGTACACCACGTCAGTCGTGTACAGCGCTCGTCGATAAACTCGAACAGCCAATCCGCCTTCAACCGATGCAGACGTTCCCAATCGTTCGTGACCTTCAAGTTGACCGTCAGCGCATGTTTGATGCGTTGAAAAAGGTCAAAGCGTGGGTTCCGATTGATGGGACGTATGATTTAGGTCCAGGACCACGGATGCCAGAAAACAAACGTCAATGGGCATACGAGTTATCAAAATGTATGACATGTGGCGTATGTCTCGAAGCATGTCCGAACGTTAACGATCGTTCGACATTCATCGGACCGGCATCGATCTCACAAGTCCGTCTATTTAACTCACACCCGACAGGTGCCTTCCACAAGGAAGAACGTCTTGAGGCGTTGATGGAAGACGGTGGTATCATGCAGTGTGGTAATGCTCAAAACTGTGTTGAAGTTTGTCCAAAGGGAATTCCACTAACGACTTCGATCGCAGCGATGAACCGCCAGACGACACTTCACTCATTCAAGAAGTTCTTCGGTAGTGACGAAGGACGGACAGGTGAAGCGGTTAGCTCATGATTTATCAAAGAAGGAGCTTGCTCCTTCTTTTTTTATTCAGATAGGAGGAACTCATTGTGCGCGTACCAGCTTATATTCCAGAACTCGAGTCATGGCTTGAACAGATGAAACACGGAACGCGGCTTGACGTCGCCGTCCGATTCGCGGAGACCGATGCTTACGGTCATATGAATAACCGAGTACCATTCGTCTATTTCGAGGACGTTCGGACATTGATGTTAGAAGAAACCGGATATTCGCTTGCAGACGACGGGATCATCGTCGTTGCGGATGCCCAGTGTAACTACATTCGCCAAGTCTATCCACGGTCACGTCTTGCTGTCTATGCGTACCCGGTGAACGTCGGTAGTGCTTCGTGTGACGTTCATTACGCAGCGTTTGATGAGCAAGATGAACTGATGTTCACAGGACGGACATCGATGGTACAAATCGACCGTTCGGGGAAAGCATTCCCGTGGAGTGAAGCCTATAAAAATTCCTTGCAGAATCGATTCGAATCCGTTATCATTTG
The DNA here is from genome assembly GCF_022170825.1 of Exiguobacterium acetylicum. Taxonomy (NCBI): domain Bacteria; kingdom Bacillati; phylum Bacillota; class Bacilli; order Caryophanales; genus Exiguobacterium; species Exiguobacterium acetylicum. The sequence continues at coordinate 2,289,292 of NZ_CP081878.1, read as the reverse complement.
ATAATGAGTTCACATATTCGAAAACGACTCACTAGTACGTTATTAGTGAAGGGAGATTTCTTAATCATGGAAAAAACATTCAAAGTCATCGCGGATTCAGGCATTCACGCTCGTCCGGCTACTCAGCTCGTCAACACAGCTTCTAAATTCCAATCAGACATCAACTTGGAATACAACGGAAAGACTGTCAACTTGAAGTCAATCATGGGTGTTCTTTCACTCGGAATCGCGAAAGATTCAGATATCAAAATCGTTGCAAACGGTGACGATGCTTCTGAAGCAATCACGACTCTTTCAGATATGCTGACAAGCGAAGGTCTTGCTCAGTAATCCTGTAATCGTACATTCTCGGACGCCGGTCTTGCACCGTCGTCCTTTTTTGTTACCATAAGGTAGAGAGAAAGAGGTGGAGAAGAGTGAATCGAGCGATTGGAGTACTGGATTCCGGAGTCGGTGGATTGACGGTCGCACGTGAACTGATGCGACAGTTGCCCCATGAGCGAATCATTTATGTCGGGGATACACTACGTTGTCCGTATGGTCCGCGCCCTGAAGAAGAGATTCGTGAGTTTACGTGGGAGATGATTGATTATCTCGTACAACAAGATGTGAAATTGATCGTAATCGCCTGTAACACAGCAACGGCTGTTGTTTTAAAAGAAGCGCGAGAACGTTTAAATATACCTGTCATCGGTGTCATTGATCCGGGGGCACGAGCGGCCGTCAAGGTGACGCGCACGAAACGGATTGGTGTCATCGGAACAAAGATGACGATTACAAGCAATTCTTACGAGAAGGCGTTACGCCACGTCGAAGGACAAGTCGTCGTTGAATCGTTGGCATGCCCGCCATTCGTTCCGCTCGTTGAGTCGATGCAGACAGACGGTGCGTACGTCGAACGTGTCGTTGCCAATACGTTACGCCCATTGATGAATTATGACATGGATACATTGATCCTCGGGTGCACCCATTACCCGCTCCTAGCAGACGTGATTGGACGGGTCATTGGACCAGGCGTCCAGCTGATCTCTTCGGGAGACGAGACGGCACTTGAGGTAGCAGCACTACTTGACTACAATACGATTTCAGCAGATGTGACACAAATACCGGAACATCGTTATTATGCAACAGGCGATATCCGTTCATTTGATCAGATTGCAACGGATTGGCTCGATCAGCCGATCCACGCAGAACGCATCGTGCTTGGAACGGAGGAAGATTAAATGCGAATAGACCAACGAACGGCGGATCGTCTCCGACCTGTTCAGTTATCGATTGATATCAATAAACACGCAGAAGGTTCGGTTTTGATTGAACTAGGCGATACAAAAGTCCTCTGTACGGCAACCGTCGAGGAGAAAGTACCACCATTCTTGCGCGGTAAACGCCAAGGCTGGATCAACGCGGAGTATTCGATGTTGCCACGTGCAACGGCACAACGAACAGCACGAGAAGCTGTCCGTGGTAAGCAGACGGGACGGACGATGGAAATCCAACGTCTGATTAGCCGCGCACTTCGAGCAGTCGTCGATTTAGAGAAGCTTGGGGAACGAACGATCTGGATCGATTGTGACGTCATTCAGGCAGATGGTGGCACACGGACGGCATCGATCACTGGTGGTTTCTTAGCACTCGTTCGAGCAGTCGATCAATTGATCCAAGCCGGGAAACTGACGGATACGCCAATCAAGGAAGGCATCGCGGCGATCTCGGTTGGAATCGTTAATTCAAATGTCTTGCTCGATCTTTGTTACGAAGAGGATGCTGCGGCTGAAGTCGACTTCAACCTTGTTATGACGTCGTCCGGTAAAATCGTCGAGATGCAAGCAACGGGAGAAGAGGCAACATTTTCTCGTCAAGAGATGCTCGATATGCTCGAACTTGGGGAAAAAGGTATTAAGGAATTGATTGAAGCCGGTCGTGAGGCACTCGGTGTGTCATGGTGGTATGTAGGAGAAGAAGTGGGGGAACATAGATGAAGATCATCGTTGCAACACATAACGCGGGTAAAGTGAAGGAACTCGAAAGCATGCTCGGGCGTCTTGGTTATACGGTCGAGTCGTTACTTGATCACGCTGATGCACCGGAAACGGATGAAACAGGTGAAACTTTCGAAGGAAATGCACTCTTGAAGGCAACGGAAGCTGCGGCGTACTTCGGTCATGCGGTACTTGCTGATGATTCAGGTCTTGAAGTCGATGCCTTAAACGGTGCTCCAGGTGTGTACTCGGCACGATTTGCTGGGCTTGAAAAGTCGGATGCGGCAAACAATGCCTTGTTACTTGAAAAATTACACGATCTACCGGAAGAAAAACGGACAGCACGTTTTGTTTGTGTACTTGCTCTCGCAAAACCAACAGGTGAGACATTGACGGTTCGCGGCACGATGGAAGGGCACATCGGTTTTGAGGCGAGAGGCTCGAACGGTTTCGGTTACGATCCGTTATTCGTCACGGAAAGCGGAAAAACTGCTGCGGAGTTGACGAAAGAAGAGAAAGCAATGATCAGTCATCGTGGCAATGCGCTGCGTAAACTCGAACAGGACTTAACTACTTTCTTAGGAGTGTGATGAAGATGAGAGCGTTGATCGTTAGTGATAGCCATGGACTAGAACAAGAACTGCTTACGATATTCGAACGTCACCAAGGCGTAGATTTGGCATTTCATTGTGGGGACTCCCAATTAACGCGCGACATCGAATCATTATATCCATATCGTGTTGTGCGAGGGAATTGCGATTATGGACACGATTTTCCGGAAGAGGTCATATCAGAAATGGATGGGCGTGCGGTACTTTGTGTCCACGGACATCGTCAGGACGTCAAGTACAGCCTAGATGTCTTGCAGCATCAGGCAAAGGAAAAGCAAGCCGACATCGTATTGTATGGTCATTCCCATGTTGCGAAGGCAGAATATCGGGATGGTGTGTTATTCATCAATCCAGGATCGATTCGGATGCCACGCCATCGACCAGATAAGACGTATGCGATTCTAGAAGTGAATCAAAACCGTTATTCTGTCGATTTTCTCGATATAAATGGTGACCCGGTAAACGCACTCCATTTGGACGGAACATTTTTGTAATAAAATAAATGCAATCTTTGTAATGTGATTGACACGAAAGAATTGTTCTAGTATAGTTTATTCGTGTTGACACGTCCCAATAGCTCAGCAGGATAGAGCAACGGCCTTCTAAGCCGTCGGTCGGGGGTTCGAATCCCTCTTGGGACGCTATAATTAAAATAGAGACTGCCCTCACGAGGGTGGTCTCTTTTTTTTATTCCGATTTTCGATTATAATTAAGGTATCATGAACTCGAAAGGGATGAATACGATGTGGAAGAAAGTTGGAGCAGTCCTAGTGCTAAGTACGTTTCTTGCTGGATGTAGTGAGATTTCAAATACAGTCGACGATGCAAAACAACAAGTGAATGATGTGAAGAATAGTGTTGATTATGCTGGAGAACTCCAAGGCATTGCGAAAGACACGGCACAAGTCACGTCAGATTTGTCCGCCTCTTTGAATGAAGCCGCTACAACAGCGCGTGAATCGGCGAATCCTGAACAAGCACTCGATCAACAAATCGAAAAGCTGAAGGAAAACGGAACGATTGATCAATTCAATCAAGAACTAGATCAAATCGATCAACGTTTAGCGGGGCTTGAAAATCCACCGCAAGAGTTGCAGAATTTAAGTGCAAAACTGGAGCAGTACGTCAATCAGTCGGAAGAAATCACACGATTGCTTGAAGCTGACGTCTCATTAGATACGTTGAATCGATTAGGAATCGAGCAGGCAGGACAACTTCAAGAAGCGATCACGAACTGGACGTCTTTACTCGATCCGTTTACAAAATAAGTAGTTCAGTAAAAGGAGTGTCGGAATATGGAAACATCGCGCTGGATGGAACATGAACTAGCAGCAGAACGAGCGCGGGTTGTCCGCTTGCCCGCTTCTGAACAAGAACAATTGATTGTCGAATTAGAGACAAACCAATTGACAGGAGAAGATGTCTTACACCGGCTTTACGTCATTCAACCGCTCTTATTGAACGACCGTGAACGATTTGAAACTGTAGCAGAACGATTTCTTGAAATCGAGGGTGTCGAGCAAGTGCTCGCACTCTTTCTTTATGAACTGGGAGAACGCTATCCGATGAAACTCGCATTGCGCTCGGCGTCGCCCTACTTACCGTATGGACTGGCACTTCGATTAGACGAGATCAAACAGCAGATGAGCGTTCGAGAACAAAAGACGTCTACGGTTCAGACGAATAATAGGACGCAGCGCCCGGTAGCGCCCGGAATAGAGCTGATGCATGTGTTACGACACGGGAGTTGGGTTGAACAGATGCGCTACCTGACAGGTGCTGAACTTGAACGGACACCTGCGCTCATGGAATACATCACAGACCAGTATCTTCATGCTCAAGAGACAGCACATCAAAGTCTACTCGTCATCGATCAGTTATTAGGAAGCGTCCTTGATCATTTGACATATCCGGCAATCATTCAGGTGCCACACGTAGATGTGTACTGGACGATCTCATCACGTCAAGATTTAGAGGAAGTGTTGCTTGCTCATCAACAGGAGCAACAAGCGTTACTCGCATCGATGCATATGCTACAACGAATGGACCCGTTTCGGGCGTTACTCGTCTTACGGTCGGATCAATTGATTCATCTTGAAGAACGAGAGCTGATTGGATCAGATATGGAGAATTGGTTCTCAGCGTGCGAAGAGCTCGCAGGTCTAACGTTTGAAACTGAAGATCCGGAACGCATCTTAAGTCCACTAGCGCAGCGATTATATCGAGCGTCACATATTCTTTATCCGGAAGTCATCGCATTCGAGCAAATTTACTTCGATTGAGACATCTGGAAACGATTCGTTCAACAGTGGTAATCGTCAGAACGATTGTGCTATAATGTGACTTGTTGTACACACATGTACGCTAATTGACAATTTTGGAGGGACTCAGCATGACTGCAAAATGGGAAAAACAATCAGGTAGCCTCGGCGTCCTCACGTATGAAGCGCCTGCTGAAGCATTTGATAAAGCGGTAGACCAAGCGTTCAAAAAAGTCGTTAAGACTTTGAACACACCAGGTTTCCGTAAAGGAAAAATGCCACGCGCAATGTTCAACAAAATGTACGGTGAAGAAGCACTGTACCAAGATGCACTCGATATCCTTTATAAGGACACAATCGAAGGTGCAGTCGTCGAATCAGGAATCGAGCCAATCGCGCTTGAAAACATCGACGTTGAAACACTCGAAAAAGGCAAGCCAGTAGAATTCAAAATCACGTTCGTCATCGAGCCAGAAGCTACACTCGGTGAGTACAAAGGTCTTGAGTACACAGCAGTTGAAACGAACGTTACTGACGAAGACGTCGACGCTGAACTCAAAACATTACAAGAACGCGGTGCAGAACTCGTCGTTAAAGAAGATGGCGTCATCGAGAATGGCGATACAGTCGTATTCGACTTCGCAGGTTTCGATGGGGAAAACCAATTCGACGGCGGAACTGCTGAGAACTACTCACTCGTCATCGGTTCTGGAAACTTCATTCCTGGATTCGAAGAGCAAATGGTCGGTTTAAAAACTGGCGAGCAAAAAGATCTTGAAGTGACATTCCCTGAGGAATACCACGAAGCATCACTCGCTGGAAAACCAGTTACATTCAAAGTAACAATCCATGAAGTAAAAGCTCAAGAGCTCCCTGAATTGACAGATGAGTTCGCTAAAGAGATGGATGAAGAAGTTTCTTCACTCGACGAGTTGAAAACAAAAATCCGTACACGTCTCGAAAACACACGTAAACAAGAAGCTGATGCTTCAATGCGCGATGAGTTAGTCGAAGCTGCTACGAAAAACGCAACAGTTGATCTTCCAGAAGTCATGGTCGAAAACGAAGTTGAGCGTATGGTTCAAGAGTTCACACAACGTATTCAATCACAAGGTATCGACCTCAACATGTACTTCCAGTTGACTGGAACGACAGAAGAGGCAATGCGTTCTGAAATGAAAGAGCAAGCGGAAGAGCGCGTTAAAGCACGTCTCGTCCTCAAGCAAATCGTTGCTGACGAAAAAATCGAAGTAACAGATGAGGAAACTCAAACTGAACTTCAATCAATGTCAGAACTCTACAACATCCCTGCAGATCAACTTGAAACGATGCTTGCACCACAAGGTGGTCTTGAAACGCTTAAAGGCGATCTTCAATTCCGTAAAGCTATCGATGTTCTCGTCGACAACGCAAAAGCAAAATAAGCCATTTCATGGTTTTCGATCGACTTCAAGCCCAATTTCTGGTCTTGGAGTCGATTTTTTTGTACGATAGGTCAAACAAGGACAAACAATCCTTGGTTCAGAACATCAAACTGTAAATCGGTCGTCCAGGATTTGAAAGACTTTCCTTGTTCATGCTACAATCATAAATAGTAAAACGTGAGACGGGATGCTACAGGCGTCCATACAATTTCCACGTTAAAGGGGTGGACCTTTATGTTTAAATTCAACGAAGAAAAAGGTCAGCTAAAATGTTCTTTCTGTGGAAAGACACAAGAACAAGTACGCAAACTTGTTGCTGGACCTGGCGTTTACATTTGCGACGAGTGTATCGAACTCTGCAATGAAATCGTAGAGGAAGAACTCGGTACAGAAGAAGAAGTTGAGCTAAAGAATGTTCCGAAACCGCATGAAATTCGTACGACACTTGACGATTATGTCATCGGTCAAGAGAAAGCGAAAAAATCGTTATCTGTAGCGATGTATAATCACTACAAACGAATCAATGCTGGTGGTCGCGCAGATGATGTCGAGCTCTCAAAATCGAACATCGTCATGATCGGACCAACAGGTAGCGGTAAGACACTTCTTGCCCAAACGATGGCACGTATCTTGAACGTACCGTTTGCGATTGCAGATGCAACAAGTTTGACGGAAGCAGGTTATGTCGGTGAAGACGTTGAGAACATCCTGTTGAAACTCATCCAAGCAGCGGATTACGATGTCGAGAAGGCTGAAAAAGGAATCATCTACATTGATGAGATCGATAAGATCGCTCGTAAATCAGAAAACCCGTCGATCACACGTGACGTTTCTGGTGAGGGTGTCCAACAAGCCTTGCTGAAGATTTTGGAAGGAACAGTTGCAAGTGTACCGCCACAAGGTGGACGGAAACATCCGCATCAAGAATTCATCCAAATCGATACGACGAACATCTTGTTCATCGTTGGTGGAGCGTTCGATGGTATCGATCAGTCCATCAAACGTCGTCTCGGTAAAAAAGTCATCGGCTTCGGAAACGATTCAGAGAACCGTAACCTTACACAAAAAGAAATTCTAGCAGCCGCATTGCCAGAAGATCTTCAAAAGTTTGGTTTGATTCCTGAGTTCATCGGTCGTTTGCCAGTCATGGCGACACTCGAGCCACTTGATGAAGAGGCACTCGTTCAAATCTTGACGAAACCGAAAAACGCCCTCGTTAAACAATATAAGAAAATGCTTCAACTTGATGATGTCGAACTCGACTTCACGGAAGATGCACTTCTTGAGATTGCGAAGCTCGCAATCGAGCGTAAAACAGGTGCGCGTGGTCTTCGTTCGATCATCGAAGAAACTATGCTAGATATCATGTTCGAAATCCCATCGCGTGAAGACATTGCGAAAGTCATCATTACAGCAGAAACGTTGACTGGTAAACGTGGTCCAACGCTTGAGTTGAAAGATGGTACAATTGAACATGGGAAAGAAAAAGAAACGGCGTAACACCGTGACAAATCGGCTCGGAGGCTACTTGTACGCCTTTCCGAGTCTTTTTGTTTAGGAGGAATTCGAATGAAGAAAAAACAATATCCACTTTTACCTTTACGCGGTGTCGTCGCGTATCCATTAATCGGGTTGACGATCGATGTCGGGCGTCCCGTGTCTTTAAAAGCATTACTAGCATCAAAGGAACACGAGATCGATCTCGTCGTCGTCACGCAACGTGATCCAGAAGCAGAGCCGTCTGTTGACGGATTGCATCAAGTTGGTACGCTCGTCCAAATCGCGAAGATGAGCGAACTCGGTAATGATACGGTTCGTGTCCGTGTCATCGGGAAGGAACGCGTCCGGATTGAAAACGTCGAAGAGACAGATGAAGGTTATCAAGCTGTCATCGAACCGATCGAAAAGATGGACATCAAAGGGGCAAAACAAGAAGCGCTCGTCCGTCTCATCAAAGAACAATTTGGTCAGCTCGTCTCTCGCATCAAAGGCATCGGAACAGATGAGCGTCGCCGCTTTGAGACATACGAACGTCTCGATTCATTGACAGACTATATCACGTCGAAGTTACCGATCGATATCTCGAAGAAACAGGAGTTCCTTGAACAACAAGATCCTGTCGAGCGAGGTTTGATGTTACTTGATGTCATGAAGCATGAATATGAAGTCGTCGAACTCGAACGTGAGATGCGTGAGCGGACGAAGAAGACGATCGAACAATCACAACGCGAGTATTACTTGCGGGAACAATTGAAGACGATTCAACAAGAACTCGGTGGCGAGTCCGCTTCTGTTGAAAGTGATGCGACGAAATACCGAGAACAGCTAGCGATGCTTGATTTACCAGAAACGACGGTTGCGAACGTCGAAAAAGAAATCAGTCGTTTAGCTGTCGTACCAGCGACAAGTCCGGAACATGGTGTCATTCGTAACTACCTCGAATGGTTCTTCTCGTTACCGTGGAACGAAGCAACGGACGATTTCTTGAACGTCTCAGCAGCTTCGGAACAGCTCGACGAGGATCATTATGGTTTAGAAAAGGTCAAAGAACGGATTCTTGAATATCTTGCCGTTCGTCAGTTGACGGATTCGCTACGTGGTCCGATTCTTTGTTTATCAGGTCCTCCGGGAGTCGGGAAAACATCACTCGCACGCTCCATCGCAACAGCGCTCGAACGGAAATTCGTTCGTGTCTCACTTGGTGGTGTACGTGACGAAGCAGAGATTCGGGGACACCGCCGGACATATATCGGTGCAATGCCAGGGCGAATCATTCGTGGCTTAAAACAAGCAGGAACGAACAACCCGGTCTTCTTACTCGATGAAATCGATAAGATGTCAAACGACTTCCGTGGCGATCCGTCGTCAGCAATGCTTGAAGTCCTTGATCCGGAACAAAACAACAGCTTCTCGGACCACTATATTGAAGAACCATTCGATTTATCGAACGTCCTCTTCATTGCGACAGCGAACGATGTCTCGAATATTCCAGGACCGTTGCTTGACCGGATGGAACTGATTCAGATCGGTGGCTATACGGAACAAGAGAAGACGGAAATTGCTGTTCGTCACTTATTATCGAAACAACTTGCTGAGCACGGCTTGAAAAAGAGTCAATTGACGGTCAAAGCAGATGCGCTAGAAGAAGTCGTCCGGCGCTATACACGAGAAGCAGGTGTCCGGAATCTCGAACGTGTTCTCGGATCACTTTGTCGCAAAGCAGCGAAACAAATTGCGATGGGTGAGAAGAAGCGCGTGACGGTGACGAAGCGTAATCTAGATGATTTCTTAGGCAAACCGATCTACCGTTATGGTCAAGGTGAGCTCGAAGATATGATTGGCGCAGTGACTGGTTTAGCGTATACTGCTTTTGGGGGCGATACGTTGACGATCGAAGTCAGCCTTGCTCCGGGTAAAGGAAAGTTGCAGCTAACTGGGAAACTCGGAGACGTCATGCAAGAGTCGGCTCAGACCGCTTACAGCTTCGTCCGAGCGAACGCGACTTCACTTGGCATTGAACCGAACTTCTACGAAACGCAGGATATTCACATTCACGTTCCTGAAGGTGCCGTACCAAAAGACGGTCCATCTGCTGGGATCACACTCGCGACAGCATTGATTTCCGCTTTAACAAAACGTCCGGTTCGCCGGGATGTCGGGATGACAGGTGAAATCACGTTGCGTGGACGTGTCTTACCGATCGGTGGATTAAAGGAGAAGTCACTCGCAGCACATCGTGCGGGCTTGACGACCGTTCTGCTGCCGCAAGACAATACGCGGGACATCGATGATATCCCGGAAAGCGTTCGCGCAGGAATGGAATTCATTCCGGTCGCGACGATGGAGCAAGTGCTCGAACATGCATTAAAAGGAGAGTAACATGAAAATTTATAAAGCTGATTTTATTACGAGTGGCGTCAATCCGGAACATTACCCGGAGCCATTGTTGCCAGAAGTGGCACTCGCAGGACGATCGAACGTCGGAAAGTCCTCTTTCATCAACAAATTGGTCCAGCGTAAAGCACTCGCGCGGACGTCTTCAAAACCAGGTAAAACGCAAACATTGAACTTCTTCAACATCAATGATGAAGTCATGTTCGTCGACGTACCAGGTTACGGGTATGCAAAAGTATCGAAGACGGAACGTGAAGCGTGGGGCAAGATGATGGAGAAGTACTTCACACAACGCGAAATTCTCAAAGGTGTCGTACAGCTCGTCGATATTCGTCATGATCCTTCTGCGGATGATGTGACGATGTATGATTTCTTGAAGTATTACGATCTACCGGTCATCGTCGTTGCGACAAAACTCGATAAAATCAAAAAGAGTCAACGCGATAAACATATCGCGGCAATCAAACGTAAGTTGCAATTTGACGGTCAAGATACCTTGATTCCCTTCTCATCTGAGACAGGAGAAGGCGTCGATGAAGCATGGGAAGCGATTTATCGCCTTCTGTAAAAAAACGAAACGTTCTGTTCTCCGACAATAGGAGAGCGGGACGTTTTTTTATTAGGGTTAAAGTAATCCAAAAGTATCAACTAATCATTTCCTTCCACCATTTTTGATTTCCATTATATGAACATCATTTGATTCACGTTACAATGATAGGAACAAATTGTTCTAGTGGGAGGCTATGCCAATATGAGGCGTTATAAATGGACGTTCGCAATCGTCGTCTTACTCATTCTGACACCATTTGCCATATGGTTCTTGAAGCAGGAAAAGACATTAAATATTGCGCTATTTGATTACACGAACGGAACAGAAGAGCGAGAGCATGCCGGAACGACGTGGTTATTGAATCACTTAAAGATCCGAAATGCGCAAGGGCAGGATTATGCGTATTCGGACTACATTAACCGGTATGATGGGACACAAGGTGAAAAAATGTTACAACAAGCCTCTAAAGCAGATGTGCTGTTGTTTACGGATACGTATGGAAAGTCATATGACGTCAACGGAAAAAAAGAACATCGTGGTGGCTTGACGACGGAAGACGTCGAGCTTGCGACCGAAGCGATATCGCAAGGGAAAACCGTCGTGGCGGAGTTTAATACAGCGGCAAGTCCGACGTCAGTCGAACGGTCCAATGCGTTCCGCCAATTGTTCGGAACGGCTTGGACAGGATGGATTGGTCGATTTTTCCCGGATTTAACAAAATTGCAAGGTCTTGAGAAAAATGTCGTGACGCAATTGAAAACACAAGCAAAAGAGAAAGAGTTCAAATTATCTGGACCGGGTTATGTCTTCATTAATGATTCGACCGAAAAGGCTTTTTTCGTCAATGATGACACGCCATTACTCTATAAATGGGATCGAAATAAAGGAAATGCAAAAGATGAAGTGCGCTATAACTACTGGTTCGAAATTCTAGAGCTTGATGGTGGCGAACAACAAGCTCATTTCTCTTGGAAGCCTTCGAAACAGACACAAGCGATGCTTCGGAAATATCAGTTACCGCTTGAGTTCCCAGCGTATGTCACGCAAGGAAGTGGACACTATTTTGCTGGTGACTACACGGATGTCGCGGATATCCCGCGCTACTATCGATACAGTGGGCTTGATTGGTTCCGTAAACAGTTCATCCTCGATAGTGCAGAGAGTGAATCAGCATTCTTTTGGAAGATTTATGCCCCGACTCTGACACGAATTCTAGAAGATACGAAACGTGTCTCGACGCAGGCTGCGAAAGTCAAACCACTCTCTCAAACGAAAGTCGGTAATCAAGAACTACGAACGCGAGCACGTGAAGGACAAGACACGCTTGAGATGTATCAAGATGGCGAATGGAAGCCGTATTTCGTCAAGGGCGTTAACGTCGGACTCGGTCGCCCGGGGGCATTTCCTGGGGAACATGCCATCAGTCGTAATGAATACGATCGTTGGCTAAAGGAAATCGGCGAGTTGGGTGTCAATACGATTCGCGTGTATACATTGCATCCTCCTGCTTTTTACGATGCCTTAAAAGCGTATAACGAACGAGCGAAACAACCGATTTATTTGATGCAAGGCATGTGGGTTGAGGAGAAGCCATTTGAAGAGTTGAAGAACGCTTTTGAGCCAGACTTCTTAAAGATGACGGATACGGAAGCCAAACGAATGGTCGATGTCATTCATGGAAATGCTGTCGTCAAAGAAGTTGTTGGTCATGCTTCAGGAACATATACTTCAGACGTCTCGCAATACGTTTCGGCGTTCGTTTTCGGAATTGAATGGTTACCGGAAGCAGTCGTTGAAACGAATAAAAAGAATAAAGGAACACGATTCGAAGGGAAATACGTGACGACGACAAAAGAAGCGTCACCTTTTGAATCATGGCTTGCTGGTCGAATGGACACAGCGACAGCACACGAAATCAAAGAGTACGGTACGACTCGACCAATCGGTTCAACGAACTGGCCGACGACGGATCCGTTGAAGCACCCGGAAGAGATTGAGGAAGAACAAGATCTCGTCTCAATCGACTTCAATCACTTGAAAGCAACAAAGGATTTCCCGGGTGGTTTGTTTGCGTCTTACCATATCTATCCGTATTATCCTTCTTTCATCAAGGAAGAGTACAGTCAAAAAGCAGATAAGGGATCAGAGTCTTACTCCCGCTACTTGAAAGAAATGAAGGACTATCATGATATGCCGTTACTCGTATCGGAATTTGGAATTCCAAGCTCTCGTGGGAAAACGCACCTTGGACCGAACGGTTTCGATCAAGGGCATGTTAGTGAAAAGAAACAAGGCGAACTTGTCGCGCAGCTCTATCAGGACATCAAAGACGTTAAGACAGCCGGCGGACTCGTCTTCATCTGGCAAGATGAATGGTTCAAGCGAACATGGAATACGATGGATTATGATGATGCGGATACCCGTCCGCGATGGTCGAATGTCCAGACGAGTGAACAACATTTCGGTATGCTTGGTTTCCTTCGTTCAGACATTGTCATTGACGGGAAACTGGATGATTGGAAAGGATATGCGCCAGTAGCTGAAAACAAGGATCAAGCGATTTATATGACTTCTGATGAGGCATATCTTTACTTGCGCATCGACCGGAAGAAAGCAGAGAAAACAACACTTGCACTGTCAACTAAACCAAATGATGGGAACACGAAAGTCGGTTCGTTAATGCTTGATGAAGGAGCCGAATACCGACTGACGATTGATAAGGCGGCACGCATCGATGTCGATGCCCGTTATGATATCTTCCGATACCACTATGGTTTGAAGATGCCGTTTGAGATGGTGAAACCACCATCTGATCAAAAAGATAGCGGAAAGTTCGTTCCGATTTATCAAATGCTTGATTATGCAAGACGAGACCCGGTAACGAAAAAAATCGTCAAACCCGCCGTCAAGTGGGATACAGGTGTTTTACATGAGGGAGAACCGGATGACATCTTAACGGATATCTCGGATGTCACGAAACCAACTGTCGAACTCCGTATTCCATGGATGGTCTTGAATATGCGTGACCCTAGTAAACACGAAATCATTGGGGACTTCTGGAAAGATGGACTCGAAGCGAAGATGATTACGGAGGGAATTGAAGTCACAGGTCAAGTCGGTACTACACGTATTCCAGAGAAGGATCGTGGTTTTTATAATTGGGCAGAGTGGACGAATCCGCAACAACGTGAAGAATTAAAACCTGTCTACGATACGATGAAAAAAGCATTCACTGAGGGAGGAAACTAAATGCGACGTGAAGAGATGTGGAAATTAATCCACCAGTCGTTTGAATCAACAAATCAAGATCGAGAGGTCAGTTCGACGATTGAATGGACGGAAGAAACCGTCCAACAATCGTCGACGAATACCTTATTCGTGCACACAGTTGGACAAATGCCGGAAACGGTCAATGGTCTGATCGAGGAAGGATGGTGTGTTCGAACGGACATCTCTTATGCCGATGTCGTTCTTGCGAGTGAACCTGTCGTCGAAGAGCGGATTCCTGTCGTGTATTTTAATACGGAGTCCTCCTTCTATGGATTAGAAAATGCACGTGAAATCCTACCGGCGACGCTATCACGGGAGCTCGTTCTCGATCGACTTGCTCGATACAAGAAAATCCATCAGATTGCTGATGTCGTCGTCGTGACGGAAGACCCACACATCCTTCGGATGATGGAGCGAGAACTGAAGGATCGATTTGAACGATTCGTGACGTTCGAACGAGCTGAGACGTTCCTCGATGCATATGTAGCAGACCGTCCATATTTGCTTGTGTTTACGTCAGCGTTACCCCGAGCAGATGGACTGGAATTATTACTACGAGCGAAACAACAAAGCATCGCACCATTTCAATCGATGATGATCTCGATGTATAACCGCGAACGCGATCACGTTCTTGCAATTGATCGAGGCGTTGATTACATCATGACACTTCCGCTAAAAATCGAAGAGTTCCGCGCATGGATCCGAAAAGTCGAGGATGGCCGATGATGCAGGCGATTCTAGTATTCATCGTCGTGCTAGTGCTCTTGCAAGGTGGAGCATTAGTCTATCTCGTCGTTCAAAAACGAAAACGCGCCAACCGCGAGCATGCACGGCGCGATTGGCAACTCGCCTTTCGAGATGACATCTACGACTATGCGACGGGCGAGCGACAGGATATGCCGCTGATTGAAAAAGAAAACGAGGATTTAGCTGAGCTTGAGCTATTCGCGTTGTCCAACTTGACAGCAACACCGGAGCATCTTGAACGGATAAAAGCATTCGTAGCTGCGAACATGCAAGGGTATTACGAACAACAATTGAAGCATCGCCGGATTGACCGTCGCCTAAACGCCTATGAAGCCGTCTCTCAATTCCGTTTGGGAGCAGTCGCGCCGATGATTCAATCACGATGGGGGAAAACGCTCGAGAAGGAAGAGAGTGATGTCATCGTCCGGACACTCGTCTCATTATCCCAACAAGATGCGATTGCGATTGCCAAACAAGAAAATGACATTAGCTTCTTTGGTGCGATTCTTGCGGTCGGACGTAGTCAAGACTTAGCAGAATGGGTGGCTGAGTTTGAAGAGTTGACCCTATCATTTAAGTTAGCGATTCTTCAGTTGATCTTCGACCGAGATGAGACGCGCTATATCGCGCTCGTCCGTGATAAGACAACAGATGAAAATCCAGAAATCCGTAAACGTGCGCTCCGCGCGCTTACACGAATCGGCCTTGAAGAAGACTGGGCATTATATGTCCCTTACTTGGAAGAAGAATCGAGCTGGGTTGAGCAAATGCTTGCCCTTCGTTTCTTAGAGCACGTCGTTCCAGAAGATGCGATACCAGCGATCTTGCCGTTTGTCGGCAGTCGTTCTTGGTGGGTCCGTACAGCAGCCTTTGATGCATTGCTCTCTTGTGGTGGGATTGAACAATTAGCTAAGGTCGCAAGTACACACCCCGACCGGTATGCGCGACAAAAAGCAACAGAACGGTTGGCAAAGGAGATGAAACATCATGTCGTCTGAGACAATCCAAGCCATTATTGAAGTCCTTTCATGGACTGTATTGATCTATATGCTACTCGTCATCGTGTTTTACTCGACGTTGTACTTGATTTCTGCTCAAATGGTTCGACGACAACGCTTCCGTCGAAAAGAGAGCTCGTATTTGCCACTGATGCGGTCACTCTATACACGCCCAGTCAGTATTCTTGTTCCAGCCTATAATGAAGAATACACGATCGTGTCGAGTGTTCAAGCATTACTTGCACTTGACTACCCGGAGCATGAGGTGCTCGTCATCAACGATGGTTCAAAAGACGGAACGATGGATGAACTGTTTCGTGCGTATGAGTTAGAAAAAGAAATTCAGTATCCACGTATCTTGATTGGTTCAAAACCAATCAAACAAGTCTATCGTTCGCGGATTGATAGTCGTTTGATCGTCATTGATAAAGAAAACGGCGGAAAGGCTGATGCCTTGAATGCCGGTATCGATCACTCGAGTTATCCGTATTTCTGTTCGCTCGACGCGGACTCGATTTTAGAGCGCGATGCTTTATTAAAAGTCATGAAGCCAATCGTTGAGTCAGATGAAGAAGTCGTCGCGACGTGTGGTTCGATTTTCCTCGTCAATGGTTGTACGATCGAAGGCGGCGAAATCGTCGAGATTCGAACACCAAAACAACGGATCGTCCTGATGCAGATGATCGAGTATTTCCGAGCATTCCTGTTCGGTCGCCTAGGACTCAGTCGTTTCAACATCTTATTGATCGTCTCCGGTGCGTTCGGCTTGTTCCAAAAGAACATCGTCGTGCAAGCGGGCGGATATAAAGAAGGACTTGTCGGTGAGGACATGGAGCTTGTCGTCCGATTACACCGCTACATGAAGGAAAACAAACTTGATAAACGAATCGAATATGTTCCGGCACCCGTTTGCTGGACACAGGCTCCAGAGTCGATGGAAGTGTTGCGTTCGCAACGGACACGTTGGCACCGTGGACTTGCTGAGACGCTATGGACTCATAAACGGATGATTGGTAATCCGAAATATGGTTCTGTTGGTAGTGTCTCGATGTTGTACTTCTTTTTGATTGAACTGCTCGGACCAATCGTCGAACTGATCGGTTATTTCATCATTCCGTTGAACCTGCTCGTTGGTACACTCAATTTTGAATTCGGGATTGTCTTACTCGTTGTCGCTTTACTCTATGGTTCCTTATTATCAGCGGGTGCCGTATTATTGGAAGAGTGGACGATGCATCGATTCAAGAACGTCAAGGAATTGATTCGTTTGTATCTATGGTCCTTAACCGAGTCGTTCTGGTACCGTCCGATTCTCGTCTTCTTCAAGTTAGGAGGATTGATTCAATTCTTGACGGGTCGCGGACACTGGGGACAGATGGAGCGCCAACGTCTTGAAGACGTCACCGAGGAAAAAGTCGGCTGACGAATAGGTGTGAGGGGGATATGTTAGGTGGAGTTATTACGAAACAAATGGTTTAAAGCATTAATCTGGATTTTAGTGATTTTTCTCGTCATCTGGGTTGGAACGAAAATCTCATTTTTATTCCAGCCGATTCGCGTCATGTTGGCACTGATCTTCCCGCCTCTGATCATCGCGGGGATCTTCTATTACTTTACGCTCGGTATCGTTGATGCGTTGCAAAAGCGGGTCAAGAAACGTGGACTTGCCGTGCTGATCGTCTTGCTTGGTTTCATTACGATTCTGACGATTGCCGTTGCGTCGATTGGACCGATTCTAGTCGAGCAGGTGACGGATTTTGCAACGAGTATTCCGACGCTCGTCGTCGAATTGCGTGATCAAACGTTAAATTTACGCGATCAGTTGATGAACAATCGTTTCATCTCGACATGGGTACATGAGAATACGGACTTGTTTGATAAGTGGACGAATGAAGCGACTTCGTATATCGGTACGGTCTTTAAGTCCGTCTCGACGTCTGTTGGAACGATTTTCGGTGTCATCTCTTCGACCGTCTTAATCATCGTCTTAGTACCGTTCATCTTAGTCTACATGCTGCTCGATGGTTACAAGTTTCCAGACTCCGTCGTGAAATTGTTGCCGAAAAGCTATGAGACGGAAACACGTAAAATCTTGCACGACATGCATGTGACAGTGAAGCATTATGTCAACGGACAGGTCATCGTTTCGATCTGTGTCGGTCTTATGTCATTGATCGGCTTCTTTATCGCAGACATTCAATATGCATTATTGCTTGCCTTATTCTGTACGGTCACGAATATCATTCCGTATCTCGGACCTTACATCGGTGCTGTTCCGGCAGTCATCGTCGGTTTCATCGACGATCCGATCAAAGCGGTTTACGCGATCATCACGATCGTCGTCGCACAGCAAATCGAATCGAACTTGATCTCGCCTTATGTTCAAGGGAAAACGCTCAAGGTCCATCCGTTAACGATCATCATCGTGTTACTCGTTGCTGGAAAAATTGGCGGCATCATCGGTGTCATCTTAGCGGTTCCGACCTATGCAGTCTCGAAGGTCGTCGTTCAGAACATCGCCCGGATCTACCGTTTACGTCAGCAACGTCTCGACGTACCAGACGTGACGGTGTCACCTGAATCATTGAAGTAAGTGTAACCCTCTGCTCTTTTTAGGAGCAGGGGGTTTGTGATTTTTACGAGAGAGGGATAAGGTAGAAGAAGAGAAAAAATGAAGAAGATTTCACAACTTCGACTCATTTTAGTTTATAAATTGATTGGAATCTTTTTTATAATGGTTATAATGTAGGATAGAGAACGAAAAGATAGATCGGAACGAAATCTTTGGACGTAAGGGGTAGAGCGCATGCATATCGTAGTGGTCGGCTTGAATAACAAAACAGCGCCAGTATCAATACGCGAACAAGTCTCATTTGGGGAGCATGAGATGAAGGGAGCGGTCGTCGCATTGCGCGATGAAAAAAGTATTTTTGAGAGTGTTATCGTCTCGACATGTAACCGGACCGAATTATACGTCGTAACGGATCAACCGCATACAGGACGGTATTATACAAAACGTTTCCTCGCGAACTGGTTCGGTTTGACGATGGAAGAACTTGAGCCATATCTCTTCATTCACGAAGGATTTGATGCGATGAAACATCTGTTCCGCGTAACAAGTGGACTCGATTCGATGATCGTTGGTGAGACGCAAATCCTTGGTCAAGTCAAAACGAGCTTCTTCATGGCACAAAAGCTTGAAACAACAGGAACGGTCTTTAATAAACTTTTCAAAGAAGCGGTCACGCTCGCCAAACGGGCTCACGCAGAAACTGGAATCGGTGAAAATGCCGTTTCTGTCAGTGCTGCTGCCGTCACGCTTGCCGAACAGTTACTCGGATCGCTTGAAGATAAATCAATCGTCGTCATCGGTGCGGGAGAAACCGGCGAACTGACGACGCTCAACTTATATGAAGCTGGGGCACGTGATATCACGGTCTTTAACCGGACGTTAGCCAAAGCAGAAGAGGTCGCGAATCGGTTCGAAGGATCGGCACATTCGATTAACGAGATGCAGTGCGGTTTGCTTCGGGCAGACATCGTCATCTCTTCAACAGGTGCAAAACGTGCCATCATCAAACGGGAAGACATCGCGGCAGCGCAATTGTTCCGGCACGATCGCCCATTCCTCTTGATTGATATCGCTGTTCCACGTGACATCGAACCGACTGTTGGTGATTTGCCAGGCGTTCACTTGTATGACGTCGATGATCTCACATCAATCGTTCAACAAAACATGGCGGAACGGATGAAGGAAGCAGCGAAGATCGAACGACGAATCGAAGCGGCGATCGCTGAGTTTGAAGGATGGATGACGACACTTGGTGTCGTGCCAATCATCACGGAACTCCGAGACCAAGCGTTACGGATTCAACAAGAAACGATGCAGAGCTTAGAACGGAAATTACCGGAGATGTCAAAACGAGAGAAAACCGTCATCGGTAAACACATGAAATCCATCATCAATCAGTTGTTGCGTGAACCGTTATCTTATATCAAAGATGCGGCAGCGAAACCAGATGCCGATGAGCGGATTGCACAGTTCATGGATACGTTTGCATTAAATGAAGACTTGTTCGAAGGTTTTGAAGAAGACGTCATGACGTCAGAAGAGACAACACCTTCCGCAAAAGCTGTGAACCGGTGAACAAAGCACGATTTGTGTTACAATAGAAAATGCATGGGGCGGACTTGTGCCGCCCCTTTATCATTGTACAGGGGGATTTTAGCATGCGAAAAATCATTGTTGGATCGCGAAGCTCGAAGCTAGCGATGACACAGACGAAATGGGTCATTGACCAGTTGAAACAAGCCGGCGCACCGTATGAGTTCGAAATTAAGAACATCATCACAAAAGGGGACCGCATTTTGGATGTGACGCTCTCGAAAGTCGGCGGAAAAGGATTATTCGTAAAAGAGATCGAACAGCAGATGATTGATGAAGAAATCGATTTTGCCGTTCATAGCATGAAGGATTTACCTTCTGAATTGCCAGACGGTCTCATCATCGGTGCAACACCGGCACGTGTTGATGCCCGTGATGCCTTGATCACGAAAACAGGAGAAGGCCTTGCTTCCTTGCCAGAAGGTGCAATCGTTGGTACGAGTAGCTTACGTCGCGGATCGCAATTGCTAAAACTCCGCCCTGATTTAAAAATCGAATCGATTCGTGGAAATATTGATACACGACTCGATAAATTAAAGAACGGTCCATTTGACGGGATTCTGCTTGCAGCAGCTGGTCTACAACGGATGGGTTGGTCTGAAGACGTCGTTTCGGAATATCTTTCAACAGAAGACATGATTCCAGCTGTCGGTCAAGGGATCCTTGGCATCGAATGTCGGGAACATGACCAGGAAGTACGCGACC
The DNA here is from genome assembly GCF_022170825.1 of Exiguobacterium acetylicum. NCBI lineage: Bacteria > Bacillati > Bacillota > Bacilli > Caryophanales > Exiguobacterium > Exiguobacterium acetylicum. The sequence goes on along the minus strand of NZ_CP081878.1, from coordinate 2,268,688 downwards.
TCTTGCACCTGATCCATGATCAGATGACAGAAAAAGTGGCTTACGCAGAGCGTGCTTTCTTAGCAGCAATCGAAGGTAGCTGCCACGTTCCTGTCGGTGGATTTGCAACGATCAACGAAGACATGTCAACGACACTTGTCGGATTCATTGGATCTGTTGATGGAGAGCAAATCTTACTCGAACGTGAATCAGGTCTGGATCCGATGCAACTTGGTCAAGATGTTGCCGAACGTTTGCTTGCTTCGGGTGGTCGTGAGATTCTCGCGACGCTTCCGGATGACTTATAAGCAGGTTCTGTTTACAGGGAGTCGACCACTGACGAACGAGCAGGTGGCTCGACTACACGCATTTGCGATTGAGAGTGTACACTATCCGGTCATTGAAACGCGACCTGTTTCGTTTACGTTACCGCAGGGAATTGATTGGCTCATCGTGACAAGTCCGAATGGTGTCCACCGGATTGCTGACGCGTTGCCTGAATTAACACAGACCAAGATCGCAGTCGTCGGTCGAAAGACGGCGGACGTGCTTTTAAAGTACGGAAGACAAGCCGATTTCGTACCTTCGACTTTTACAGGAGATGCGCTCGTCGAAGAGCTTGGACCATACTTGTCTGACGGTGATCGTATTGTGTTTGCGCGGGGGAATCGGTCGCGTCAAGCACCAGTCGATCAGTTACGGAAACTGAATCGATTTACGATTGAGGATATCATCACTTATGAAACCGTCACACGTCGACTACCTGAAGCACTTGTCAAAACTGTCACCTATATTGGACTGCAGAGTCCTTCCGCTGTCGAAGCGATTGCTCCGTTAGCCCCGCAGGCGACATTCATCGTTATCGGGACGATCACAGAGCAAGCAGCGAAAGCAGCCGGACTTCAACCGATTCATGTCGCCCGTGAATTCACGGTCGATGGCATGATTGATCGTATCATTGAGGAGGAATCAGCATGAACACATTAGAATACGCACGTCACCGTCGTTTACGTCATACCGCATCACTCCGGTCACTCGTCCGCGAGAATCAATTGCATAAATCGGATTTGATTTATCCAATCTTCGTCGCTGAAGGTGAAGATATCAAACGGGAAGTCAGCTCGATGCCTGGCGTCTTTAACTTATCACTCGATCACTTGACGGCTGAGATTGAAGAAGTCGTCGCACTTGGAATCGAATCGGTCATCTTATTCGGTGTTCCGCACGACCATTTAAAAGACGAGCAAGGATCAGGTGCGTTTCACGATCATGGGATCGTTCAAGAAGCGACACGTCTCGTTAAGAAGGTTGCTCCGCAGCTAACGGTCATTGCCGACACATGCTTATGTGAGTATACGTCGACGGGTCACTGTGGGATCGTCGCTGACGGTACGGTCGATAATGATGCATCATTACCGCTCCACGTCAAAACAGCGATCTCGCAAGCACGGGCTGGTGCTGACGTCATCGCTCCATCATCGATGATGGACGGATTCGTCGCAGCGATTCGCCAAGGGTTGGACGAGAACGGCTTTAGCCACATTCCTGTCATGAGCTACGGCGTTAAATATGCGTCTGCTTATTATGGTCCATTCCGCGATGCGGCAAACTCGGCACCGGGAGAAGGCGACCGGAAAGGCTATCAAATGGACCCAGCAAACCGTCGTGAAGCGTTCCGCGAAGCAACAGCGGACGTTGATCAAGGAGCTGACTTCATGATAGTCAAACCAGCACTCGCGTTCATGGACATCATTCGTGATGTGCGCGAGCGGATCGATTTACCGATCGTTGCGTATAACGTATCAGGTGAGTATGCCATGGTGAAAGCAGCAGCCTTGAACGGTTGGATCGACGAAGAACGAATCGTCCTTGAGACGATGCTTGGCTTTAAACGAGCAGGCGCTGATTTAATCATCACCTATTTCGCAAAAGACATTTGTCGTTACCTGGAGGGGTCGAAATGAGCTTAATTAACCAGAACTCAAAATCAAAAGCAGCATTCGAGCGGGCCCTCCCGCTCATGCCGGGTGGCGTCAACAGCCCGGTACGAGCGTATAAATCGGTCGGGATGACACCGATCTTTGCAGATCACGCAAAAGGCTCAAAGCTCTATGATATCGATGGAAAAGAGTATATCGATTACGTCTTGTCATGGGGACCGATGATCCTCGGGCATGCTGATCCAATCGTCACGTCGGCGATCCAAGAACAGGCAACACGTGGCTGGAGTTACGGGACACCAACGGAAATCGAATCGGCTATGGCGGAAGTCGTCATCAGCCGTGTACCGTCAGTCGAAGTCGTTCGGATGGTCAACTCAGGGACAGAAGCAACGATGGCAGCGCTTCGTCTTGCGCGTGGCTATACAGGTCGGACGAAAATCCTCAAGTTCGAAGGCTGTTACCACGGTCATGGTGACTCGCTCTTAATCAAAGCAGGTTCAGGTGTCGCGACACTCGGACTACCGGATTCACCAGGGGTTCCGGCGCAAATCGCGAGCATGACGTTGACGGTTCCGTACAACGATTTAGACGCTGTTCGGATTGCGTTCGAAAAACACGGCGACGATATCGCCGGTGTCATCGTCGAACCGGCTGCTGGGAACATGGGCTTCGTCCCACCAGAACCAGGATTCCTCGAAGGCTTACGAGAGATCACATCGGAAAACGGCGCTTTATTGATCTTTGACGAAGTCATGACTGGGTTCCGTGTCGGCTTCCATTGTGCGCAAGGACACTTCGGTGTCACTCCAGACATCACGTGTCTCGGAAAAGTCATCGGCGGCGGAATGCCAGTCGGTGCTTACGGCGGACGTCGTGACATCATGGAACAGATCGCACCACAAGGTCCAATCTATCAAGCGGGTACGTTATCCGGGAACCCACTCGCGATGGCAGCGGGTCTAGCGACACTGACACAATTGAAACCAGAACACTATGAAGAGTTCGACCGGAAAGCGAGCCGTCTGTCAGAAGGCTACCTGAACGCTGCAGCGAAATATAACATTCCGCTGACGACGAACCGCGCAGGCGCGATGTTCGGTGTCTTCTTTACGGATGAACGCGTCACGAACTTCGAAAAAGCGAAAACATCGAACCTTGAGATGTTCCGTTCGTATTATCAAAAGATGGCGGCGCGTGGTGTCTTCTTACCACCGTCACAATTCGAAGGTCTCTTCCTGTCGATCGCCCATACGGACGAAGACATCGAACGGACGATTGAAGCCGTCGAATTGACGTTCCAAGAACTCCAAGTTGAATTTGGTCGTTAAGCAGTTCTTGACGATTACTTGAAGTCTCGGCTAAAATGAGTAAAGAAGAAAATGGCAACAGCGATGACGGGAAGAGTAGTCCTGTATTCGTACCGGCGTAGAGAACACATCCTTGGCTGAAAGATGTGACGGGCGAACAGGAGGAAGGTCACCCCACGAGCTGGTATCGTGAGTCTTACGAGCGATATCCGTCCTCCACACGTTACGTGGCTCGAGGGCATCCGATTTTGGATGAACTAAGGTGGTACCGCGGAAAAAAGCAACGGCTTTCTTTCGTCCTTAGCATAGGACGAGAGAAGCCGTTTTTATTATGGACAAAAAGGGAGCGATCAGGATGCAGGAATTATCAATGCCAACGAAGTATGATCCGCAGGCAACGGAAGAAAAATGGTACGACTTTTGGGTGAAAGGTGACTATTTCAAAGCCGATCAGGATCCAGAAAAAGAGCCGTACACGATCGTCATTCCACCACCGAACGTCACAGGTAAATTGCACCTTGGTCACGCATGGGACACGACGTTACAAGACATGCTGACACGGATGAAGCGGATGCAAGGATTTGACGTCCTTTATCTACCAGGAATGGACCATGCCGGTATCGCGACGCAAGCAAAAGTCGAACAAAAACTGCGGGCAGAAGGACAATCACGTCTTGAAATGGGTCGTGAGAAATTCCTCGAGCAATCATGGGCATGGAAAGAAGAGTACGCGTCAACGATCCGTGCACAATGGGCAAAACTTGGTCTCGGACTCGATTACTCGCGTGAACGCTTCACGCTTGACGAAGGATTGTCAGAAGCAGTTCAGGAAGTCTTCGTGAAACTTTACGAAAAAGGCTTGATCTACCGCGGCGAATACATCGTCAACTGGGACCCGGCAACAAAAACAGCGATCTCGGATATCGAGGTCATCTATAAAGATATCGAAGGTGCGTTCTACCACTTTAGCTATCCATTAACGGACGGTTCAGGTCACGTGGAACTGGCGACGACGCGTCCCGAGACGATGCTCGGTGATACAGCGATTGCCGTGAACCCGAAAGATGAGCGGTACGCTCACCTCGTCGGAAAAACAATCACGTTACCAATCGTTGGTCGCGAGATTCCGATCGTTGCCGATGATTATGTCGATATGGAGTTCGGTACAGGTGTCGTGAAGATTACACCAGCCCACGACCCGAACGACTTCGAAGTCGGTAATCGTCACGAGTTACCACGTGTCCTCGTCATGAATGAAGATGGAACGATGAACGAGAACGCAGGGAAATACGAAGGTATGGATCGCTTCGAATGCCGGAAACAAATCGTTGAAGATTTAAAAGCAGAAGGTGTTCTAATCAAAATCGAACCACACTTGCACTCTGTCGGTCACTCGGAGCGTTCAGACGCGATCGTTGAGCCGTATCTTTCACTCCAATGGTTCGTCAAAATGGAACCACTCGCGCAAAAAGCACTCGAGGAACAACAAGGACCAGACAAGGTCAACTTCGTTCCACAACGCTTTGAAAACACGTATGTACGCTGGATGGAAAACATCCGTGACTGGTGTGTCAGCCGTCAATTGTGGTGGGGACACCGGATTCCGGCTTGGTACCATAAAGAAACAGGCGAAGTTTACGTTGGTAAAGAAGCACCAACTGACATCGAGAACTGGGAGCAAGACAACGATGTCCTCGATACATGGTTCTCGTCAGCGCTCTGGCCGTTCTCAACGATGGGTTGGCCGAACACAGACGCAGCGGATTATCAAAAATACTTCCCAACATCAACACTCGTTACGGGTTATGACATCATCGCTTTCTGGGTATCACGGATGATCTTCCAATCGTATGAATTCACGGGACAACGTCCATTCCAAGACGTCTTGATCCACGGATTGATTCGTGATTCGGAAGGACGTAAGATGTCGAAATCACTCGGGAACGGGATTGATCCTATGGATGTCATCGAGAAGTACGGTGCCGATTCACTGCGTTGGTTCTTAACAACAGGATCGACGCCAGGAAATGACCTCCGCTTCTACTGGGAAAAAATCGAAGCAACATGGAACTTCTCGAACAAATTGTGGAACGCAAGCCGTTTTGCTTTGATGAATATGGACGGTCTAACGTTCGATCAGATCGATTTGACAGGTGAGAAATCACTAGCAGACAAGTGGATCCTGACACGTTTACAGACGACGATCGACGACGTGACACGTCTGTCGGATAAATACGAGTTTGGTGAAGCAGGGCGTATTCTCTATCACTTCATCTGGGAAGACTTCTGTAACTGGTACATCGAGATGGCGAAGTTACCACTCAACGGGGAAGACGAAGCAGCGAAGCAGACGACACGTTCGGTTCTCGCGTATACACTCGACCGGATCATGCGTCTGATGCATCCATTTATGCCGTTCATCACGGAAGAAATTTGGCAGCACTTACCGCACGAGGGAGAAACGATCACACGTGCCGCATGGCCAACACGTAATGCGTCACTCGACTTCCCGGAAGCTGTTCCAGCGTTCGAGGCAGTTCAGAATGTCATCCGTTCAGTTCGTAATATCCGCGCTGAAGTCAACGCACCGATGTCGAAACAGATTCAATTGTTCATCTCGACGAACGATGCACGCGTTCAAGACGACTTGTCGTCAAACAGCTCGTACTTGCAAAAATTCACGAACGCATCTGAACTCCGGATCGAAGAACAGATGCCAGCACCTGAAAAAGCGATGAGTGCGATCGTGACGGGAGCAGAATTGTTCATCCCGCTCGCGGACTTGATCAACATCGAGGAAGAAATTGCCCGTTTGAACAAGGAACTCGTCAAATATACGAAAGAAGTCGAACGGGTCGAGAAAAAACTCAACAACCCTGGCTTCGTCGGTAAAGCACCGGCACATGTCATTGATGAAGAAAAAGCGAAGGCACTTGACTACACGGAAAAACGTCAAGCTGTCGAAGCACGCATCAACGAACTCTCACACTAATAACAGCAGTGGCTCAAGTCTCCTTGAGCCACTTTTTTTAAAGGAGCGAACAGCATGAGGACGCGAGAAGATGTATTGGAATGGTTATCGAGCTTACTAGCATTCGGCGTCAAACCAGGTCTTGAACGGATGCAGGCGATGTTACTGGAATTACAGATTGACCCGGACGCGATTCCAACGATTCATGTCGCTGGCACGAACGGAAAAGGATCGACGGTTGCGTTCTTACGTGAGATGGGAATTGCGGAAGGATTACGAATCGGGACGTTTACGTCGCCGTATATCATTCAGTTCGAGGAACGGATCATGTTGAACGGGGTACCGATTGCAGAAGATGATCTCGTCGCAGCTGCGATCGCTGTTCAAGCTGCTATCCAGCACATCGATCCGGCACTCGGTACGGTCACTGAGTTCGAGGCATTAACAGGACTTGCTTTCTATTATTTTGATCAGATTCGTCCCGATTTCGTCATTTATGAAGTCGGACTCGGTGGATTGTATGATTCGACGAATGTTTTCAAGAAGCCGGTCGCAGCGATCATCACGTCGATCGGGCACGATCATCAAGCGATTCTCGGAGATACGCTCCAAGAGATTGCTTTACAGAAGTTCGGCATCATCAAACAAGGGACGCCGGTCATTGCCGGGAAACTGCAGGAAGAACTGACGGTGCCTTTAATGGCGTATTGTGGTGACCGGAATGCGACGTTGAAATGGAGTCAGGAAGCAATCATCCGTTACCGCTTAAAAGAGACGGGGACTTGGGCGACATATGATGGGATTCCAGAGACCCGCTTAGGTCTAGAAGGTCATCATCAAGTCCATAATGCAGCGAACGCTGTTATTTGTGCGCGACGACTCGGATGGTCGAAAGCGGCGATCCGAAAAGGGTTACGGGAAGCAAAACATCCGGGGCGGTTTGAAATCATCTCGCGCAAACCACGGATCATTCTCGACGGTGCACACAACCCGGAAGGCATCACAGCACTCGTCGAACGGTTAAAGGAAGAATCAAAACCGGTGACATTACTCTGTTCAATATTGCGTGATAAAGACCGGACAGCGATGCTTGAGCAGTTACGCAACATCACACCAGATATTTACGAGACGACATTTGATTTTCCGCGAGCGCGGACACTCGATGAGTTAAAACAAGACGGAGCCAACGTAACGACGGTCGAAGCATTCTTCAATCAATTAAGCGCAGAGCGAACATATGTCGTGACGGGATCGCTCTATTTTATTAGTGAAGTACGAAGATACTGGGAATTAATTAAAAAATAGGTAAAAAGTCGTGAAAGGGCGTACAATGAAGTAATAGTGTCATTATAAAATTCATGTACAAGGAGCGTCCTTGATGAAAACTTATAAACTTCTGGCTTCACTTGTATTCATCGTCTTTTTACTCGGTATAGGTCTCGGTTACACGAGTGCGAAAAACAGTTGTTTCGATAATGGAACACCAATTGCCTCCCGCGATTTAAACGTTCAAAAAGCATTCGTGAAAAACACAACGCCTAACAGCGATGACGATCTAGTCGCTATGGACTATTCGATTGAATTAAATCGGATTGGTCAAAAATACATTACCGGTAATTGTGGAAACTCGAAGTCTGGGACGTTCGCGATCGGGGAGCTCAATTTCGAAGAACTTCTACCGGAGGGATTTACGTTTGAAGGGGTTGTCATGGAAGGTCTAAGTACGAAGCTGTTAGCTTCAACTGATTTAATCCAAGACGGGAAGACGGTCTTCTTTGAAAAAATAAATAACACGACAACACAACAAAAAGTAATATTGCATTTCCCGCATGTCGTAGAATTTGAACCGGTACGCGCCGGGAAAAGTGGGAATGGAGCAATTAAGTCATGGGATCCCTATGTTGTTCGCTATGATGAAAATGGGAAACTGATTAGTAAGACTTCAGGAAACACACTGACTTGGCGTTTCATATTACGAACAGCATCAAAAGCTGGAACGGTTACGTTTAACGGGACACAAGCGCTGTTTAATTCGACAGCATCCGTAAATCAATCAATGAAACGTCCGAACGGGAATGCATGGGGCTATTGTAAATTTCCTGATCACAAAAAATGTACATCGGATAGCTCATTGATCGAGTATGAGACACCGTTCGAGACTGCAACACTTCAACTCTACAATCGACCGACACTAAGTAGTTCTAGGTCCGATTTGTATGTCAATGAAACAGCTGCTTATACGTTCAAATGGAGTGAAGCATTTTCCAATACGAAGTCGACTTTTACGACGGATACAAGCTATTTAACGTTTAGTACACCGACTAATACTGCACCACAAATCACGACAAGTCTTTCCGGCGTTCGACCGAAAGAATCATCTGTGATTAACGTGACAACTGTATTCTCAGATTTCAAGAAGCTCAATGGTACGTCGATTTCCTTGAATCATTCTGTACCGATTGCTGTAAAGTTACCAAAAATCGTCTTAGCGGGATCATTTGCCGATTCCTTGAAAAAGGAGATCAAAGTAAATCAATCGGATACCCTTGCATTTCGTCTTGTGACACAAGAGAATCAATCGTTCACACCGACTAAACCATTCACGTACACGGTTACGTCATCACTTCCTGCGGCTCTTCCTGTTACCTCACCGACGAATTTATTTACGGTACCTTTGAATGCTAAAGCAAGTGCCAATGAAGTCACGGTGACGATTGGACTAAAAGATTTCTCCGGCAGTACTGTCGAGAAGAAACTGAAGATCATTGAAGATGGAGTTTCATTAAGTGCAAACGAGTTGAAAGTTCAAGTTGGCTCGAATGCAACACCTCTGTATGGATTCCGGGATCAAGCAGGAAGTAACGCCATTCCGACATGGTTTTCTGGTTATCGTTTAACGATTGAATCAGGCGATACGGATGCGATTGAAATCGTACCATCGAATACCGCTAATCGACCGATGATTAAAGGGAAATCACGTGGAAAAGTTTATGTCCGGTTGACAGCTCTTGAAACGGTCAAAATTGACACGGATAATGATTCGAAAACATCTCCAGTGGATCAGTTACAACCGAAACAAGTGAACGGTAGTGATCTGTCCGTTCGCTTCAAAGTACTCGTTTATGAGGATCCGACGCAAATCAATACAAGTGATTTATATTAAAACGAAAACACACAGTCGCAGCTGTGTGTTTTTTATTGGGTATCTTTCCGTTGAGGTGGTTCGACGTACAGATGAATACGATCGGTTACGGGAAGTGAGGCCAGTTGATTTTTAATGATATTGGCATCGTAATTCAATTGAAGACGTGATTGCTGACGATCGCTCGAACTACGCATCCGGGAAACGAACTCTGTTAAATCTGTTGGACTAGTCGTCGTCGTAAAACTACCACGGAATGTATTGATTGTTAAATTACCTTTCGTAAACAATCCACCAGAAATCGATAAGTTCGATCCAACGGTATAAATGCGATTGTTCGTCATCGCATCACTATATAAAAAGGCTTCAATCTCGTTCGTCGTTTGCGAAAATTTATCAAATCGGTTAATCAATAACTCGCCTTTACTGAGCAAAACCATCGAGTTGTTTTCAATCGATGAGATGTTTGCGTCGTCAATCGTCGTTTTCCCAAGAACAAAAATCGTTGTATTAAACGCTACATTTCCACTGATTTTTAAATCTCCGATGACGATCAAAGGGCGAGAAATCTTCAATGGATTCGTCAACGTACGCACACTTTGAATCGATAGATTACCATTTAAAATAATCGGACTTTCTGAAAAGCTGATATCTTGATCAAGTAAAATTGCTGATAAAGGCGTTGTATAACTAGCATTAGTGACGAACAAATTATCATTCGGATTGTCGATGGTCAGACTCTCGTCGAATACGGTGCTTGTCGCAGTAATCGGAAGAATTTTAATGCCATTTGTTTGTGGCAATGCAGTTCGTAGTTTTTCTACATCGATTTGTTTATCGGCTGTAGCGATATTTGATTCCTGAATCGGTAAGTTATGTCGATGTAAATACTCGATGAACGAGTAGAGATAGTTGAGTGACGAGAACTCGTACGGTGTTGAGACAACACGTGTCAATTCGGAAGAATTAAGCCATGAGGAGACGGGTTCTGAGGCATCTTGCCACGAAGAGACGAATTCGCTACAGAACTTATCAGCCGTATTACAAATCTCAAACGGTTTTAAAGCAGGATTTGGCGTTGGTGGGCTGACGTTAATGACGCCTTCGATGATCGGCTTAGCTGTCCAGTTCCCAGCGATAGATGGCGAATAAGCAGTTCCTTTGTAAGCGAATAACGGAATTTGTGATAAGCGAATCGGTTTAGTCGAAAAGACATTTCCTTTAATGCTTGGGGCACCATTAAGAGTCAACTGATTTTCCGAGCCGAGTACATGATATAAGAAGCTTGGAAGTGTCGAGAGTGAGACACGTTGCGTATACGTTCGTTTCAATTCCGGTTGATCTGAAATATGAGAAGAGACGATGGCTGTGATTTCGACGATCTTGACGTTGTCGAGATCTTTTACTGATGCATTTGCTGAAGTCACGAGTTTATATTGATACGTTCCGATCGACTGTGTCCCTTTTTTTAAGAGACTTTCGTATGTAACGGGTGTTGTCGTGTTCGGTGTATACATCAATTGTTCTAGTTGTTGTTTAAAATCAGCTGAGACAGGACGTGTCGTCGGAAAGGTATTGTATAGTTTCGCAACTCCTTCATTCAGTAACGAACGTGCTTCATAAGAGATGGAGACTTCTGTTTTTCGAATTTCTGTAGAGCGTTTCGTCTGCAGATTAATACCGATGACGACAAGTGCAAGTGTTGAGACGACTGCTAGTGTGACGAGAACAAAAATCAAAGTATAGCCTTCTTGTTTTTTCATAGTTAATATTTCACCTCTAGAAGCCGATACCACTTTGAAGGGAAAGTAATTTCTCTTCTTGTGTGGATTGAATTTTTAAAGAAATTTCTAATATTCCGTGCTGGTAATAGGTGACACCATTGATTGTCATCGGAGTCGCCTTTTTGATCCGAAACTGAGAAGCATCACCAGTATTCGATAACAGTAACTCGTCTTCTCGATCAGTCAATGTCAGTGCCCCTTCACCAAAGCGAAGCACTTTGATCGGATTTGGATTCATGATCATGTTTTGGTCATTGATCCGAACGAGCAAGCCAGAGTCGGGATCGACATTTAACGGGGTTGCGTCATAGAGCGATAACGTCTGACCGTCTTCGCTCAATCGTACGAAATCGTAACCACTCGTCGTAATATCAGATAAGACGGAACTAATCATGATATCCGCCTCCGTTCGAACGTCACTGATGGCATCCGTTTCCTTAAAACTTTTTGCACCAAGTAGGAAAACGGTTAAAACGACCGCACTCAGTATCGATGCAATGACGATACTGACTAAAATCTCAACCAGTGACAAGCCTTCATCGCGCCGATAAATCAAACGGAAATTCTTGATTAAGCTGTTCATTACTTAAGACTCCTTTTAAGGAAAATAGAATATCATTCGATTGATCCTGTTTGATTGTAAAGGTGGTGTTTAGTAAGCGAGGATCGTTACTTGTAGTTGAATTAACTTGTAGGTTGATTCGGTATTGTGTTCCGTTGATGACAGGCGCGAATACTTGATTACAGATGGCTACATTCGAATCACTAGATGGACAGATATCAAATGTATCTTTTCCGACCTGTGTCTTCAATTGATTGAAGTACAGGGGAGAGGTCTTGACGAGTGTTTCCCGCTGTAAGTAAGAAGCCGCATAGGAAGTAAGATTGGCCGCTGTCGTCTCATCCATACTCGAGTGGCTTGAACGTAAAGATTGAGAAAAGATACTGATTAAGGCAATCGATACAATCGACAAGATAACGACGCTGACGAGTACCTCAATTAAAGAAAATCCGCTTTCTTTCTGAACCATGAAATGAACTCCTTTTGAAGAATAGATATAATGCCACATATTTTTAAAATGCAAAAGAAAACAGTATATGTAAGGAAAAGGCTACGCTTTCACTTATTCATTCATTATAATGGAAATACTAGATACCTGAAATGATTAATTGATACAGAAAGGAAACAGATGATGATTAACTTTAAGCGTTTTGCTGTACATACTCTTTTACTCGTTTTACTCGTCGCCCTCATCTATGTCCCTTCGTTTGCCTTGATTTCATTTACTGGCAAAGCGACAGAAACTACAACGTTTTCGGAAACGGCACGAATCGGATCTGTACCCGTTAGTGGTATGGAGCGTAACGAAGCGAAGTCAACTGTGGAAAAAGCAGTGACAGAATGGACGAAGAAGACACCACTGACGACCGGGACCGGGGAAGAAACGACACCGATTCCAACGAATGTCGTAGCAATTGACGTTGCGACGGCCGTCAAAAAAGCATCTTTGAAAAAAGGTGGCGATTTGGTTGTCCGAATTGAAAAAGTGAATTTAGAAAGTTATTTAGCGTCGCAACCGATTAGTTATACAGCGGAACAAAAACAAGCATTTGAAGGATGGTTAATTAAAACAAGTAAGACGTTAGCTGAAGGCAATTATGATCCAGCTGAAACAGACACGACGTCGGATACTTCTGAAACAGTCGTCTCAAGCGTCGCATTTACGACACGTTCTGCTGCTGAAGAGCAAATGATCACTGCGATGGCAAACGTCGAGATTAAAGCAGGTCAACTGATGAACGTTAAGACATACGGCATGGACGCTGTAGCAGGATCCTACGTCGGTAGTAAATTGTATGAATTGTTTGCAAAAACACCGTTTGAGATTGTGGAACGGATGCCACACAGTACGTTACCAGACGGGATCACACTCGGCTATGATGTACGAATCGATGAAAAAACAGACTTCGCCGTCCGCAACACACAAGCCGTGTCGTATCGACTGGTCGCAGTTCAAAACGGCAGTGACGTCACGTTGGAACTTCGTGGAACGCCATTCAAAGAGACGGTCACCACTGTCTTAGAAGGAGAAAAAACGATTCCTTATCGGACGATCACACGTTACTCGTCAACATTGACAGCGGGATCAACAAGCGACACACAAGCGGGTGAAGACGGAAAATCAATTGAGGTCTATCGTGTCGTGAAGTCAGTGAAAGGCGAAAAGAAACAATTGCTAGCGCTTGACTTTTACGCAGCGATTCCTGCAATCGTCACAAAAAGTAATCAAGCTGAACCTGTACCAGTGACACCACCAGTTGATGAAACAACAGACGATGGCGGAACGAATACGACAGAACCATCTACAGATACACCATCTACAGACACGCCAGCAACTGACACGACGGAACCAAATACGACTGTGGATACGCCAGAATCACCAACGACACCGGATAATCCGACATCACCAACATCTCCGAGTAGTGATGAGACAGGCGACCCAGCGTCACCAGTCGATGACGAAACGACTGGTGAACCTGTCGGCTAAGAAAGGGGAAATAGCGATGAATTGGACGACGATTGCGATTGAATTAGGTATCATCATCGGTCTCGCTACGATTGTATGTGGCTTAATGTTTGCCGTTAACATTCCATATGTCACTTCAATGGCAGCTAAAGCAATTTTATCGATAGCAACGATTGTCATCGTGACATTGATTTATTTCAGTATTCAACTTGATTGGATGACGAATCCAATCGTACCGGTTGGAATTTTCATGTTGTGCGTGATCACGGCTGCTGTGACGAGTGTGATTGATGAAAAGAAACAACGACCGGATGTGTTAGAAGCAGAAGAAACATGGCACGCGGAAGGATGACGATTTAAATGGCAATGAAGCGAAAGCGATTGGGTGAAATGTTAATTGAAGAGAGTGTCGTGACAGAAGCGCAAGTGAATGAAGCGTTGACCGTCAAACGTTCGACTGAAAAATTAGGAGATGCCCTTTTACGATTAGGTCATTTGACGGAACAACAACTATTGGAAGCCTTACATCATCAACTTAACATTCCAATCATTCAGTTATATAACTACCCGGTAGATGTCGCTGTCACGAAATTGATCTCAAAAGACTTAGCTCAGCGCCACAATCTTGTTCCGATTTATCGTGAAGGGAACCGGCTATTCATTGCGATGGCTGATCCTTTGGACTTGATTGCCATTGATGACTTACGGATGCAAACCGGTCTATTGATTGATGTCGGAATTGCTACACGTGAAGAAGTCAGACGAACGATTTTAAAGTATTACGACATTGATTCCTCATTACGAGAGTTGCTTGAGTCGGACGACGTCATGACGAATGAACAGATTGCTGACGTCGTGAATCGAGAAGAGGCGCCTGTCATTCGTCTCGTCAATCAAATTCTTGAAAATGCCATTGCACAACGTGCGTCAGATATTCACATGGATCCGCAGGAATCGTCGATGACGATTCGGATTCGGATTGATGGTGAACTTCGGACGGAAAACAACTATCCAAAACAAGTACAAAACATCTTGACGACACGAATCAAAGTCATGAGTGAACTTGATATTACAGAATCCCGTTTACCGCAAGATGGACGAATCAAGTACGTCTTCAATGGTTTGCCGTATGACTTCCGGGTTTCAACCTTACCGACCGTTTACGGCGAAAAGGTCGTCATTCGGATTCTCGACAGCTCGAACTCGAATATCTCAATCTCAAAAATCGGCTTTAGTTCGCGTAACGAATCACAATTCAGAGATATGCTGAAGCGTCCAAACGGGATTATTTTGATTACCGGTCCAACCGGTTCCGGGAAATCCTCGACGTTATATGCAGCGTTGAATGAATTGAATGATGAGTCACGCAATATCATCACCGTTGAAGACCCAGTCGAGTACCAAGTTGACGGCATCAATCAGGTGCAAGTCAATGCGAAGATTGGTCTGACGTTTGCAAGTGGTCTTCGCTCGATTCTCCGTCAAGATCCAAACGTCGTCATGGTCGGAGAGATTCGAGACATTGAGACAGCGGAGATTTCAATTCGTGCCTCGCTGACAGGGCACCTTGTCCTTTCAACTTTACACACGAACTCTGCCGTCAGTTCAATCACCCGATTAATCGATATGGGTGTTGAACCGTTCCTTGTTGCGGCATCCGTCAGTGGTTTGATTGCACAACGACTCGTTCGTCGAGTTTGTCGCGATTGTGGAGAAGTGCATCCAATCTCGAAGCGAGAACAGGAATTGTTTGATCAAGAAGAAATCGAGGCGACGACAGTCATGCGGGGACGCGGTTGTCCGTCATGTAACATGACAGGTTACCGTGGACGTGTCGCGATTCAGGAAGTGATCATGATTGATGAAGTCTTGCGGCGGATGATCATGAACCAATCGACAGAGGGCGAAATTACCGCTCATGTCAAATCACAAGGACAACGTTTTTTACTCGCAGATGGGTTATCGAAAGTAGCACAAGGCATCACGACGACAGAAGAAATATTACGGACGGTGATTTCTGAATGAACAGTACGATTGAACGTGCGCAAATCGAGGACATATTACGTTCCTCCAAAGAACGAGATGCATCCGATGTCCATATTACGGCGGGGTCGCCACCTGTTTTTCGAATCAATGGAACGTTAGCCCCGTTTGGTACGGAAAAAATGAAGCCCGTCATCATTGATGGATTCGTTCGCTCCTTGATTACAGACGAGATGTATCAACAGTTAAAGCAAGATCGGGACATTGATTTTTCGTTTGGAGTACCGGGCGTCGCTCGGTACCGGGTCAACTGTTTTTATCAACGGGGCGCATTATCGATGGCTTTTCGAACGATCCCGACGGAAGTGCCGACGCTTGAACAATTAGCACTGCCTCCTGTTCTGAAACGTTTTTTGACGAAACCGCACGGCTTGATTCTTGTGACTGGTCCAACCGGATCTGGAAAGTCAACGACGCTCGCAGCGATGATCAATGAAATCAATCAGACGATGTATAAACGAATCATCACACTTGAAGATCCGATCGAATACTTACATAGTCACCATAAAAGTCTGATTGATCAGCGGGAAATTGGAATCGATGCGCCACGCTTCGCAACCGGATTACGGTCGGCACTTCGTCAGGATCCGGATGTCATCTTGCTCGGTGAGATGCGAGATCTTGAGACGATTGCAACTGCCGTTACGGCTGCTGAAACCGGTCACCTCGTCTTCGCAACGGTCCATACGTCGACGGCTGCCTCAACGGTTAGTCGGATCATTGATGTTTTCCCGTCAGAGCAACAAGACCAGATTCGGGCTCAGCTAGCGAACGTCCTGGCTGGCGTTATCTCGCAACGACTGATGCCCCGTACGGACGGAACAGGGCGTGTCGCGGCACTTGAAATCATGGTCGATACACCAGCCGTTTCAAACTTAATTCGGACCGGTAAGGAATATCAGATTCAATCTGTCTTACAGACAGGTAAACAATATGGCATGCAGACGATGCAAATGGCGTTGCAGGACCTCGTTAGCCGAGGATTGATTCCAGCATCTGCTGCAACGCCGTACATATCGGGGTGAAAACATGGCAGTATTCACGTATGAAGGTCGCACGATGGCCGGTAAACGAAAGAAGGGTAAAATCACGGCGCTGACGAAACGAGAAGCCGCAGAAAAATTGCGAACGGATCAGATCGCTGTGACATCACTTGAGAAACAAGAGTCGAAAGGACTGAATACGGAGATTACGTTTCTTAGTCCTAAACCGAAAATCGAACATCTCGTCATGTATGCGCGTCAGTTTGCAACACTTGTGCGGTCGGGTGTCTCAATCGTCAAAGCAACGGAGATTCTTCGGAAACAGACGGAATCGAAGCCACTTGAGCGAGCACTGATTGAAGTCGAGGATGACTTACGCAGTGGAATTCAATTTTCAAAAGCGATCGAAAAGCATCCCCGTGTCTTTGATACGTTTTTCGTCAGTATGGCGATGGCAGGGGAAGCGAGTGGTAACTTAGAGGAAGCACTTGAGAATATCGTGACACAGCTTCAAAAACAGTATGAGATCAAACGGAAGGTCATCTCGGCACTGATTTACCCGGCAGTCGTTTCGCTTGTTGCGGTAGGAGTCGTCGTATTCCTGATGATGAACGTCGTACCGACGTTTGCGTCGATTTTCGATCAACTCGGGAGCGAATTACCGTTGATTACGAAACTCGTCGTCGCAGTATCAGATTTCTTTGTCGCATACTGGTGGGTCATGTTGTTAGTGTCCTTTGGGTTGATTGGATTACTCTACTTTAATTTAAAGAACGAGCGACAACGTCTCTTTTTTGATCGTTTTTTACTAATTATCCCTGTTTTTGGTCCGCTGATTCAAAAGTCACAAATTGCCTTGATGACGCGTGGTTTGTCTGTTCTGTTGAACGCATCGGTCCCGATTTTGGCATCGCTTGATATTACGGAACGGATCGTTACGAATCGGATCATCCGTAAAGGGATTGCTAGTGCTAACGAAGCAATGGCACGCGGAATTCCAATGCACGAGCCGCTTGAGAAAAACAAATATTTTCCACCTCTCGTCACGCAGATGATTGCGATCGGAGAAGAGACAGGACGTCTCGATTCAATGCTGACAGAGGTCGCGAACTTCTATGAGACGGAGGTTGAGACGACGACGGACCGATTGAAGTCGATCATTGAGCCATTATTAATCGTTGTCTTAGCGGCAATTGTTGGTGTCATCGTCATTGCAGTCGTCGTACCGATGTTTAAAATTTACTCGGATATACAAGCGAGTTGACAATTGTAAAAACATTTACCTGATATGAAAAAAAGTCATTTTCTACAAAAAATATGGTGCTACTATAATAGTATTCATATGGATAGTATTACCTACTAACCAAAAACAGTGAAAAAGTACTAGGGAGGCATAACAAAAATGGTAGAACGTTTGAAAGAAATCTGGTTAGATGCAAAACAAATGCGCGATGAGCGCGGATTGACGTTGATCGAGTTACTCGTCGTCGTCGTTATCTTAGGAATCATTGCAGCAATCGCTGTCGTCGCAATTGGTGGATTGATCGAGAACTCACGTAAGGATGCGCAAGTATCGAATGCGAAACAACTTGTGAGTGCAGCAAAGTTGAAGGCTTCTGCTGATGCAGCCGGAATTAAAACTGGTGATGAACTTGATTTCAAAGACGATGGTACTGGCGAATTAGATAACTATATTGATTCGTTAAAAGACCCAATGAACGAAGATAAGGATTATAAGACTGCTACTGTCACAGTTGCTAAAGTGGACGGTGGAAAATTCACTTATAAAGTGAAACTAGTTGGAGCTAACGGAGTCGCTTATTTTGAAAACGTAAAAGATACTGACTTAAAACGTGCAACGGTTTCAGATGATCAAGAAACTGTTGCTGCAACACCAACACCAGAATCATAATAACACCCCCTCCTCGGGGGTTTTTTTCTGAACTTTTTTGAAAGGGAGGTCGTGTTATGACGATCGTCTTCACGGTTTATTTTTTCTTGTTAGGCTTACTCATCACGTCGTTTACGAACGTCGTCGGTCTGCGCGTTCCGATCGGGGAGTCGATTGTTCATCCGCGCTCCCATTGTCCGACGTGTGGACATGTCTTAGGACCGCTCGAATTGACTCCAGTACTCGGTTATGCTGTGCTCGGAGGGAAGTGTCGCTCTTGCGGACAGTCAATCTCAATCAAGTATCCAGCGCTTGAATTACTCGGAGGGATTCTCTACGCCTATGCCTTTTGGCAGTTCGGCTGGTCGATGGAACTGGCGTTATCACTCGTCTTGACGAGCTTGCTGTTTATCCTAACGATGTCGGACTTAGCGTATATGCTGATCCCGAATAAAATTTTACTAATCTTTTTGCCGATTGCCTTGATTGTGCGCTACCTTTCTCCACTCGAAAACTGGTATAATCCAATTATTGGTGGAATCGTCGGGTTCGTTCTATTATTCGTCATTTTTCTTGCTTCCCGGCGTGGTATGGGGGCAGGGGATGTCAAGCTGTTCGGACTGCTCGGAATCTTCCTTGGACCGCTTCACGTCGTCATTGCCTTGTTCGTCTCGGCATTCGTCGGATCCGTCCTTGGCTTAACGTTACTTGGACTCGGACGCGTGAAGCGAAAACAACCAATTCCCTTTGTTCCGTCGATTGCTGTCGGAACATTACTGACATATTATTTTGCGGATGATTGGGTATCGTGGTACCTCGATT
The DNA here is from genome assembly GCF_022170825.1 of Exiguobacterium acetylicum. Classification (NCBI taxonomy): domain Bacteria; kingdom Bacillati; phylum Bacillota; class Bacilli; order Caryophanales; genus Exiguobacterium; species Exiguobacterium acetylicum. The sequence goes on along the minus strand of NZ_CP081878.1, from coordinate 2,249,295 downwards.
TACTGCTTTAAGAAAGGAAGAACGTACATATGGCGCAACGGCGTAAAGGTACTTATATCTACTTTAATTTCACCGATGTCGCAATTTTCGGTGCGGTCGTCAAAAAAGGCGTCATTAAGCGCCGGGCAGTCGTCGCGCTGCCGCCAGGAACACTGCAAGGGGGCTGGTTACAGCCGGAAGCTTCGCTTGATTTCATCTTTGATGGGCTACTGACGAAACTGAAAGTCCCGCGTGGTTCGCAAGCCGTACTTGCGCTTGATGGTTCACTCGTCCTCGCCCGGAAACTGGATATTCCGGAGACAATCGAGACGAATCAAATCCGCGGCTACTTGTTCATGGAGATCGGACATAGCATCGTCTTACCGTTTGAAGAACCGTACTTCGATTACACCGTTCTTGAAGAGGACGGGAAACGAGAAATCATGCTGTATGCCGCACCAAACGAAGCGCTGAAGCAGTATACACAACTGTTCAAACAAAAACACTTGCGCCTCGTTGCTGCCGAACCACAGCCGCTTGCGACCTATTTCGGAATTGAAGCCCATCATCCGGTCACGACGGACGCTGATACGTTATTGATCTGGAATGCGAATGCGACGAATCACCAGTTGATCATCATCGAAGATCACGTCCCGCGTCTGATTCGCTCGGTCGATACGTTTGCGGCTGACGCGTGGGACGTTGACGTCATCGACGATCAGCTGCATTATCGCTATCGCTCGGATGATCCGACAGTCGAACTCGTCTTAGACGAGATGTTGCTTGAGTTCTCGCGTGTGCTCGATTTCTATCGCTTTTCGCTCGCGCGCGAAGGGCGAGAAATCACGAACGTCGTCCTTGCTGGGGACTTCCCGTTCCGTGATGAACTGGCGACCCGTTTCCGATCAAACTTTGATTTAAGTCTCGATGAGATTCCAGATATGATGACAATCGACGGGCAGTCGATTCCACGGGCATACTTACCGCTTGCTGGTCTTGCCTCACCACGAAAAGACCGGATCAACTTGTTACCCGAGAATGATGAAGCACCGAAGTACCCACTTGTCGCTTCACTCATCCTATTATTGTTCGGCGGACTCGCTGGTGGTTATCTCTACTGGCAAACCGATCAATTCGCTGACCGCGTCGAATCAACGAACGATCAAATCCAGATCGTCCGTCAGCTGCAGTCAGAGTCGGATCAATCCGCGAAACAAGAAGTTGCACAACTCAAACAGACGGTCGAAGGACTTGAGACGACACCACGTCCTGCCGTGCCGACGCTTGAGCGGATTACTCGTTATCTACCAGAACGCGGTTATATTCTTCAATTCGCCTATGGTGCGGATCATGCCGTGACAATGACGACACAATTCGAGACGCTTGATGAACTGAACGATTTTTACCGCGAGCTGTTGACGGATAAAGTCTTCTCAGGAACGAATCTTGCGAGTGTGACGACACGAACGATGAACGAAAAGGCAGACGTCGTCACGACAACGACAGTTGACCCGACGACCGGACAAGAAGTTCCGACGACGGAAATTACACCGTCTGACGATGCCAAATCAGAAGAACCACGTTATATCGGACAATTCTCGTTGAACGTCAATCCGACGGAAGTCGTCAAGGGTGAGACGAACGAAGCCGATCCAGAAGTACCGAAGGAAGATCAGCCAGCTGAAACGGAAACGGATAGCTCGACGGAAGCGACTCCTTCGACCGATTCGACGACGGAGACGACTGATCCGAATGTAACGACTGAAATCGAGGAGGTGCCGGACAATTGAAACGTTATAGTAGCTATATCCTCCTCGGTCTAACGATTATAATCGTCCTCGGTGCGGTCGGTTACTTTGGTTATACGACGTATACGACGCATCAAACATTGCAAGAAAAAGAAGCGACGCTGAAGCGAGAACAGATGGTGCTCGAGCAAGCGAAAGCGAATGAACAGAAAGTTGACGTCGCCGAGTCAAGCTTCTTGCAGCAAAAAGTGCCGGTGACGGCGTCAAACGATGACGTCATCGATGCGATCAATGCATCGAGTCAGATTGCCGGTGTCAAAGTCCAGTCGATCACGTTTGGTCAGGCGACAGAAGTAGCACCACAGTCACCGGTGACATCAACACCTGCTGTTGACGGAGCGATGGCGACGGAATCGGACCAGGCTGAAACAACTGCCGCCGCACCCGTCACCGCTAACGCAACGCCATTGCCGGCATCACTAACGGTCGAAGCCCCATCTTATCTTGAACTGATGGCATTCTTAAAGCAAATAGAACGGACGGATCGGATTACGGTCTTGCGTCAGATCCAGTTATCGGGACCGGAAGAACCGGGGCCAGGTAGTGGGACGGTCTTACTTGAGGATGAGATGCTCTCGTTCACAGTGGAAATCGAATCGTATTATCGTCCGGATTTGACGAAGTTGTCACCGGATAAACAAACGCCACTCGAGGAGAAGACACCGAAGTCAGATCCATTTGTCGATGTGACAGGAAATTAAGATTAAACAAGCGGTTCCTAGTCTATTAGGGACCGCTTGTTTTTTGTTAGACTAAACGATGACTCGAATTATCCGATTCGAAATTAACGGGAAAGAACGTGATACTAATGATAACGCAACCACACTTGATTCTAGCGTCGGCTTCACCACGCCGGGCGGAACTCTTGCAACAAATCGGAATCCCTCATGCAGTCGTACCAGCGAACGTCGTCGAAGAGGCACCGTACCCGATGTCACCACATGAATACGTTCGTCATTTGTCGCAAAAGAAAGCGCGAGCGATCACAGCGGACGGTGTCATTCTAGCTGCCGATACCGTTGTTGCAATTGACGATCTGATCCTCGAGAAGCCGGCAGATATGGTCGAGGCACGAGCAATGCTTGCCCGTCTATCAGGACGCGCTCATGAGGTCGTGACAGGGGTGACGATTCGCTTTGGTGAGAAGGAAGAGACGTTCGACGTGACGACACATGTCCGTTTTGGTGCATTGCCAAACGAGTGGGTCGAAGGCTATATCGCGACGGCCGAGCCCTACGATAAAGCAGGCGGATATGGTATCCAAGCGATGGGTGGTCTGTTCGTCGAGGCGATCGAGGGCGATTACTACAATGTCGTCGGACTGCCGATCCACGAAATCACGAAACGTCTCGCGTCCTTTGAAATCAAGCCGATGTTTGCGTAATTCTGAAACAGAGAGGTCGGATGCTGTGATTGAATGGCCGAAGGATATGGTTCAGTTGAAAGGCTTGGCACAAGCGACGACAGTCGAGTTGCTGGCGTGTCTCGTCCGAAGTGGAACACGCGACCGGACACCGCTTGAAATCGCGGAAGAATTACTGCACATCTATCCTTCATTGATCGAACTCGAGGCAGCTGGAGTCGGTGGACTTGAAAAAGCCCCTGGGGTCGGGAAGGCAAAGGCATTACAAATCATGGCTGGACTGGAACTCGGTCGGCGTCTCGTCACAGAACCGAAATGGGTTCGACCGACGATCCGCTCACCGGAAGACGCGGCGGAACTGTTGTTAGAAGAGATGCGTCTCTATCAGCAGGAGCACTTCATCTGCCTGTATTTGAATACAAAAAATGAGGTCGTCTCGAAAAAGACGTTATTCATCGGAGGATTGAACACGTCAATCGTCCACCCGCGAGACGTTTTTCGGGAAGCGATTCGCTGCTCGGCTGCGAACTTCATTGCCGTCCATAATCATCCGTCCGGTGATCCGACGCCAAGTCGGGAAGATATTGAGGTATCAGAGCGACTTGTTGAGGCAGGTCGGCTCATTGGAATCAGTTGTCTTGACCATATCATCATCGGGCACGGACAATTTATTAGTATGAAACAGCGCGGATTTATGTAAGAATAACGTCTGAAGGGAAAGGTTCGATTCTTTCCGTCAGACGTTTTTTTATGTGTTTTCTAAGGCGAACTGTAAACAAGCTGTAACGTTTTAACGCTTTCCAATGAAGGCTTTTCCGTTATAATTAGTGAAGTGTATTCTCAGAGAGGGGTTTTTTGAATAATGTTTGGATCATTCAGCCGTGAAATCGGCATTGACTTAGGTACGGCTAACACGCTTGTGTATGTAAAGGGGCAGGGAATCGTCGTCCGCGAACCGTCCGTCGTCGCCTTCCGTACGGATACAGGAAAAATTGAGGCTGTCGGTAACGCAGCGAAAAACATGATCGGTCGTACGCCGGGTAACGTGACTGCACGACGCCCGATGAAAGACGGGGTTATCGCGGATTATGAAACAACCGCTACGATGATCAAATATTTCATGGATCAAGCTTCGAAGAAAAAAGGCTTGTTCTCTTCCAAGACGAACGTCATGATCTGTGTACCAAGTGGTATCACATCAGTCGAAAAACGTGCCGTTGAAGATGCAGCGAAACTCGCAGGTGCGCGTGAAGCGTACACGATCGAAGAACCATTTGCAGCAGCAATCGGTGCCGGTCTTCCAGTTTCAGAACCAACAGGCTCGATGGTCGTCGATATCGGTGGTGGTACGACAGAAGTTGCTGTCATCTCACTCGGTGGTATTGTAACAAGCCAATCGATCCGTGTTGGTGGCGATGAGATGGACGAATCAATCATTCGTTACATCAAATCGAAATACAACTTGATGATCGGGGAGCGGACAGCTGAGACGTTGAAAATGACGATCGGTTACGCTCGCATCGATGAAGAATCAGAGAACGAAACGATGGAAATTCGTGGACGTGACCTCGTGACAGGTCTTCCGAAACAGATCGAAGTCACAAGTGCAGAAATTTGCGATGCACTTTCGGATACGGTCGAAGCGATTCTTGCAGGTGTCAAACACACGCTTGAGCAGACGCCTCCTGAATTATCAGCAGACGTCATGGACCGCGGAATCGTCTTGACAGGCGGTGGGGCACTCTTGAAGAACCTCGACGCTGTCATCGAAGACGAAACACGTATTTTGACACTCGTTGCGGAAAACGCACTTGATTGTGTCGCAATCGGTACAGGAAAATCACTCGAGATGATGAATGTCCTTCGTTCGAAATCAGGCATCTCGCAAAAAAGATAAGGACGGGATGAGCGATGAAGCGATTTTTAAATAATCGAAAACTGCTCATCACACTCCTTAGTTTTCTCCTTTTGGTGATCTTAATCGGGATTTCGCTGCAAGGGCGTAACCAATCCCACTGGTATCAAAGCTTCGTGCGGGATACCGTGGGCGTCGGTCAACGCCTTTTCGCGACACCGATTGGCTGGATTGATGATACGGTCACTTCGATTAAAGAAGTGCGTGACGTGTACAAAGAGAATGAACATTTGAAATCACGCTTGAGTGACTATGCCGGTAATGCCGTCAAAGTCCGTGATCTTGAACGTGAGAATAAAGAATTGAAAGATATGCTCGACCTGAATGGATCGATTCGCGACTATAAATTGTTACCAGCAGAGATGATCGGTCGGACATCATCCGAATGGCAACGGTTCGTCACAATCAACATCGGCGAACAAAAAGGAGTCAAACCGAACATGGCTGTCGTAACAGCAGATGGACTAATCGGTCGCGTCATCCAGGCGAGCGCTTATACTTCCCTCGTGCAGTTGATGTCGGATACGAGTCGAACGAATAACGTCTCGGCAACGGCTGACGACACGAAAGGAAAAGGAGTCTTCGGTACGATCGAAGGTTTCGATGAAGAAACGAAATTCCTCAAGTTCACGAAAATTCCGAATGACGCGAAGCTGAAAAAAGGGCAGACCGTCACGACGTCTGGTCTCGGTGGAAAATATCCGAGTGGGATCGTCATTGGGAAAATCGAGGAAGTGAAAGCCGATCAGTATGGGGCTTCGAAAATCGCATACGTCAAACCGGCAGCAGACTTCGAACAGTTCGGTCATGTCTTCGTGATTGAACGCGAAGCGAAAGAACCTTTCGCTGAGACCGATAAGGGAGGGGACACTCGTGAATAACGTTAAGTTGTTTTTCGCCGTGTTCCTTCTTTTTATCTTAGAAGGGACGCTGTTCGCTGGACCGCTCGGTGATGGTTCACCGTATGTCATTCATGCGACATTGATCGGTTTAATGTTCCTCGGTCGGTACGGAAAACTCGAACAGGCACTCGGATTCGGACTCGTCTTCGGATTGCTCTATGATTTCGTTTACTCGGATATCATCGGCATTTACTTATTTGCGTTATCCGCCATTCCGCTTTTTAGTAGCTTCGTGCTAAAATATGTAAAGGAGAACGTATTGACGATTCTCGTCACGTTCACGTTTAGTGCCATTTTGTATGAACTCGATATATATTTCTTCACGGCTTCGGTCGTTGGTGTCGGGGTTTCCTTCCAGGAACTTGCGACACAGATCATTCCAAGGAGTCTGGTTGCCCAGTTGATCGGGATCATCATCCTGTATTACCCGATGACCCGACTCGTGCAGTCGACCCTTGACGAGAAAAGAGGATGAGTCATGATTGAGCGTAAACGTTATGTAACGATGAAAGGTCATCGTGGTGGCCTCGCCGTCTATGTGAATGAAAGGTGCAGTGTGGATGAATTTCTTGACGATTTAGAGTTGACGCTTGCGGACAAATCCGTCGAGAACGGACGCGCCGTACCCATCACCTTCTTCTTCGGTCGACGTTACGTCGATGAAGGGGTGTTGACGGCCGTCGAATCTATCGTCGCGCGACATGATTCCTTCTCTTTCAAAGGTTATGACAGTGAGTGCATCACGAAGGACGAGGCAAAAGCCTTGTACGGAGAGCGAACGTTTCATTACTTCGGTGGAACGGCACGCAGTGGGCACGTATTAGACGTCGAAGGTTCGATCGTCATCATCGGAGATATCAATCCGGGAGCGGTCGTTCATGCGACAGGAAGTATCTATTGTCTCGGTGCTTTGCGTGGTACCGTTCATGCGGGGAAAGGTGGCAATACGGAAGCGGTCGTCGCGGCGAGTGTGCTCCAGCCGAAATGGGTTGCGGTCGCTGGAACCATCCACGAGGAACCGGATGACGCACCGATTCCTGCGCTTGACATGGGTTGTGCATTTTTAGGTGAAGACGGGGTCGAATTCTCCCGCCTTCAAACCGTTCCGCTCGCGCGGATGGATCAGTTTGCGATTGATAGTGAAAGAGGGTGACGGATATGGAACAAGTGAAAGAACAGGTACATATGGAGGCGAAGACGAACATGGGACGCGCCATCGTCGTCACATCCGGAAAAGGCGGCGTCGGGAAAACGACGACGACTGCAAACATCGGAACAGCACTTGCATTGATGGGACATTCGGTTTGTCTCGTCGATACGGATATCGGGTTACGCAATCTGGATATCGTGCTTGGTCTCGATAACCGGAGTATCTATAACATCGTTGACGTCGTGACAGGGCAATGTAAGTTGCACCAAGCACTCGTCCGCGATAAACGTTTTGAAGAGATGTATCTGTTGCCTGCTGCTCAATCAAAGGATAAGTCCTCCGTCACACCCGAACAGGTGAAGGCAATCATCGATACACTAAAACTCGAATACGACTTCGTCTTGATTGACTGCCCAGCAGGGATCGAACAAGGGTTCATGAATGCGATTGCTGGAGCGGATGAAGCCGTCGTCGTGACGACACCAGAAAAAGCAGCTGTCCAGGATGCGGACCGGATCATTGGAATGCTTGAGCGCTCAGAACGTAACATCGTTCCGAAACTCGTCATCAACCGGGTCCGTTCACACATGATGGCGTCTGGCGATATGCTCGACATCGATGAGATCATGCGCATTCTCTCGATTGATCTGCTTGGTCTGATCATCGATGATGAAGAAGTCATCGCTGCTTCGCACCGTGGTGTCCCTGTGACGATGAATCCCGATAACCGGGCTGGACTCGGCTACCGAAACATCGCGCGCCGGATTCTTGGCGAATCCGTACCACTGCTTGATTTAAATGAACAACCGCAAAAAGGGTTCTTCGTCAAATTGAAGAAGATGCTTGGGATGAAATAAGAATGGGAAATTAGACTAGGACGACATCGTCGCGCCTAGTCTAATTTTTTTGGAGGGATCAGTATGCGATGGATTAGTGAACAGACCGCCTCGCTCGAACGACTGGCATTGGTCGAAGGTGGTCGATTGATTGAATACCATGAACGGATGCGCGACGAGATTCGCGTTGGTACTTTCGTCTATGCTAAGGTCGATCGATTGCATCCGACGCTCGGGGCAGCGTTCTTAATCGCGACCGACGGTACACCGCTGTACTTACCACTTAATGAGACGGTAGAAGTACTGCGTCGTTTTCCGGATGTACCGACGATCGGACAAGCTGTTCAGGTCGGGCAGACGTTACTCGTCCAAGTCGTCAAGGAAGGCGTCGCACCGAAACAGCATAAGGTAACGCAGAACATCACCTATGGGGGGCGTTATCTCGTCTATTTCCCGTACGGTCGGCGGGTCCGTTTTAGTCGGAAGCTGGATTTAGTCGTTCAGCGCCAACTAGCGGAGCAACTGACGACGACAGACGAAGAAGGCATTCTCTACCGGACGGAGGCAGCAAAAGCGTCAATCGAGGAATTAAAGCAAGAGCTGCAGTCGTTGCGGACACGGCATAAAGAACTCATGCAGTCTCCTCGTCTCGAACAAGATGAGGCGTTGATCGTCCAAGAAGCAAAACGGCTTCCACATGTCACAGAAGCGCTCGTCATGACACGTCAGGAAAAGGAACGACTCGAATTACTTGGTCTGTCTGTCGAACGGTCGTTGCGAAAAGGACGCTTGCCAGAGATGGAGAAGATTGATGGGGCAATCGAGAAAGCGATGCAACGCGTCGTCTGGCTCGACGGAGGGGCGTATCTCTTGATTGAAGAAGTTGAAACGATGACTGTCATCGACGTCAACAGCGGGAAGACGATTTCCGTTAAGGAACAAAAGCGGACGTTTGACCAAATCAATGAAGCGGCTGCCGTCGAAGTCATGCGTCAATTACGATTGCGCAACATTAGCGGTATGATTGCGATTGATTTTCTCCGTGGCTCAAGTAAAGGTCAGACACGTGTGACCCAGCTCTTAAAAGAGCGAGCAGCACTCGAGACAAAACAAATCGAAGTCTATGGCTTTACGAAAATGGGTTTATGCGAACTGACACGACAACGCCATGGAAAATCACTACAGGAACGCTCGCAGGAATCCGGTCAGTGGACACGATTAAGCGTCTATCGGTTAATCGAACCGAAGTTGCTTGAGATCGCGACTTACGCGGAAGCAGTCGTGATTCGGGCACCGCGTCATCTGCTGCAAGACGAATTCGTCTCCCGCCAACCGCTCGAAGTGCATGTGCTTGAAGGCGATCCAGCCGTCCTGTTCACGGGGTCGTCACAGGACTGTCTCGATTTCGTCAAGCGATCGGAATAATCCTTCAGAACAGCATTGACAAGGTGGAAGAACGTTTGGTATTCTGAATAACGTTAGTTCGTTTGGAAGCACCAAATGACTACAACCGCACAGACCGGGTTTTAAAGCATCTGCTGCCCGCGATGGCGAGTCTGAGTTCCTAAGAGGAGGTGCACGTAATGTACGCAATTATCAAAACTGGTGGTAAACAAGTCAAAGTCGAAGCTGGCCAAGAAATCTACGTTGAGAAATTAAACGCAGACGTCGACAGCACAGTTGAATTTGGTGAAGTATTGATCCTTGGTGGTGACGATGTTAAAGTCGGCGCTCCACTCGTAGAAGGTGCGAAGGTCGTAGCAACGGTCATCAAACACGCTCGCGCGAAAAAGATCACTGTCTTCAAAATGAAAGCGAAAAAGAACTACCGTCGTAAGCAAGGTCACCGTCAACCTTACACGAAGGTCCGCATCGAGAAAATCGAAGCGTAAGCCATGATACGTGTCAAGATTCGACGAGATGAAGCGGAACTCGTCCGCTCCATCGAAGTGACAGGACATGCCGAGTTTGCAGAACCAGGTCTCGACCTTGTCTGCGCCGGCGTATCGTCGGTGATCTTCGGGGCATACAATGCCATAGAAGCATTACTCGGGCAGGTCCTGCTCCTTGAAATGGCAGAACAACAAGAGGGTGGCTACTTTTATGTAGAACCGTACGCTGACTTAGCACCGGATGTCAGTGAACGCACCCAATTGTTACTTGAGGCGACTTTGGTCCAGCTTGGTACCATCGCTGAAAGTTACGGTGAGTTTATCCAACTTGAACAAGTATAGGAGGTGGATTCCACATGTTGAAACTTAATCTTCAGTTCTTCGCATCGAAAAAAGGGGTAGGTTCGACAAAGAACGGTCGTGACTCGCAATCGAAACGCCTTGGGGCGAAACGTGCAGACGGTCAAACTGTTTCTGCTGGTTCAATCCTCTACCGTCAACGCGGTACGAAGATTCACCCAGGTATGAACGTCGGACGTGGTGGCGATGATACACTTTTCGCAACTGCAACTGGTGTCGTTCGTTTCGAACGTCTCGGACGCGACAAGAAACAAGTCAGCGTTTACCCAGCATAAGGATCGACGAAGCAGACTCTAGCCACTTTCGAGGGTTAGGGTCTGTTTTTTTTAGGAGGGAACGACCGATGGAGGAACAGCAGGTACTTGATCTTTTAAAGACTCTTCGTCACGAGTGGTTGAACCGGATACAACTCGTCCGTTCGTATGGCGCGATCGGAGACGAACAAGCAGTCGAGTCAATCTGTTCGGCGTACCGGGAGCAAGCATCTCGGGAAGGACGTCTAGCGCAAATCGGATTGCCGAAAACCGCACTGGCGTTACTGCAAGCTGAATGGTCAGGCAAAACTGTGACGTATGATGTCATCGGAGCACCCCACATGGAAGATGAGCGGTTGAAACGACTCGTCGAAGCAGCCATCGCCATGATTGATGTAGGAGTAGGAGAAGTATCCGTGACCTTCCACGAGGGCGTGACCATCGAGATCTATCGGGATCTACTAGATATGTCGCGCCTTGAGAATCTAGTGACGCCGATGGAAATCGAGTCGCAGACGGAAAATGAGTGTGTGATTGAGATTGAAAGTCTTCCATTTGAGGAAGAGAAGTAAGAGGAGGGATCCGACATGTTTGTCGATCAGGTAAATATTTATGTAAAAGCAGGTGACGGAGGACGTGGGCAAGTAGCGTTCCGTCGCGAGAAATACGTTCCAGACGGTGGTCCAGCCGGCGGTGACGGTGGTCACGGGGCTCACGTCGTCCTCGAAGTCGACGAAGGACTTCGGACATTGATGGACTTCCGTTACAAACGTCACTTTAAAGCAGTCCAAGGTGAAAACGGAATGTCAAAAGGGATGCACGGTCGTAAAGCTGAGCATTTAGTCGTCAAGGTTCCACCAGGCACGGTTGTCTACGATGATGATACGGACGCGGTTATCGCGGATCTCGTCCATCACGGACAACAAGCAATCGTCGCAAAAGGCGGACGTGGCGGACGTGGGAATACACGTTTTGCAACACCTGCCAACCCGGCGCCTGAGCACGCAGAAAACGGTGAGCCGGGAGAAGAAAAATACTTGAAGCTTGAACTGAAGATGCTAGCAGACGTTGGTCTCGTCGGCTTCCCGAGTGTCGGGAAATCAACGATGTTATCCGTCGTTTCAGCAGCACGTCCGAAAATCGGAGCGTATCACTTCACGACGATCACACCGAACATCGGTGTCGTCGAAACGGAAGATAGCCGTAGTTTCGTCATGGCTGACTTACCAGGATTGATTGAAGGCGCAAGTGAAGGTGTCGGACTCGGTCACCAGTTCCTCCGTCACGTCGAGCGGACGAAAGTCATCGTCCACGTCATCGACATGAGTGGAATGGAAGGACGCGATCCGATTGAAGACTACAATATCATCAATAAAGAACTCGCAGACTATAATCTTCGTTTGACAGAACGTCCACAAGTCGTCGTCGCAAACAAGATGGACATGCCGGATGCGGCAGAACATCTCGAAGCATTCAAGGAAGCTTTCCCGGATCTTGAAGTATTCGAGATTTCAGCAGCAACCCGTCAAGGATTACGTGATCTCTTATTCCGGATCGCTGACCTCGTCGATGCGACACCAGAATTCGGTCTAGAGGAACTCGAAGAGAAAACAGCGACACCACGTGTCGTCTACGGTTACGAAGCACCAGAAGCCGGCTTTACGATTTCAAAAGATGAAGACGATTGCTTCGTCATCAAAGGACCTCGAATCGAAAAACTCTTCACGATGACGAACTTCATGCGTGAAGAGTCGATTAAACGTTTCGCTCGGACACTTCGTCAAATGGGTGTCGATGAAGAGTTACGTCGTCTTGGTGCGATTGACGGTGATGTCGTTCGAATCCGTGATTTCGAGTTCGAATTCGTCGAGTCATCATTCTAAGCGGTTTATTCCATTAGGAAACGGAGTGTGAAAGCATCGTGGACCCATTGCCCATGATTTCATTCGTTTGGTTAATTCCGATTCTCGTGTTATCCGCGTTTTTCTCCTCATCCGAGACAGCACTCGCGAGTGTCAATCGGTTGCGGTTGTTGCATCAGTCAGAAGCGGGGGACGCGCGTGCGTCCCGCGTGTTTCGTTTGCTTCAACGTTATGAGGAGACACTGACGTCGATTTTGATTGGTAATACACTCGTCAATGTCGGATTCGTCTTGTTTGGTGGCTGGTGGATCATCCAGTTCGTCGAGACGGTGGCGACGCAGACTGTTGCGTTTCTTGCGCTGTTCTTTCTGTTGCTGTTGTTTGGCGAATTGATTCCGAAATCGTACGCTCGTGAGCATACAGAGCGTTACGTATTACTGATCGGACGTCCACTTCGTTTCTTCTTACTGTGTTTTCGACCGCTTGTTTTCCTGTTACTCCGCTTACGCCAGTTGGCACTTCGGTTGATGGGAGCGGATCCGAAAGGACCGCTCGTGACTGAACAGGAACTCAAGGCACTCGTTGATATCAGTCAGGAAGAGGGCATCATGGGTCTTGCAGAGGCTGAACTCGTCCATCAAGCGGTTGATTTTCAACATGCGACGGTCGAGGATGCGTTGACGCCACGAATGGACATTCAGGCGATTGATATCGATGCACGATTCGAAGACATCCTCGCAGAAGTGCAAAAAGGCGGCTATTCCCGTCTACCGGTCTATAAGGACTCGATTGATCATGTCATCGGTGTATTATCGGAACGGGACTTTCTACGAGCGTATGTGAAGAACGGCTCCGTTGATATCCGAGAATGGATTCGACCCGTGTCATTCGTCGTTCCACAGACACGGTTGATGGATTTGTTACCAGAACTTAAAATCAAGCAATCTCATATGGCTGTCGTCCTTGATGAATTCGGGGGCACGGCTGGTCTCATCACCCTTGAGGATATTTTAGAAGAGATCGTTGGTGAGATCTGGGATGAACACGATGAATCATTGGAGTACACGAAACGAATTGGTCCAGAGCAATATGAATGTCTAGCGGAGTATGATATTGAAGACTTCTGCCAGCAATTTCAATTGACGATGCCAGATACGGATGCCCAGTCTCTGGGTGGATGGATCATGGAAGAGAGTGGACAGCTACCGGAAGTCGGAACAGCGATGCAGTATGAACGTGTCACGTTGACCGTCTTGCATATCGAAAACCGACGTGTCCGAAAAGTCTTAGCGACCTTTGATCGTCCATCTGCGATGCCAGATACACGACTTGAACCGATTTAAATACAAAAACCGCTTATTCCTTAGGAATAAGCGGTTTTTGTATGTTCAGACATCAAGTTCTGAAACGAGGATTCCGAGACGATCGAGTTTTGCAATCGCTGCTTCGAGTGCTTCCTCATAATCGGCCTCAAGAGTATGGATATGGACTCCGTCCGTTAGGCTCGAGAGTGGAGTAGCTTGTGTCTCCTCCAGTTGCTCGAGTAATACGCGGACATCGCGACGACTTTTCAGCATTAGTTCTCCCGTAATGAAGCCATAGACCGGATGTTCAATGATGACATCGCGAACGACGACTCCTTCATCGACGATGGCGTCACACTCATCCTTTAATTGATCGATGCCATGACGACAAACGATTTTCCGGCGTAATTTCGAACCGTCGACTTCCGGGTCATTGATGAAATAACCACGAGCTGTCGCAATGACAGGATACCCTTTTGCTTTTAATAACGATAAATCTTGAACGATGACTTGTCTGCTAACGCCCGCTTGTTTAGCGAGTGCTGTTCCCGTGACAGGCTGTTCACTTTCTTCGATCATACGAAGTAATGATTTCCGGCGTTCTTCTCCGGAGATGCGTTTCCCCATCATGTCTCCTACCTTTCTCCAGTGTCATGAGATCGTGTTTAACGCATCGATGCACTGTGCGATTTCTTCGTTCGTCGTTGTTCTTCCAAAGCTAAGTCGAATCAACCCATGAGCAGATGATTCATCAAAACCAATCGCACGCAATGTCGCGTTCGGACCGTTTTCTCCGGCTCGGCAAGCACTACCAGCGGAAACTGCGATTCCAGCACGATTCAAAGCGAGTAATACGTATTGACCATCGCGTTGTTTCGTATGGATGGCACAGATGGAAGCGAGTTGGGTCGGCGACTCAATCATCGTGTAACGAGACGAAGACAATGTTTTTTTTAGCATACCACGAAATTGACGGCTTGAAGCTTGGATTCCTGGATTTTCTAATCGAGACGCCTCACAGGCAGCGATGAATGCCGCAATTCCTGGAATGTCAACTGTACCCGGACGAATTCCGTACTCGTGATGTCCTTCGTAATAGGGACTAAAGAGTGGTCGCCGCAGATAGAGGGCGCCTAATCCTTTGGGTCCATATACCTTATGGCTACTCATCGTATAGGCGTCAAAGGCGTCGATGTTGATCTCATCTTTTAAAAACCCTTGGACTCCATCGCAATGAAATAGAACCCCGTTTGATTGACAATATGCCGCAATTTGCTCGACTGGAAACCGGAAACCCGTATCCGAATTAATGTGTTGAATTGAGACGACACCGATCTCATCTGTACAAGCCGTGACGAATTGTTCCCAATCGAACGTTCCGTCTGGTAATAAAGAAAGGTGACGTGTTTCTTGCGCCCAGCGCGCAAGCGGAAGCAAGACCGAGTCGTGTTCACATTGAAGTGTCAAGACAACTGACCTGTTACTTTGTCGCATCAAATGTGTCAAAGCGATGTAATTCGCTTCTGACCCGCTCCCTGTAAAGATGACGGTTCCTTCCTGTTGATTCAATTGTTGCATCAGATATTGACGCGCACGCTTTAGCAAACGCTCTGCGTCACCACCGATGTCATGAAGAGAAGAACTGTTGCCGTAGAACGACTGAGCGGCTTGTTGATAATGTTCAAGCGCTTGTGGGTGTAGCGGAGTCGTCGCTGCGTAATCGAGATAGATCATGAAAAATCCTGTCCTTTCGTCTTGTCACTCAGCTAAAAGTATGCCAAACTTATTGTCAAGTCAATAGTAAACTTTTAGGTATAGAGGTGTAAAACATATGTCTTTACATAAAAAGATCGAGACAGATGTATTGATCATCGGAACAGGGCTTGCGGCAATCTCTGTCGCTTTGCATTTACCACCAGGAACCGAAGCGTTACTCGTCACGAAAGGTACTCGTTTTGAGACGAACTCCGTCCGAGCGCAAGGTGGCATTGCTGCAGCTTACGCTGAAGTTGATCATCGAGGTCATTTTGAAGACACGTGTCAGGCAGCAAAAGGAAGATTCAAGGAGACTGTCGTTGATTACGTGACGCGATCTGGAACTGAGGCGATGGAATTTCTACTACGGTATGGTGTCAAGTTCGATCAAGATGATGCTGGTTATATGCTTGGTCGAGAAGGGGCGCACCGTTTACCTCGTATCTATCACTGTGGCGGGGACGAAACCGGTAAACGGATCATGGAAACCTTAGTGCCACGTGTGCCGTTCCCAATTCTTGAGCAGACGTGTATTACGGAATTGATTCAAGTGGATGGACAGGTGTTAGGTGCAGTCGGATATAGAAACGGCGAACCAGTTGAAATTATGGCGCGGGCAACGATTCTTGCAACTGGTGGAGTGGGTGGATTATTTGCTGCATCAACGAATGATCCTACGATTCAAGGAGACGGCATTGCCCTCGCCTTTGAAGCAGGGGCGAGTATTCGCGATCTTGGATATATCCAGCATCATCCGACAGTACTCGTTCATAATGGACGTTCGGAAGGATTGATCACGGAAGCGTTACGTGGAACAGGAGCAATTCTTGTGACGAAAAGCGGCGAGCGCATCATGGCGGATCATCCGATGCGAGATTTAGCGGCGCGAGATGAAGTCGCTAAACGAATCCATGAGGTGCGAAAACAGGAACCAGTCTATCTCGATACGTCAAACGTCGTCGACCGGACAAAACGGTTTCCAACGTTTGTTGAAAAATGTGAAAAACTGAACATAAATCCAGATCTCGTTGAAATCGCACCAGGCATCCACTTCCTGATGGGCGGGATCGAAACGGATCTGACAGGGCGGACGAATGTCGAAGGACTTTACGCGGTCGGCGAGACAGCATCGATTGGACTACACGGTCGAAATCGCCTGGCGTCGAACTCGCTCCTTGAATGTGTTGTCATGGGAAAAACAGTAGCAGAACAGCTCGAGTTGTTACCTGAACGTACAGTAGAACGAGTTAGACGACGTCCTGGACCCGTGTGTTCTGTGACAGCTTATGTGTCACAAGTGATTGGTGTTGAGATGAATGTCGAACAGATACAGAAGAGCTTGGATGAATTAAAAAGTTGGACGTTAGAGAAATTTGGACAGGATGCGGAAGAAAATCGATTACGTTACGTTACGGCATGTTTGTTGCTTGAAGGGGCACGGATTCGATTGACAGGAGAGGATGAGAACGTTGAACAAGTGGCAGTTACGGCAACAGCTGGAAGCATTTTTAGTGGAGGACATCGGACACTGGGATATCACGAGTGAAGGATGTTTGACAGGAAAAGAGCGTGGGACGGGTCGTTTTTTAGCAAAAGAAGACGGTGTCTTTTGTGGAGCAGACATCATTCGGGAGATGGCGTATCTTTTACAGGTCGACGTAACCCTTCATGTAGCAGAAGGCACTGTCGTGACGCGTGGAACGCTCCTTGCCGAGTGGTCGGGTTCATTACAGGACATCTTAAGCGGGGAACGAGTCGCCTTGAACCTTGTTCAGCGTCTGTCCGGAATCGCGACGAAGACACGTCAAGCGGTCGAGGTAACAGCAGGACGAATCCGAATCACGGATACACGAAAGACGACACCTGGATTACGAATGTTAGAAAAACACGCGGTCCGAGTAGGTGGTGGATACAGTCATCGCGGGCGGCTCGATGATGCGGTCATGATCAAAGATAACCACATCACAGTCGCGGGATCGATTACGGAAGCCGTGACGCGAGCAAAACGTGTCGCAGGTCATACGACACCAATTGAAGTCGAAGTCGAGACGGTAGCGGAAGTGCTCGAGGCAGTGGCAGCAGGAGTCGATATCATCATGCTCGATAACCGGACACCAACAGAAATCAAACAGCTCCGACAATTGATTCCACAGCATATTACGGTCGAACTTTCTGGCGGTATCACGATTGAAACGTTACCCGACTATGCAGATAGCGGCGCAGATGTCATCTCGCTTGGGGCACTCACGCATTCAGCAACAGCGCTCGATATCAGCATGAAAATCGAAGGAGGAAAAAAAGATGTCATTTGATCTATTACGTCACGAGGGAATTCCGGCGTCGTACTTACAGCAATCAGAAGCAGACTTGATCGCCATCATCGAAGGGGTCAAAGAACGGATGGGCAGTCGCTTGTTCTTACCTGCCCACCACTATCAAAAAGACGAAGTCGTCCAGTTCGCGGATGCGACGGGAGATTCGCTCCAGCTCGCGCAAGTCGCGAAGCAGATGACAGGAGCCGAATACACAGTCTTCTGTGGCGTCCACTTTATGGCAGAAACGGCAGATATGTTGACGGATTCGTCACACACGGTTGTCTTACCTGATATGCGTGCTGGTTGTTCGATGGCAGATATGGCGAACGATACGCAAACGGAGCGTGCCTTTACAATCTTGACGGAACGGTTCGGGGAGTCGATCTTGCCGTTGACGTACGTTAATTCAACAGCAGCGATCAAAGCTTTCGTCGGTCGTCACGGTGGGGCAACGGTAACGTCATCGAACGCTGTCCAGATGGTCGAGTGGGCACTTGCTGAACGAGACATCTTATTCTTCTTACCCGATCAACACCTCGGTCGCAATACGGCACACGCTCTTGGGATTCCGCTAGAACAGATGGCGATTTGGGATCCGATTAAGGATGAACTCGTTTTTGACGGAGAAGATCAAGATGTCCGCGTTATTTTATGGAAAGGGCATTGTTCGGTGCATGAAAAATTCACGGTCGGTCAAATCGAGCAGTTCCGTAAGACGGATCCAGAGCGAAAGATTCTCGTTCACCCGGAATGTTCGCATGAAGTCGTGTCGGCGTCTGATTTAAACGGATCAACGGCGTATATCATTCAGCAAATCGAGCAGGCTGCACCGGGAACAAAGTGGGCGATTGGAACAGAGATGAACCTCGTCAATCGACTCGCAACGACCCATCCAGAACTCGATATCGTGTCGCTTAATCCGTTCATGTGTCCTTGTCTGACGATGAACCGGATCGACTTGCCGCACTTAGCATGGGCGCTTGAACAAGTCGAAGCAGGAGAGCCGGTTAACATTATTACGGTCGACGCAGAGACGACGCGGCATGCTGTGTTAGCACTCGAACGGATGCTCGAAAGATCGTAAGTACAGATGAGTAGCGTGGTCGCATAAGCGATCACGCTTTTTGGTTCCATGTTCTCGAGAGCGAACGTATGTATTGATTTTTGCTGAAGAACGCTTTGAAGCCAAACGAAGATGTATGCTACAATAACACGAGAGTTTGTTTAAAGATGGGAGCGTTCCACATTGATAGAATTCGTACGCGGCGAAGTCGCTTATGTCTGTGCAGAATTCGTGACGGTAGAAGTCGGCGGGATTGGCTACAAAATCGTAGCACCGAACCCGTTTTTTTATCGGACCGGAGACGAACAGATCATCGTATATACGTATCACTATGTCCGTGAGGACCAAGAAGTCCTATTTGGATTCCGTTCCCGTCGTGAGCGTGCTTTGTTCACGAAGTTGCTTGGTGTAACAGGGATTGGACCAAAAGGAGCACTCGCAATCGTCGCATCGGGGAATGTTGATGCGCTCGTTGAAGCGATTGAACAAGAGAAGGAAAGTTATCTCGTCAAGTTCCCAGGTGTCGGTAAGAAAACAGCGAAGCAAATGACGCTTGACCTAAAAGGGAAATTAGCGGAGCTTGCACCAGATTACGTGCCGAGCGAAGGCTTGTTCGCGCAAGGTAACGCTGAGTTGAACGAAGCCTGTGAAGCATTGACAGCACTCGGTTACAGTGATCGAGAAGTCGAAAAAGTCAAAAAAGCGTTGCAGGCAGAAGTCCTGTCGACGGATCAATATGTCAAACGGGCACTCCAGTTGTTATTGAATGTGAGGTGAGGACATGGAAGAGCGCATTTTGTCAGAATCCGCCCATGCGGAAGATCAAGAAGAGTGGAGTCTGCGTCCTCAGACGCTCGAGCAATACATCGGGCAGGAGAAAGCGAAGGGAAACTTGAGTGTCTTCATCGAAGCGGCAAAAATCCGTCAGGAAACACTCGATCACGTGCTTCTCTATGGCCCTCCGGGTCTCGGTAAGACGACGCTTGCAACAATCATCGCGAACGAGATGGGAGTCGGCATTAAGACGACAGCCGGTCCTGCAATCGAACGACCGGGTGATTTAGCGGCAATCCTATCATCACTTGAACCAGGAGACGTGCTCTTCATTGACGAGATTCATCGATTAAGTCGATCGATTGAAGAGATTCTCTATCCGGCGATGGAAGATTATTGTCTCGATATCGTCATTGGTCAAGGGGAACTCGCGCGAAGCGTGCGGATCGATTTACCACCGTTCACACTCGTCGGTGCGACGACACGTGCCGGGATGCTATCAGCACCGCTACGTGATCGTTTTGGCGTGACGCTGAAGCTTGAATATTATACGATGTCAGAGTTGTCTGCCATCGTGACGCGGACATCGCGTCTGTTCGGATTTGAAGCAGATCGTCTCGCGGCAGAAGCAATCGCGCTTCGTTCACGCGGAACACCGCGTGTCGCGAATCGCTTGTTACGGCGTGTTCGTGATTTTGCGCAAGTCGCGCATCAAACCGACATCGATGCCGCGCTTGCGACGAGTGCGCTTGATCGGTTGCATGTCGATGCGCTAGGACTCGACGATGTCGACCATCGTTTATTGCGTTCACTAGCAGAACGGTTTGCTGGCGGTCCAGTTGGACTCGAGACGATCGCAGCGACGATCGGGGAAGACGCCCAGACGATCGAGGATGTCTATGAACCCTATCTATTGCAACAAGGCTTTTTACAACGTACCCCGCGCGGACGTGTCTTAACACCGTTCGCCCGCCAACATTTAGGACTGAAAGAAGGAAATTGAACCAATGGATGTAAATTTATTTGATTTTCATTTACCAGAAGAACAAATTGCCCAAGTGCCATTGCTCGACCGGACGAGTTCAAAATTGATGGTCCTTGACCGGGAGACAGGTGCGATTCAGCATCAGCACTTCCATGATATCGTCGACCATTTTCGCGAAGGCGATACGCTCGTCATCAACGATACGAAAGTCTTGCCAGCACGCCTTTTTGGTGTGAAGGAAGAGACAGGTGGGAAGATCGAGTTGTTGCTCTTAAAGCAGACGAGTGACGATGTTTGGGAAACGCTTGCGAAACCAGCAAAACGGGTTAAACCAGGAACGATTTTGTCGTTTGGTGACGGATTACTCCGCGCTGAGTGTGTCGAAGCACTGGAAGACGGTGGACGAATCCTGAAGTTTTTCTATGACGGGATTTTCTACGAAGTGCTCGACCAACTCGGAACGATGCCACTGCCACCATACATTCATGAACAACTCGAAGATCAAGATCGTTACCAGACGGTCTACGCACGGGAGCGCGGTAGTGCTGCAGCACCAACAGCTGGTCTTCACTTCACACCGGAATTGCTTGAAGCATTAAAAGCGAAAGGCGTTCAAATCGCACCATTGACGCTACATGTCGGACTCGGCACATTCCGTCCTGTCTCGGTCGACGACGTCGATAGTCACAAGATGCACAGTGAGTACTACGAACTGCCGGAAAGTTCAGCCGCTCTGCTACGTGAAACACGCAAACAAGGCGGACGGATCATCGCGGTCGGTACGACGTCGACGCGGACGCTTGAAACGGTCATCCGTGACCATGGTGACTTCGTCGAAGCAACAGGCTGGACGGATATTTTCATCTTCCCTGGGCAAGAAGTCAAAGGGATCGATGGATTGATCACGAACTTCCACTTACCAAAATCGACATTGATCATGCTCGTGTCCGCATTATCGACACGGGAACACATTTTGCACGCCTACGAAGAAGCTGTCGCGAACGGCTATCGTTTCTTTAGTTTTGGTGATGCGATGTTCTTAACGAGAGAGGAACGAAACTAATGACAAAACACGCGGTAACATACGAACATATCAAAACATGTAAACAATCTGGAGCGCGGTTAGGAATCGTCCACACGCCGCACGGTAGTTTCGAGACACCGGTCTTCATGCCGGTTGGAACACAAGCGACGGTCAAGACGATGGCGCCGGAGCAAATCAAGGACATGAACGCGAACATCATTCTCGCGAACACGTATCACCTATGGGTGCGTCCTGGACACGACGTCATCAAGGAAGCGGGCGGTCTGCATAAATTCATGAACTGGGATGGCGCGATTCTGACGGATTCAGGTGGCTTCCAAGTCTTCTCGCTCGCTGACTTACGTAATATTTCGGAAGAGGGCGTTCACTTCCGGAACCACTTGAACGGGGATAAACTGTTCTTGTCACCGGAGAAAGCGATGGAAATTCAAAACGCACTCGGTTCAGACATCATGATGGCGTTTGACGAGTGCCCACCGTATCCTGCTTCTCATGAGTACATGAAAGCATCCGTCGAACGGACAAGCCGCTGGGCGGAACGTTGTCTTGCAGCGCACGAACGTCCACACGACCAAGCGCTGTTCGGTATCATCCAAGGGGGAGAATACGAAGACTTACGTCGTCAAAGTGCAAAAGATCTCGTAGCCCTTGATTTCCCGGGTTATGCGGTCGGTGGTCTGTCAGTCGGTGAACCGAAAGACGTCATGTACCGTGCACTTGAATTCACGACACCACTCATGCCGGAAGATAAACCACGTTACTTGATGGGCGTCGGTTCACCGGACGCATTGATCGAGGGCGCGATTCGCGGAATCGATATGTTCGACTGTGTCTTGCCGACACGGATCGCACGAAACGGAACGTTGATGACATCACAAGGACGTCTTGTCGTCCGAAATGCCAAATATGCACGCGATTTCCGTCCACTCGATGAGAAGTGTGACTGCTACGCATGTAAAAATTACTCGCGTTCGTACATCCATCACTTGATCCGGGCGCAAGAAACGTTCGGTCTACACCTTTGTTCGACACACAATCTTCACTTCCTCGTCAAGTTGATGGAGGGCGTTCGTCAAGCGATTCGTGAGGATCGTCTGCTTGATTTCAAGGAAGAATTCTTCGAAGAATACGGTTACAATTTACCGAACGCAAAGAATTTCTAACAAATCGTCTGACAAATCAATTCTTTCACGGTATAATGAACGTGATTTGAATGATAAAAGGAGCTGAATCAGATGGAAGGCTTAATCACATTCCTCCCGATGATCTTGATCTTCGTGGTGTTCTATTTCTTGTTGATCCGTCCACAGAACAAACGCCAGAAGCAAGTGCGTCAGATGCAAAATGAACTCTCACGCGGCGACTCGATCGTTACGATCGGTGGTCTTCACGGGGTTGTCCAAAAAGTTGACGACATGACGGTAACATTGAAGTCAGGCAATGCACAATTGACATTCAACCGGAGTGCTGTCGCAGAAGTGACGAAAAAATCTACTACTGTCATGGACGACGAAACTGTCGAATAAGGCATCGAAAAGGCGCTTTCCGAATTCCGGAGCGTCTTTTCTGTTTATATATGAGAAAAACGTTTGCTAAGATTACCATTTCTTTTGTAAGCTAGGGTAGGAGAACAAAGTTGTCTGAAAATATACTGGGAACTAGAGAAAGGACAATGTAGCATGATCAAGAAAGGGAAACTTGCCACATTCTTCATCGTCGTCATCGCGGTGCTCGTACTGATCGGTACGACATCGTCATGGTTGTTGAAGGATACGAAGCTCGGCCTTGACCTTAAGGGTGGCTTTGAAGTCTTGTATGAAGTACAACCGCTGAAAGAAGGAGACGTCATCGATCAAAATGCGATGAGTGCGACGCTGACGGCAATCGAGAACCGTGTCAACGTCCTTGGTGTCTCTGAACCGGATATCCGGATCGAAGGCGATAACCGGATTCGTGTTCAGCTTGCTGGCGTCAAGGATCAGACGGAAGCACGTCAAATCCTATCTTCGACAGCACAATTGTCATTCCGTGACATCAACGATAAGTTGTTGCTTGACGGTTCAGACTTAAAAGCCAAAGGGGCAAAAGTCGGTTATGATCCGAACACGAATGAACCACTCGTCGAACTGACGATGAAATCAAAAGAAAAATTCTATGAAGTAACACAACAGGTTTCGCAAATGCAACCACCTGCGAACCGTCTCGTTATCTGGCTCGATTACGAGAAAGGTGATTCGTACGAAAAAGAAATTCAAAAAGCGAACTCAAAAATCGTCTCGGATGCATCAGTCACACAACCGATCAACTCGGATAAAGCGATCATTTCTGGTGGCGATATCGATGCTGAGTATGGGAAACAATTATCGTCGATCCTAAACGCAGGAGCACTACCGGTCAAACTCGAGGAAATCTACTCGACATCCGTTTCGGCAGCGTTTGGACAGGATGCGCTCGATCAGACGCTCTTTGCGTCAGCAATCGGTGTAGCTGCGGTCTTCTTGTTCATGCTCTTGTTCTACCGAATCTCTGGATTCGTGTCGATCATCACGTTGCTGTTCTATATTTATCTCGTCATGATCTTCTTTAACGGGATCAATGCCGTCCTCACCTTACCAGGGATTGCGGCACTCGTTCTTGGAGTCGGGATGGCGGTCGATGCGAACATCATCACCGCTGAACGAATCAAGGATGAATTACGAAGTGGTAAATCGGTCTTGTCATCATTCAAAGCCGGTAACCGCCGTTCGTTCGGTACGATTCTTGATGCCAACTTGACGACGTTGATTTCTGCTGGTGTCTTGTACTACTTCGGTACAAGTACGGTCAAAGGATTCGCCATCATGTTGATGGTTTCGATCGCTGTCACGTTCGTCACGAACGTCTTTGTCTCACGTTACCTGATGCAACTCCTTGTCAGTAGCCGATGGTTCGATAAGAAGAAATCATGGTTCGGTGTAAAGGAGAGTGAAATCCGTGAGCTTTAATCCTACGAAATTCGATTACGTCAAACATCGTAAAGTCTATTTCGCAATCACGATTGCGCTTGTCATCGTGTCGGTCCTCTTGTTGTCGTTCCGAGGTCTGAACCTCGGGATTGACTTCACGCAAGGAACGCGCGTCGAGATTTCTTCTGAGAATCAAATCAAAGAAACGGATGTCCGCTCTGTCATCGAAGATGCCGGAATCGATGCGGAAGAAATCGATGGCATTCAATTCGCTCAAGGCGGAAAGTTAGCGAACGTCACGTTCGTTGGTGAATTCAGCCAAGAACAAATTTCTGAAATCAAACAATCGGTTGAAGCGGAATACAAAAAAGAACCGAGTATCTCGACAGTTTCGGCACAAGTCGGTCGAGAAATCGCCCGTAACGCGATCTATGCGGTCTTACTTGCGTCACTCGGGATCGTCATCTACGTCTCGTTCCGATTCCAACCGTTATACGGGATTGCAACAGTGCTCGCCCTATTACATGATGCGTTAATGATCATCGCGTTCTTCTCGTTGTTCCAGATTGAGGTTAATCTTTACTTCATCGCAGCCGTACTGACGATTATCGGTTACTCCGTCAACGATACGATTGTTACGTTTGACAGGGTACGAGAAAATCTTGGATTGGCTGAAAAAGGTGGACGGAAAGTCTCGTTTGATGAATTGGCACATATCGTCAATGAATCAATCCAACAGACGATCATCCGCTCAATCAATACGGTTATCACGGTCATCATGACAGCAGCAGCGCTCTATATCTTCGGTAGCGAAGCAATCCGTGGATTCAGTCTTGCACTGCTTGTCGGGTTGATCATGGGGATGTATTCTTCGATCTTCATCGCCGCGCAGCTCTGGCTCGTCATGAAAGGTCGGACGCTCGGTCGGACAAAACGTGCTTCTTAAAAGAGTATCCGCATCAGCTATCGCTGATGCGGATTTTCTATTATAATGGGGAAGTTGATTGGAGGGTTTGAGATGTACCATGCTAAAAAAACATGGCTTGATAAAGTCATTGATTCAGAACAGATCGAACAATTGACGGCGGATGGCACGATCTCTCCGCACGTCGCACAACTACTAGTCCAACGGGGGTTCACGACACGTGAAGCAGCCCGTGATTTTTTAGAGACCGATCAAATGGCATTCCATGACCCATTTGCTTTTAAAGACATGCCAAAAGTCGTCGAGCGGATTCAACGTGCCGTCAACGAGGGTGAGATGATTTTGATTTATGGTGACTATGATGTCGATGGCGTTAGTTCAGCAGCGATTCTCTGGCACGCCTTGATCGAAATCGGTGGCATGGCAGAGTGCTACATCCCGAACCGTTTCACAGAAGGGTATGGACCGAATGAAGCGGCATTTCGCTGGGCAGCAGAAGAAGGGTTCAGTCTCGTCATCACCGTTGACTGTGGGATTTCCGGCATCCACGAAGCAGATGTCCTCAAGGAACTCGGTGTCGACTTAATCATCACCGATCACCACGAAGCAAAAGAAACGTTACCGGATGCGTTTGCGTTGATTCATCCGGGTGTTGATCCAGACTATCCATTCTCGAAGCTTGCTGGAGCGGGTGTTGCCTTTAAAGTCGCGCATGCACTTCTTGAACGTGAACCAGTCGAGTTACTTGATCTTGCAGTGCTCGGAACGATTGCCGATCTCGTCCCGCTCGTCGGCGAGAACCGATTGCTTGCAATTCGTGGTATCGAGGCGCTGAATGCAAGTGAACGTCCAGGCATTCTTGCGTTACGTGACGTCTGTAGTTTAACTGAGGACGAACTAACCGAAGAATCAGTCGGATTTGCATTCGGTCCACGGATCAATGCGGCAGGTCGTCTTGATTCTGCGATGCCGGCGCTTGAGATGTTGCTTGCTGAAAGTAAGGACGAAGCACTTCATCTAGCAAAACAGCTCGATCAACAAAATAAACAACGCCAGGATATCGTTAAGCAGATTGCGGAAGAAGCAACGGCACTTGTCGAAGAACGATTCAAAGAAGACCGTGTACTCGTCGTCGATGCGGCAGATTGGAATCCAGGTGTCGTTGGGATTGTCGCGTCACGACTCGTCGAAAAATATCATCGTCCCGTCATCATGCTGTGTCATGATGCTGAAAAAGGAACAGCTAAGGGTTCAGGACGGTCGATTCCAGCCTTTGATCTTTTCGCTGAACTGACAAAGTGTGAAGACATCTTGCCGCACTTCGGAGGACATCCAGCTGCTGCCGGAATGACCTTATCCTCTGATGACGTCGAGATGTTACGACAACGACTGAATGAACAGGCAAGTACGTTACCGGATGATGCTTTCATTGCGACGATCGATGTCGACTTACGTCTGCAAGTCAGCGATATTTCAATCCAGTTGATTGAAGATATTCAGCGACTCGCACCATTTGGAATGGGGAATCCTGCGCCTCGAATCGTCATCGAGCAGGCGAAGATTCGTGATATGAAACGGATTGGTCGCGACTTGACGCATGTCAAGGCACTACTCTCGGGCGATGGGAAAGAACTTGACGCGATTGGATTTGGGTTTGGTGATCTCGTCGATGAAGTTTCGACTTTATCGGAAATTCACTTGATGGGGAGTCTGAACATCAATGAATGGAATGGGTTCCGTAAACCACAGTTGATGATTCAAGACGTCGCCGTCGAAGATGTCCAAGTATTTGATTATCGTGGGGGCAAACGTCCTTTAAGTGAGCTGTTCGCCTTACCTCATGAGACAACGACGTTCGTTGCCTTTACCGATGAGGTGAAAGAAAAGTATGCGGAACGTCCATTGAATGGTCCAATCCGACAAAATATCGTTTTCCTTGATCTTCCGGAAGAGGAAGCAGCATTTCATCCATACGTGCAACAGGCAGAACGGATTTACTGTGCCTTTAAGGATGAGGGCTATTATTTCGAAACAATTCCATCGCGTGAGGACTTTAAGCATTACTTCCAATATTTTGCGAAATGTCCACGTGATGAGCTCCGGATGGGTCTTGTACGTTTGTCGAAATCGCGAAAATGGACGAAACGATCGATTAACTTTATGCATTCGGTATTCTCGGAACTTGATTTTCTTGTTACAATGGAGGACGGGCTGCCGGGTGTGAACCCAAATGCTGCAAAACGAGATCTGACGGAAGCTCCGACGTATCAGCGTCATGAAGCGCGTCAAGAGCTCGAGCAACAATACATTTATTCGTCACTCGCTCAGTTGAAAGAGCGTTTTGATACTTTGGTAGAAGCGGCGAAGCAGGAGGAAAAGACATGGAGTTCAAACAGCATATAAAAGAGGTCGAAAACTGGCCGAAAGAAGGAATCAGTTTCAAAGACATCACATCACTCATGCAAAACGGACCAGTGTACAAACAATCGGTTGATGCACTTGTCGAATATGCGCGCAGTAAAGGTGCTGATGTCATCGCGGGTCCGGAAGCACGTGGATTCGTCGTTGGTTGCCCGGCAGCTTACGCGATGGAAATCGGATTCGTACCTGTACGAAAAGAAGGGAAATTACCGCGTGAGACAGTCCGTGTCGAGTATGGTCTTGAGTACGGAAAAGATGTCTTGACGATGCACGAAGATGCGATCCAACCGGGACAACGTGTCGTCATCCTCGATGACTTACTTGCAACAGGTGGTACAATCGAAGCAACAATCCAAATGATTGAAAAATTAGGCGGAACGGTTGCCGGAATCGGATTCTTGATTGAACTCGATGGTCTTGGTGGGCGCGAAAAACTCGAAGGTTACGATATTCTCTCATTGATTCGCTACGAAGACTAAAGCATGCATACTCTCTTGGTACATGGTGACCAAGGGGGTATTTCTTTTTATTTTGACATCTTCTCAAGATTTCACGATAATAAGAACTATATATTAGGGATTCCGTTGCAGACGATCCCGGGGACTGGGTGAGGAAAAGGGATGACAAACAAACAAATCGTAAATGTAGAAGACCTTCTCGCTCGATGTGCGGAATACATGACGCAAGCTGAAGTCAAAGACATCGAACGGGCTTACCAATTCGCGAAAGACGAGCATGATGGTCAATTCCGCCGCTCAGGGGAACCATACATCATTCATCCGGTACAAGTTGCCGGTATCTTAGTCGATATTGGTTTGGATGCAACGACAATCGTTGCTGCGCTTCTTCATGATGTCGTCGAAGATACGGACATTACACTCGAAGAATTAACAGAACGATTCGGCCCTGACGTCGCGATGCTCGTCGATGGCGTCACGAAACTCGGGAAAATCAAATATAAATCAAAACGTGAAGAGTTAGCGGAGAACCATCGTAAGATGTTCATCGCGATGGCAGAAGATATTCGCGTCATTTTGATTAAGCTCGCTGACCGTCTGCACAATATGCGGACATTGCAACACATGGTCAAGGAAAAACAAGTCCAAAAAGCAGAAGAGACACTTGAAATCTTTGCGCCGCTTGCCCACCGTCTCGGGATTTCGACGATCAAGTGGGAGCTTGAGGATATCAGTCTGCGCTATATCAATCCGCAACAGTACTACCGGATTGTCTCGATGATGAAACAAAAACGGACGGAACGAGAAGCGCTCGTTAGTTCGGTCATCGAAGAGGTCAATGAAGTACTCGATGATGTGCAAATCGCGGCAGAAGTCGATGGACGTCCGAAGCATATCTATTCCATCTATAACAAGATGCAAAACTCGAAAAAAGAGTTCAGTGAAATCTATGACTTGATGGCTGTCCGCATCATCGTTGATTCGATCAAGGACTGTTACGCTGTTCTCGGAATCATTCATACGCAATATAAACCGATGCCAGGACGCTTCAAAGATTATATCGCCATGCCGAAGCCGAACATGTATCAATCGCTGCATACGACGGTCATCGGACCGAAAGGCGAGCCGCTCGAGGTCCAAATCCGGACACGAGACATGCATTTCATTGCCGAGTACGGGATTGCCGCTCACTGGGCGTATAAAGAAGGTAAGGAACAAGAAGCAAAATCAGGCTTTGAAGATAAGATTGCCCATTTCCGTGAAATCCTTGAATTACAGAAGGATACGGCTGATGCTGAAGAATTCATGGAATCGGTCAAAGTCGACTTCTTTAGTGACATGTTGTACGTCTTTACACCTAAAGGTGACGTCATCGAACTCCCGAAAGGCTCTGTTCCGATTGATTATGCGTACCGGATCCATACGGAGATCGGTCACCGGACGATCGGGGCGAAAGTCAACGGACGAATGGTCCCGATTGATTATAAGCTGAAGACCGGCGACATCATTGAAATCGTCACTTCAAAACACAGTTATGGTCCAAGTAAGGACTGGCTCAAGATTTGTGTATCGAGTCAGGCGAAGAACAAAATCCGTCAATGGTTCAAACGTCAGCAACGCGAAGAGAATGTCTCAAAAGGACGGGAACTGATCGAAGCGGAAGTCAAGAAACTCGGATTCGAGCCGAAGGAAGTCATCAATGAGAAGACGCTCGAAGACGTGACGCGGAAGTTCAACTTCGCGCAAGAAGAAGACATGTATGCTGCTGTTGGCTATCATGGTCTAACCGCTGCTCAAGTCGCGCATAAATTGACGGAAAAATTACGCAAAGACAAAGAATCAAAAAATCTTGAACTCAACGAAGCAATCAGTGAGATGAAAACATTCGATCGTCCGAAGAAAGAAAATCCAGAAGGCGTTCGCGTCAAAGGCATCGACAATATGCTCGTTCGGATGAGTCGTTGTTGTAACCCGGTTCCAGGTGACGATATCGTCGGCTATATCACACGTGGACGTGGCGTCTCGATTCACCGGACCGATTGCTTGAACGTCATTCATGAACAAAATCCGGAACGTCTGCTTGAAGTCGAGTGGGAACATGAAGGCAAAGCAGTCAAAAGCTATAATGTTGAAATCGAAATTTCCGGATTCGACCGGGCAGGATTATTGAACGATGTCCTGCAGTCGGTATCTGCGACGAATACGAATATCGTTGCCGTTAGTGGGAAAGGCGACGACAGTAAGCAAGCAAAAATCACGATGACGATTGCGATCAACAACGTCAATCATTTACAGAAAGTCGTCGATCGCATCAAACAAATCTCTGACGTGTATGCTGTACATCGCGTCATGATGACGTAAGGAGCGGATGAGTCATGCGAGTCGTATTACAACGAGTCAAAGAAGCAAGTGTCACAGTCGATCAGGAGGTCATCGGTCAGATCAAGCAAGGATTCCTCTTGCTTGTTGGGGTCACGCATGAAGATACGATCGAACAAGTGAACTGGTTAGCTGATAAAATCGCTGGACTCCGCGTATTTGAAGATGAGGAAGAACAGATGAACCGCTCGTTGCAAGATGTCGACGGTCAGATTTTATCCGTCTCGCAGTTCACGCTGTATGGCGATGTTAAAAAAGGGCGTCGTCCTGCCTTCACGGAAGCGGCGAAACCGGATGTTGCCAACGAGTTGTATGAAGCGTTCAATGAACGCCTTCGGTCGCAAGGACTGACTGTCGAAACCGGACAATTCGGAGCGATGATGGATATTGCGCTCGTCAATGATGGACCGGTGACATTGATTCTTGAAAAAGAAGCAAACGCTTGACAGGAACCGAGAGACGAGGCAATATTAGACGTAACCAAATGATTCATATGACCGAAGACGAAGAGGAGTAATCAAGACCTCGTCTGCTTAGAGAGTTGCCCCTTGGCTGAAAGGGCGAACAGACGAACTCGATGAAAGACCCTTCCGAGGTATCTTCCTGAACCGATAGTAGGGAAGGTCGTACGCAGGCGTTAACTGCACCGAGTGGTCAAATGTGATTTGACAACCAGGGTGGTACCACGGGATCTTCAAGTTCTCGTCCCTTTGCGGACGAGGACTTTTTTGTATTCAAAAAAGGAGGAATTTGAGATGAAATTACCACGCGGTACGTTTGATGTCCTTCCAGGGACCGTCGAACGCTGGCAGTACATCGAACAACAATTACGTGAAATCAGTAAGCGTTACAACTATAAGGAAATCCGGACTCCGATTTTTGAGGAGACAGAACTCTTCAAACGTGGCGTCGGTGAGACGACGGATATCGTTCAAAAAGAGATGTTCATGCTTGAGAAACGTGGGAAAGATCAGTTGACGTTACGTCCAGAAGGAACGGCTGCCGTCGTTCGTTCATTCGTGACGAACAAGCTGTTTGGCTCACCGAATCAACCGACGAAATTGTTCTATATCGGACCGATGTTCCGCTATGAACGTCCGCAAGCAGGTCGTTTCCGTCAGCTACACCAATATGGAGTCGAAGCACTCGGGAGTGAACAACCGGCGATCGATGCAGAAGTCATCAGTCTCGCAATGAGCATCTACCGTTCATTCGGATTAAAGCACCTCAAGCTCGTCATCAACACACTAGGGGATAACGAAAGTCGTGCGGCACACCGGGCAGCACTCGTCGAACACTTCAAACCGGTCGTTCACGAGTTATGTCAGGACTGTCAGAACCGTCTCGAAACGAATCCACTTCGTGTTCTCGATTGTAAGGTCGACCGCGATCACCCGAGTATGGCGACGGCACCATCGATTCTCGATTATTTAAACCCAGCATCAAAAGCTTACTTCGACGAAGTCTTGCTTCACTTAGATGCACTCGGTATCGAGTATGTCGTTGACCCGACGCTTGTCCGCGGAATCGATTATTACAATCACACGGCGTTTGAGATCATGTCGGAAGCAGAAGGTTTTGGAGCAATCACGACACTATGTGGCGGTGGACGTTACAACGGTCTCGTCGAACAAATCGGTGGACCAGCAACACCAGGAATTGGATTTGGAATCGGCATCGAGCGCCTCTTGATGGCACTTGAAAACGAGAACGTCTTACCAGCAGTGGACGATCAAATCGATGTCTTCATCGTTGCGCAAGGTAGTGACGAAGTCGAAAAGACGGCAACACGTCTCCTACAATTGATGCGTCTTGAAGGACTCGTCGCGGATCGGGATTATCTCGGTCGGAAATTCAAAGGACAATTCAAAGCGGCGGATCGCTTGAAGGCACGTTATACAGTCATCCTTGGGGATGAAGAAGTCGAGCGTGGCGCAGCAGCGCTCAAGAACATGGCTACAGGGGAGCAGACGGACGTTCCGTTATCAGCAGTCGCTGATACAATCGTCGCGAAATTAAAGGAGGAAGCACAATGATCGGACGCACGCATATGAACGGTCAGGTGACGGAAGACGTCATCGGACAACACGTTCAACTTAAAGGATGGGTTCAAAAACGACGTGACTTAGGAGGATTGATCTTCCTAGATCTCCGCGACCGGAGTGGTATCGTCCAAATCGTCTTCCAACCGGAAAATGAGCAGGCACACCGCCTCGCAGAATCGATTCGTTCAGAGTATGTCCTCGACATCAAAGGACACGTCATCGCCCGTGAGAATCCGAACCCGAACATCCCAACTGGGCAAGTCGAAGTCGTCGCGGACGAAGTCGTTATCTTGAACGCAGCGAAGATGACACCATTCCCGATCAGTGAAGAAGCGGAGCAGACATCAGAAGATTTACGTCTCAAATACCGTTATCTCGACTTGCGTCGTCCTTCGCTCCAAGAGACATTCCGTCTTCGTTCGAAAGCATCGAACATCATGCGGAACTTCCTCGACGAGCAGGACTTCCTTGAAGTCGAGACGCCGATCTTAACGAAATCAACACCAGAAGGCGCACGTGACTATCTCGTCCCAAGTCGTGTCCACCCAGGTGAATTTTACGCCTTGCCACAATCCCCACAATTGTTCAAACAATTGCTGATGGTGTCTGGTTTTGAGCGCTACTTCCAAATTGCACGTTGTTTCCGTGACGAAGACTTACGGGCAGACCGTCAACCGGAATTCACGCAAGTCGACATCGAGACGAGCTTCATGGACATCGAAGACTTATATGCGATGATGGAGTCGATGATGACGCGTGTTATGAAAGAAACGCTTGGCAAAGACATAGTAACACCATTCCCACGCATGCCGTATGCAGAAGCGATGAGCCGTTATGGTTCGGATAAACCGGATACACGTTTCGGTCTCGAATTGATTGACGTTGCGGAAGCGGTCAAAGGTGCAGGATTCAAAGTATTCGACATGGCGCTTGAAGCAGATGGCGAAGTCAAGGCGTTGAACGTCAAAGGTGCCGCTGAACGTTTCTCACGTAAAGACATCGATAAGTTACAAGAATTCACAGCAATCTATGGTGCAAAAGGTCTTGCTTGGGTCAAAGTGACAGCAGAAGGACTAAACGGTCCAATCGCGAAATTCTTTGACGAAGAAGCAACGGCTCGCCTGATTGCGGCGACCGATGCAGAAGCAGGCGACTTGTTATTATTCGTCGCAGCCAAAGCATCGATCGTAGCAGACAGTTTAGGGGCGCTCCGTCAGAAGTTAGCGAAGGAACTTGACTTGATCGATGAGTCAGTCTTTAACTTCCTTTGGGTGACGGACTTCCCACTTGTCACGTATGAAGAAGAGGATGGTCGTTTCTACGCGAACCACCATCCGTTCACGATGCCGCGTCGTGAAGATCTCGAATTACTCGAGACGGATCCTGGAAAAGTCCTCGCAGTCGCGTATGACCTCGTCTTGAACGGATATGAGCTTGGCGGTGGATCACAACGGATCTACGAGCGCGATATCCAAGAGCGGATGTTCAAATTGCTTGGCTTCACAGAAGAAGAAGCAAACGAGCAGTTCGGCTTCTTGATGGAAGCATTCGAATACGGAACACCACCACATGCGGGGATCGCACTTGGTTTAGACCGTCTCGTCATGTTGCTCGCAGGACGTTCGAACTTACGCGATACGATTGCGTTCCCGAAAACAGCATCAGCAAGTGATCTGTTGACGGCAGCACCGAGCCCGGTTTCAGATGCGCAATTGAACGATCTCTCGATTCGGACAGCAGTTAAACAATCGTAAACTTCGACAAGCGAATCTTCCGGTATAGGAAGGTTCGCTTGTTTCATGGAGGAGGAAGAACGAATGGAACGACAGTTTTTTGAACGCTCACCCGTTGAAGTCGGACCAGATTTCTTAGGGACACAGATCACGGTTGATGACGTGACGATGCGAATCGTCGAAGTCGAAGCTTATCTTGGTCCGCACGATCAGGCAGCGCACTCGTTTTCCGGTAAACCTACGAAACGGACAGCACCGATGTTCGGTCCACCGGGACATCTGTACGTTTATTTCACATATGGTATGCATCACTGTATGAATGTCGTCTGTGGGCATGAAGGGGAAGGATATGGACTCTTATTACGAGGGGCTGAAATCATAAGTGGGCATGATCTTGTCGCAAAACGTCGTTTTGGTTGTTCTTACGCAGAGTTGACGGCAGTTCAACGACGGAATCTCGTCAATGGACCGGCAAAATTGTGCCAAGGGTTCGGTCTAACGACAGCAGATTCGGGTCAAGATCTTTATCAAGCCCGTTTTCGACTCGTTGCCGACCCGGTCGATGCGATCGTCGAGACGACACGAATTGGTATTCCAAATGCCGGAGAAGCGACAGCATACCCTTGGCGTTTTTATGTAGATACGAGTGAAGGTGTCAGTAAACGCTAAAAAAATGGACGCTCCGGTGAGGAGACGTCCATTTTTTATTTAGGATTGTTGATTGATTTTTTAGATTGTTGCTTTTTATAGAATTTATAGACGATTGGTCCAACCGTCGTTACAAGCGTCATTAATGTTCTGAGTTTACCACGTTTTGCTGCCATTGATTCATTCACTCCTCTAGTTTGTTGTACTAATCATATTCCACGAAAACAACGTCTTAAAACCTCATAGGCACATCGAGTGGTTTTCCGGGTAGCATAGTCGGGTCATAGTATAAGGAGAAGGGAGACGATCAATATGGGAGCAGTCGTTTGGTATCGCAATGATTTACGAGTGGATGACCATGAAGCACTTCGGAGCGCGTGTGAAGAACATGACACGATTCGTGCTGTGTACATCAAACATCAGAAAAAACGGGATTTTGAAAGAGGGACGCAACAAGCAAGATTCGAGCAGGAGACACTAGAGAATTTAGCAAGTCATCTGTCCCAAATTGGGATCACGTTAGATATTCTAGAGGGTAAGGTGCATGAGGTGCTCGACTCTTACGTGCAACCGGATGATACGGTCTATTTCCATAAGATGACCGGAACGGAAGAAGCAGCAAGTGAGAAGTATATCGAAGACAAATATTCGACGCGTTCTTTTGAGACGCAGACGTTGCATCGTCGAGAAGATATTGGAAGTGATGAGCTAAAGCGTGTCTTTACGGCATTTCGAAAACGTGTCGAAGCAAAAGGTACGTTTTACGATCCGCTTGATCCACCGTCAGGTATTGATGTAATGAAAGAAGAGTCGGTTGCAGCAAATCCAGAAATTGCATTTCCGTTTCGTGGAGGAGAATCAGCAGGGAGGGCACGTTTGCGAGAGTATCTTGCTGAGCCTGTGTTTACTTATAAAGAAACACGCAATGGCTTCTTACGAAATGATTCTTCGAAGTTATCTGCTTGGCTAGCGAACGGGTCACTATCATCACGTCGCGTCATGGCTGAATTGCAAAAAGCCGAGCGAGAAAAAGGAGCGAATGAATCGACGTACTGGTTGTATTTTGAGTTATTGTGGCGTGACTTCTTCCATTTGACGATGCGCGAGACAGGAAGTCGTTTATTTCGATCAGGTGGACTACAAGAAGGGCAACGCACTTGGAAGAGGGACGAGGCAGCAGTCGAACGCTGGATAGAAGGTGAAACGGGAGTTCCATTCGTCGATGCCTTCATGAACGAGATTCGAGAAACCGGATGGATGTCGAACCGAGGAAGACAGATCGTTGCGAGTTATCTCATCCACGAGTTAAAGCAGGACTGGCGTATCGGAGCACAGTATTTTGAACAGCAATTAGTTGATTATGACGTCGCTTCAAACTATGGTAACTGGGCGTTTATCGCGGGTGTCGGAAATGCGACACGGACACCACGATTCGATCCCGTATTCCAACAACAGCGATATGATCCGAATCAAGATTTCACGAAACGCTGGACCTGAAAAAAGCATTCTTTTCTGGAGTGGGAAGTAGTTGCATTTCAGAAGGGAGGATGCTATATTAAATGCATCAGATGGGGTTCCTGAATTGTACGAGAGCCGCCTTTTATCTTTGAGCCACTCTTTTTTGATAGGGAGTTTGACGTTCCAACTAGTAGTACATGCCTCGTAACACAGCAGGAGGACGTACGAATAGGAATCGGATAAGACACCCACCTGCACAGCAGGTTCAAAAATAAGGTATCGACACGGCACTTCGGGTCCCATCGTCTTATTATTTTTATCGTTTGACACGTCGCATGACGTTTTTTTTTATGATATAATTCCGAGTAAAACAGTATGAGTATTGTGAGGTTATGAGATGTTACATCAATTTTCGCGTAATGAACTAGCAATCGGTAAAACTGGACTTGACGCATTGGCATCCAAGTCTGTCGCTATTCTAGGAATCGGTGGCGTTGGATCGTTCTCAGCAGAAGCGCTTGCCCGTAGTGGTGTAGGTCGTTTGATTCTTGTGGATAAGGATGATATTGACATCACGAACGTCAACCGACAAATCCATGCCTTGCTTCCGACGGTCGGTCAGCCGAAGGTCGATGCTATGGCAGAACGTCTTGCGTTAATCAATCCAGATCTTGAAATCGTTCGTTTGAAGATGTTCTACAATGAAGAAACATTCGAGTCATTCTTTGAACAGAAGCCGGATTATGTCATCGATGCTTCAGACACGGTCTCGTTCAAGATTCACTTGATTCAGGAATGTAAGAAGCGTAACATCCCGATCATCTCGAGCATGGGGATGGCAAACAAGATGGATCCGACACGCATCAAGATCGTTGACATCAAAGATACAAGTTATGATCCACTGGCGAAGGTCATTCGGACAAGACTCCGGAAAGCCGGTATTCATAAAGGTGTTCCAGTCGTCTTCTCCGATGAGCCACCTGTTAAGATCATCGAAGAAGTCCGACAAGTCGTCGGAAACGA
Organism: Exiguobacterium acetylicum; assembly: GCF_022170825.1. Taxonomy (NCBI): domain Bacteria; kingdom Bacillati; phylum Bacillota; class Bacilli; order Caryophanales; genus Exiguobacterium; species Exiguobacterium acetylicum. The sequence continues at coordinate 2,211,698 of NZ_CP081878.1, read as the reverse complement.
TGCGGCAGCAATTCGTAAGGCGAAGATGCCACCAAGTTCAAATGCATTCGTTCCATCAGTCGGTGGTTTGATTGCAGCAAGCTATGTCATCAATGAGATCGTCCGTGAAGCCGGCGTGACGATCGAGCGCGTTCGTTAAAAAAAAGCGACCTTATGGTCGCTTTTTCTGATGTGTAGATGTTTGTTTGTTCCAAAAATCAAGACGAGCCTGCAATTGTTTTTCAAACCCACGTGGACTAGGACGATAAAAGACCGGTTTTGTCCGGGCGAGATTCTCAGGCCAATAATTCTGGGGCACATAAGCGTGCTCGAAGTCGTGCGGATACTGATAGCTGACGCCATTTCCAAGTGCTGCGGCGCCTGGGTGGTGAGCATCTCGCAAGTGCGGTGGAACCGGTCCACCATCCGAGCGACGAACGAGCGTCAGTGCTTGATCAATCGCTGAAATGACGGCATTGGATTTCGGTGCCGTCGCGAGGTATAAGACCGTTTCAGCGAGCGGGATTCGTGCTTCCGGGAACCCGACGTATTCGCAAGCACGTGCACACGCATCGACCATCAGTAAGGCTTGTGGATCAGATAGACCGATGTCTTCTGCCGCATGGACGTAGAGACGGCGGACGATGAAGCGTGGGCTTTCACCGGCCTCAATCATGACGGCGAGCCAGTAGAGCGCGGCATCCGGATCCGAGCCTCGAATCGACTTAATGAAGGCAGAGATGACATCATAATGACGATCGCCGTCCTTATCGTATTTCAATGCTTTTTGCTGAATCGATTCCTCCGCAACAGCGAGATCGATCGTGATCTGACCGTCGATTTCCGGCGTCGTTAAGACCGCGAGTTCAAGTGCGTTCAACAATGCCCGGTAATCACCATCTGACAACTTGACGTAATGGTCGATCGCTTCATCCGTGATTGCAATTGGATATTTGCCGAGACCGCGTTCTGCGTCTTTAAGAGTCCGGTCGAGGACGATCCGTAAATCATCTGCTGTCGGTGGTTCGAAACGAAAGACCGTTGCTCGAGATAAGAGAGCGGCGTTGACTTCAAAACTCGGATTTTCCGTCGTCGCCCCGATCAACGTGATCGTACCCGCTTCAAGCGCTGGCAGTAAGGCGTCTTGTTGCATCTTATTAAAGCGATGGATCTCATCGAGAAAAAGGATTGTTTTTTGGTCTTCGAACTGGAGACGGGCTTCGGCTGCTTTTAGAATTTCTCTTAATTGTTCTAGTTTTGCCGTGACAGCATTCAGTTGCTCAAACGCTGATTTCGTATAACTGGAGATGACTCGCGCGAGCGTCGTCTTACCGGTACCGGGTGGACCGTAAAAAATAACGGTTCCGAGACGGTCGGCTAAAATTGCTCGCCGCAGGAGCGTCGTCTCTCCAATCAGATGGCGTTGCCCAACGATCTCATCCAGATTCTGCGGACGCATCCGATTCGCGAGCGGTCCGGCAGGGGACTGGGATTCAAATAAATGTGCCATACACATACGCTCCTTCCACTTTTAGCTACTACTATACTAGAAAGGATGATCCTTCGCATGATGAAAATCTCAACGAAAGGGCGATATGGTCTGACGATCATGATCGCACTCGCGAAAGAAGCTGAATCCAAACCATTATCTTTAAAAAAAATCGCACAGATGTACGACTTATCTGAGCACTATCTCGAACAGTTGATTGCGCCGCTTCGTAACGGTGGTCTCGTCAAAAGTGTGCGCGGTGCCTACGGTGGATATAAGCTAGGCCGTGAAGCACAAAGCATCACAGCTGGTGAAATCATCCGTTTACTTGAAGGACCACTCGTCGTCGTCGAAGGTGACGCGTGTGACGAGGTCACAAAACGGAAGCTCTGGGATAAAATCCAGCAAGCGGTTGATCAAGTTCTTGATTCAACGACATTGCAAGATTTAGCAGAAGAAGACGATACAGGATACATGTTCTATATTTGAGAGGTGAAGATGAATGAATTACTTTGACCATTCGGCAACGACGCCGATGCGTCCGGAAGTCCTTGCGGCGATGACGCCTTATTTGCTCGAACAGTATGGCAACCCATCAAGTGTTCACGCAGCTGGTCGCTCTGCTCGGGCAGCGATCGATCAAGCACGCCGGCAGATTGCGCATGAATTGAACGCGAAACCAACCGAATTGATTTTCACAAGCGGTGGGACGGAATCGGATAATTATGCGATTTTTGGTGCAGCCGAGGCAGCGCGTGAAAAAGGACGGCATCTCATTACGACACGTTTTGAGCATCATGCTGTGCTCCGTGCGTTCGAAGAACTCGAAAAACAAGGCTATGATGTCACCTATCTCGATGTACCGTCGTCTGGTGTCGTTTCATTGACTGCCTTACAAGAAGCAGTTCGGGAAGATACGACGCTCGTCTCGATCATGTTCGGCAACAATGAAGTCGGAACGATTCAGCCGATTGCGGCATTCGGTCGATTTTTACGAGAACGCGGTATTTTGTTCCATACGGACGCCGTGCAGGTGTTCGGAAAACAAGCAATCGATGTCGAAGCGTTACAGGTCGATCTCTTATCCGCATCTGGTCACAAGATTAACGGTCCAAAAGGAATTGGACTGTTATATGTCCGGACCGGTGTGAAGTTAGCGCCTCAGACGTTTGGTGGAGAACAGGAACGTAAGCGTCGCGCTGGTACAGAAAACGTACCCGGTGTCGTCGGTTTAGCGAAAGCGCTCGAACTGATGATCGCGGAGCGTGATCAACAACAAGATCACATCAAACAATTGCGGACTATCTTGCTGAAGCGTTTAGATGAAAGTGGCGTCAATTATGAAATCAATGGAGAAGAAGGACTGCCGAATGTCCTCAATCTCTACTTCCCGCAGATCGAGATTGAACCGTTTTTGATCATGCTCGATATGCGTCAGATGGCGGTATCGAGCGGGAGTGCGTGTACGGCAGGGTCCGTTGAACCATCGCATGTTTTATCCGCCATGTATGGCGAAGATGAACGGACACGAGCATCGGTCCGAATCAGTTTTGGTCATGGAAATGATATCTCGCAAGTCGAACTACTCGCACAAGCCTTGCAAGATGTCGTAAAATCGTTTCAGAATTAACTAAGAGGTGAAATGAATGAATACACGAGCGAAAGCCCCAAGTGAAACGACAGTCGTCGTTGGAATGTCGGGCGGTGTTGATTCCTCTGTGACAGCTCATTTATTAAAAGAGCAGGGTTATAACGTCATCGGAATCTTCATGAAAAACTGGGATGACACGGATGAGAACGGCTTTTGTACGGCGACGGAAGATTATGAAGACGTCATCGCCGTAGCCAATCAAATCGGCATTCCGTATTATGCGGTCAATTTCGAGAAAGAGTACTGGGATAAAGTCTTCACGTACTTCCTCGATGAATATAAACTCGGTCGAACACCGAATCCGGACGTCATGTGTAACAAGGAAATCAAGTTCAAAGCCTTCCTCGATCACGCAATGCGCCTTGGTGCCGATTTCGTAGCGACAGGTCATTATGCGCGTGCTGTCTATGAAGACGGAGAACACAAACTGCTTCGTGGTGTCGATACGAACAAGGACCAAACGTATTTCTTGAACCAATTATCTCAAGAACAAATCGCAAAAGCGATGTTCCCGATCGGGCACATGGAAAAATCAGAAGTACGCCGGATTGCAGAAGAAGCGAACCTCGCGACAGCGAAGAAAAAAGACTCGACGGGTATTTGCTTCATCGGGGAGCGAAACTTCAAGCAGTTTCTCGGTCAATATCTACCGGCGCAACCTGGTGAGATGCGTACGCTCGACGGCAACGTCATGGGACGTCACGATGGATTGATGTTTTATACGATGGGACAACGTCACGGACTCGGCATCGGTGGCGACGGAGAACCTTGGTTCGTCGTTGGGAAAAATCTAGAGGAGAACATTCTCTATGTCGATCAAGGATTCCATAACGAATTGTTGTATTCGGAAGGATTGCTCGCATCAGATGTCAGCTGGACGTCTGAGCGTCCAGTTGGTGAAACGTTCCGTTGCACAGCAAAATTCCGATACCGTCAACAAGACACAGCCGTCACGGTTCGTGTTCTTGAAGATGGACTCGATGTCTCGTTTGACGAACGTCAACGGGCGATCACACCAGGACAAGCTGTTGTATTCTATGATGGAGACATCTGCCTCGGTGGCGCGACGATCGATGCAGCATATAAAGCAGGCGAACGCCTCGCTTATCTAGCGTAAGGAGCAAAAGAAGATGAACTATAATGAAGTAGGGTTCCGGCATCTAGAAGCTGGAAATTATGAATTAGCAGCGCAAGCATTTAATGATGCAATCGAAGAAAATCCAAAAGATCCGACAGCATATGTCAACCTTGGCACGTTGTTACAATCGATGAACGATGCCGATCGTGCGCTCCGTTTTTACGAACGAGCACTGATGATCGACAATACGTTCGCGAGTGCCTATTATGCGAAAGGTGCGCTGTTCTTTGCTGCTGATCAACTTGTAGAAGCAGAAGAATCATTGCGGGCAGCCTTACTCTACGGTCTTGACGATGCAGATCTCCATTTCATGCTCGGGATGACGTATCAAAAACTTGGTGATCCGGTACGTGGATTGCCCCGTTTACAACGCGCATCAGAACTAAACGGCGTCGATATCGAGATTGCGTTCCAATACGGACTTGCTCTAGCGCAAAACGAGAAGCTGGAAGAAGCCGTCGAAATGTTCGAGCATGTCTTGATGCTTGACGAAACGCATACGGATGCACGGTACAACTATGCGATTGCCCTTGCTTTCCTCGGTCAACAGGAAGCATGTTATGCAGAACTGGAAGCTGTTCTTGCCTATCAGCCGGAACACGCTCTCGCACGAGATGCAAAAGCGAAGATGGATGCGTTATTAAAACAAGCAGACTGATTTAAAAAAGACGATTCCTTGTGGAGTCGTCTTTTTTGTATGGTATTTAGTTCCCGACTTCACGGATGATGCGAAGTGGCGGTCCAGAAAAGTCTTCATAGGCTTCATCCATATTTTTCGTATACAGTTCGATGACGTTGTTTTCCGTATCCTTGAAATAAGCCGAATGTTCTTTTTGATTGGATGTCTCTTGTTCATCCCATTCTCTGAGCTTTACAGCGATTGATGCTTCACGCAATTGATTCAAGGCTTGCTGAAACTCTTCTTTTTCAACGTAAAAGGCGCAGTGCACATGGACGCCACCTTCGTCGTATAACGTATCCCATTCGGAAACAGGTAAGTGTTTGACCGTTCGTTCCTCCATCGTGAAGTCTCGTTTTAGCCAGAGACCAAGTCGTGTGTTGCCACCAATATACAGCCACGTCGCCCAGACGCCGTCTTGCTTAGACTGTTCCTTGCTTGGTTCTGCATCTTCAGGTGCCCATTGTTCGACAACCGGAATACCCAGTGTACCGTTCCAAAAGCGAACGGCTCGATCCATATCCTCGACTTCCAGTACTAATTCACACAAACCTGCAATCGGTAAACGTGCCATCCTTAAACTCCTCCTCGTAACGAAATGTTTCACGGTATCTTTCCCTGATTTAAAATCTGGTAAACGAATGCTATGATGAAAGCAGCGAATGAAAAAGAGAGAAAGAAGGTGGAGTGATGGAGCACCCCCATCAAGTCGTCGGACGCGTCAAACGTGTGCTCTTTTCTTCTGAAGAAGAAGCACACTCCATTGTATTGGTCGCCGTCAAAGAAAAAAACTTTGAACTAAAAGAAACCGAACTCGTCATTACGGGTACCGGTGTCGGGATTGAACTCGGAGGCACGTACCAAGCATTCGGTCGTCTCGTTGATCATCCACGTTTCGGAAAACAATTGAAAGCGGAACTGATTCGTCGTTCGGTTCCGATGACAAAACATGCAACGGTCCGCTTCTTGACGAATGGTTCGTTCACCGGCATTGGACCGAAGACAGCGAAAAATATCGTCGATGCCCTCGGAGAAGAGGCAGTGGATCTTATTTTGAAGGACGAGCGTGTCCTCAACCAGGTTCCTGGATTGAAACAAAAGCAGGCAGACATTATTTTGAGTCGACTCGCTACGTTGTATGGTGTCGATCAGTTGATGCTGTTTTTAGCACCATTTGATGTCACACCGAAGCTAGCGGCAAAGATTTATGCCGCTTACGAAGGAGACGCCATGGCACGGATTCGGGAGAATCCGTATTCCTTAATGTATGAAGTGAATGGAATTGGTTTTAAGACAGCCGATCATATCGCGTCACATCTCGGACTCGTCGGACTACATCCGGAGCGCGTCGCGGCTTCAATCATGCACATACTAGAACAAGAAGCAGGCGAGGGACATGCTTTTGCAACCGTCGACTCGCTACTGCAACGGGCACCCCGTTTATTAGGGGAAGATCCAGGAGAGCGACTGGAACAAGCGATTGAACTGTTGCTCGCTGAAGATAAGGTCAAGCTCGAAGAAGGTTGTTTGTATTTACCAACGATCTTTTATGCAGAAGTTCGAGCTGCAAAAGAACTAGCACGCGTCATGGCAAACGGTGCCGAACAGGAAGTCGACGTCGCGACGATTCTTGAAGCGATTGGTCATCTTGAAGAGCAGTTCGGGATGGAGTATGCGGCGCAACAGCGGGAAGCCATCGAGTTAGCGGTCAAAGCACCGCTGATGGTCTTGACTGGTGGACCGGGTACCGGTAAGACGACCGTCATCAAAGGAATTTTGCATGCACTGCAGGAAATCCATGATTGGCCGCTTGAGAAGAGCCGCGTCAAGACGGGTGATGTCTATCCGTACGTCCTCGTTGCGCCGACCGGACGCGCCGCTAAACGTTTGTCGGAAGCAACAGACGTCCCAGCAATGACGATTCATCGCCTCTTGAAGTATGACGGAACGAACTTCCAACTGAATGAGGATCAGCCGATTACAGGAAAGGTACTGATCATCGATGAGTCATCAATGATTGATATCTATTTGTTATCGAGCTTGCTTCGCGCTGTCCCGAATGGAATGAAAATTTTGTTCGTCGGTGACCGCGATCAGTTACCGTCTGTTGGGCCAGGACAAGTCCTCGCCGACTTGATGGATACGGAAGGAATTCCGGTCGTTCGTTTGAACGTCGTTCATCGTCAAGCGGAAGATTCCTCGATCTTACGGCTTGCTCACGATTTGAAGAACCGGACGACGTCTGCAGATTTACTAGCCCCACTCGCGGATCGTCGATTCTACACGGCGTCACCGCAAGAGACATTACGTGGCATCTCTGCCTTCGCGGAAAAAGCGCTCGCGAAAGGCTATTCGAAATTCGATGTGCAGGTCCTCGCGCCGACCTACCGTGGTCAAGTCGGAATCGACGAATTAAATGTTGCCTTGCAACGCGTTTATAATCCGGAAGAACCGAAGAAACGCGAAGTCAAGCAAGGTACGCGGATTTACCGGACCGGGGATAAGATTCTTCAGCTCGTCAACAATGCGGAAGAAAACGTTTATAACGGAGATATCGGAGAAATCGTCAATATCTTCTTTGCTAAAGAGAACGTCGATAAAGTCGATAAGATCATCGCTCGATTTGATCAGACAGAAGTCGAGTATAACCGAAGTGACTGGGATCAATTCACACATGCTTACGCAATTACGATCCATAAGGCGCAAGGATCTGAGTTTCCAATCGTCTTGATGCCAGTCTATTTCACAGGAGCGTTCAAACATTCCCGGAATTTAATTTATACGGCGGTCACTCGGGCAAAGTCGAGTCTCTTGTTATTCGGGGATCCGCGTGCGTTCCATAAAGCATCGCAAGAAGAGGAACCCCGGCGCCGAACACGATTGATTGAACGACTCGGTGGCGTGACAAAGACTTGACGGATGCTGTTCGATAGGTAATAATCACGATAGATGAATGGACGTAACACGTTGATGGAAGATAAGTAAAAGGAAAACTCGAGTCCAGAGAGAAGTGAATCTGCTGCAATCACTTTCTCGAGTTCCTTTGAAGCTCCTTCCGGAGTCGGGTGTAAACACCTGCGGGTCATCCCCGTTATCAGATGTTCGAGGTAAGCAATGTAGTTGCTTACGAACGAGGGTGGTACCACGGAAGCGATGCTTTCGTCCCTTTTCAGGGATGAAAGCATCGCTTTTTTTGCGTCCAAATAAAACAATGGGGGTAACTGTTCATGAAAGCATTAAAACCATTAACGGGTGCACAAATCCGTCAGATGTATCTCGATTTCTTCCAAAGCAAAGGGCATGCGATCGAACCGAGTGCTTCACTCGTACCGGTCGAAGATCCATCACTCTTGTGGATCAACTCAGGTGTTGCGACACTTAAGAAATATTTTGATGGTCGTGTCATTCCTGACAATCCACGTATCGTCAACGCACAAAAATCGATCCGGACGAATGATATCGAAAACGTCGGGAAAACAGCACGTCACCATACGTTCTTCGAAATGCTCGGAAACTTCTCCGTCGGTGATTACTTCCGTGAAGATGCCATCAAATGGGGTTGGGAACTCTTAACGAGTGATGATTGGTACGGTCTAGACCCGGAACGTCTCTCGGTTACGATTCACCCGGAAGATGACGCAGCGCGTCAAATCTGGCTTGAACTCGGCGTACCGGCTGAGCGCATCATTCCGCTAGAAGATAACTTCTGGGAAATCGGTGAAGGTCCATCTGGTCCGAACACGGAAATCTTCTTCGATCGCGGTCCGGCTTTTGGAGACGATCCGAATGATTCAGAGCTTTACCCAGGTGGCGAAAACGAACGCTATCTCGAGATCTGGAATATCGTTTTCAGTCAGTACAACCACGATGGACACGGCAACTATACGGAACTTCCACGTAAAAACATCGATACAGGGATGGGACTCGAACGGATGGCGTGTGTCATGCAGGACGTCCCGACGAACTTCGATACGGATCTGTTCATGCCGATCATTCATAAAACAGAAGAGATTAGCGGCAAAATCTACCGTGACGACTCGAAACTCGATGTGGCGTTCAAAGTTATCGCAGACCACATCCGTACGGTTTCATTCGCAATCGGTGACGGTGCGCTTCCTTCGAATGAAGGTCGCGGATACGTCCTTCGTCGTTTATTACGCCGTGCGGTTCGTTATGCGAAAATGCTTGGGATCGAGCGTCCGTTCATGTATGAACTTGTCGATACGGTCGGTAACGTCATGGTCGACTTCTACCCACAAGTTCCAGAAAAAGCAGACTTCATTAAACGCGTCATTAAAAATGAAGAAGAGCGTTTCCACGAAACGCTTCATGACGGTCTTGCAATCTTGAATACGGTCGCTCAGAATTCTAAAGCAAACGGTGAGCACGTCATCAGTGGTGAAGATGCGTTCCGTCTGTATGACACATACGGTTTCCCACTTGAATTGACGGTCGAGTATGCAGAAGATCATCAGATGTCTGTTGATGAAGAAGGCTTCAAACAAGCGATGGATGCACAACGCCAGCGTGCGCGCGCAGCGCGTGAAGAGAGTGGTTCGATGCAACAGCAATCGGAAGTCCTCTCGACGTTAAAAGATAAAAGTACGTTCGTCGGTTATACCGACCTTAAGGCGGATGCAAAAATCATCGCATTGTTGCATGATGGAGAACGAGTCACAGAAGTGGCTGCTGGTGAAGAAGCACAAGTTATTCTCGACATCACGCCGTTCTACGCTGAAAGTGGTGGTGAAGTCGCAGATACAGGAACAATCGAAGGCAAGGACTTCGTTCTTGATGTCAAAGATGTTCAAAAAGCACCAAACGGTCAGAACTTGCACACAGTCATCGTCCGTACAGGGATTGCAACGGAAGCAGCAGATGTCGTTGCAAATGTCGAAGCAGCAGAACGTAAAGCAGTCACGAAAAACCATACGGCAACACACTTGCTTCATAAAGCATTAAAAGATACGCTCGGAACACACGTCAACCAAGCGGGATCACTCGTTTCTCCAGAACGTCTTCGTTTTGACTTCTCACACTTCGGTGCAGTGACACAAGAAGAGTTGACGAAAATCGAACAAGACGTTAACCAAGCGATTTGGTCATCGCTACCGGTCGATATCGAAGAGATGAACATTGCCGATGCAAAAGCAAAAGGCGCAATGGCATTGTTCGGTGAGAAGTACGGCGAAACTGTCCGTGTCGTCTCAGCTGGCACATACTCGATCGAATTGTGTGGCGGGATCCACGTCGGAAACACAGCCGAAATCGGATTGTTCAAAATCGTTTCGGAGTCTGGTATCGGTGCAGGGACACGCCGAATCGAAGCCGTAACGGGTGCAGGCGCGTATCGTGTCATGAACCAAAACTTAGAAACACTTGAGCAAGCAGCGTCTGTCTTGAAGACAAAAACGACGGAAGTTCCTGTCCGTATCGAAGCGTTGCAACAACAGCTCCGCGAGACGGAACGGGCAAACGAATCGTTGCAAGCAAAACTTGCGAACATCGAAGCTGCTTCGCTCAAGAACGATGTTGAGGAAATCAACGGTGTACGTGTCCTTGCGAAACGCGTCGACGTCTCAGACATGGATGCACTTCGTGGCATGATGGATGAGTTGAAAAGCTCGCTCGGATCAGCAATCATCGTACTCGGTAGTGCCCAAGGTGAGAAAGTCAATCTCGTCGCAAGCGTCTCAAAAGATTTAATCGACCAAGGATATCATGCTGGTAAATTGATCAAGGAAGTCGCAACACGCTGCGGTGGTGGCGGTGGCGGTCGCCCTGACATGGCTCAAGCTGGCGGAAAAGATGCGTCGAAATTAGAAGAAGCACTCGCGTATGCTTCACAATACGTGCAATCACTGGCATAATAGAAACGTAGTGTATATGAAAGAGGTGATGAACGTGAGTCAGATGGATCAAACGATGAAATTCAACTTTCCAGAAGACGATAACAAAGCAGCGACACGTGATGTGTTGTTGACGGTCTATCATGCTTTAGAAGAAAAAGGATATCATCCGATCAACCAAATCGTCGGCTATCTCCTATCTGGAGATCCTGCTTACATTCCTCGTCATAATGACGCACGTAACTTAATTCGTAAGATTGAACGCGACGAATTGCTCGAAGAACTCGTGAAATCTTATTTGGCGGAGAGTGGAAATTCAAAATGAAACGTGCAATGGGGCTAGATGTCGGTTCGAAGACGATTGGAGTAGCGGTCAGTGACTTGATGGGCTGGACGGCACAAGGCGTCGAGACGGTCAAGTGGACGGAACCCGATTATCCAGAAGCCTTCAAACGGCTCGATGTCATCATGAAGACATACAATGTCGAAATCTTAGTCATTGGTCTTCCGAAAAACATGAACGGTTCCATCGGTCCCCGTGCAGAGGCGAGTCAAGCCTTTGCGAAGGAAATCGAACAGCATACCGGACTTGAGGTCGTCTTCATGGATGAACGCTTGACGACGATGCAAGCAGAACGGATGCTGATCGATGCCGATGTCAGCCGTAAGAAACGCAAACAAGTCATCGATAAGATGGCTGCTGTCATGATCCTGCAATCGTATTTGGATCGGACGAACCGATGAAGGGGGAGAAACCGATGGCTGAAGAAAAACGTCAGTATCTCTTTCCAGATGAAGAGGGCGGGGAACATCTTTTCGAAGAATGGTACCGTTACTCGAGTGAACGTACAGGAAAAACCTATCTGTTTCTTGAAATGATCGGTAACCCTGACGAAGGAGCAGATGATTTGATCATCTGTGAGATCGATGAATATGGAGAAGGCGAAGATGATTTTGAATTGAGCCTGATCGATGAAAATGATGAGCAAACTTGGGATGAACTCGAGCTTGCGTTAAAGGAGCGGATCACTGATGCAACAGAATGAACCAACACGTTACGTAATTCCGGACGGCGAAGGAAATGATTTCGAATTCGCAGAACGTCTACGTTATGAAAGCCCACGTTCGAGCAAGACTTACATCTTCCTCGAGCCAATTGGAGCAGATTATGACGAAGCAGAAGAAGTCGATATCTTCGTTTACGAACTCGACGAATACGGTGATGGAGACAACGACTTCAACCTCGTACCAATCGATGAAGATGATACAGAGACTTGGGATGAAATCGAAGAAGTCTTTAACACTCTTGAAGATCAGTTAGACTAACCCGACTCATGACAGGTGACGTCGTAAGAGACTTTCTCTTACGATGTCACCTTGTTTTAAGAGAAGAAGGAGGAACCGATGGAGAACGAATGGAAGCAAAATGCTGAAATCGAAAAAAGGCGACGCCGGACATCACGCCGGATTACGCTGATCATCCTTTCTGTTTTATTGACGATTTTTCTAGTTGCAAGTGGAGTCGTCTATGTCTTTTTGAAAAATGCGCTTGAACCGGTCGATGAAGAAGCGACGAAATCCGTCAAGATTGAGATTCCTTTAGGAGCTGGAACGAGTACGATTGCTTCTCTACTAAAAGAAAAAGACTTGATTGCGAACGAAACGATTTTCCGTTATTACGTCCGTTATAAGAATGAATCGTCATTCCAGGCGGGAACGTATACACTGTCACAAGCCATGTCTCCGGATGAAATCATCAATGAATTGAAGACGGGAACGGTCATGAAGGCAGCGGATGTGAAGATTACCTTACCAGAAGGTATCACGATGGATCGTCAAATTGCTTTGATTGCGAAAGCGACAAAGTTTAAAGAAGAGACAGTTCGAAAAGAATTGACGGATGCGACGTTTATCGACGGAATGATTGAAAAATATCCGATGTTGACGGATGAAGTGAAGAAAGATGGTGTCTTATACGCACTTGAAGGCTATCTCTTCCCGGCAACGTATGAGTTTGATAAAGGAAAAAGCATTGATCAAATCGTCGAGACGATGCTCGATGAAACAGAAAAAGTTTATGATGAAAATGAGGATGCCATTCGAAAATCAGGCATGACCTTCCATGAAGTACTCAGCCTCGGTTCCATGGTCGAGCGTGAAGCAGCGACACCAGATGATCGTCGTGAAATCGCAGGTGTCTTCAAAAATCGCTTGGATGATGGAATGAAGCTCCAATCAGATCCAACCGTTTGGTATGGCACAGGTGAAAATACGGCTTTAACGACGCTGAAGGATCTTGAGAATAACTCGAAGTACAACACATATAAGTACGAAGGAATTCCAATCGGTCCGATTTCAACCGTCAGTAAAGATTCCGTGTTAGCTGTCTTAAACCCGAATAAAACAAAATATGTCTATTTCTTCGCCCGTCCACCAAGTGATGAACATCCACGAGGACAGATTTTATATGAAGAGACATATGAAGAACATCAACGAAACGTCGTCAAGTATAAACCGGAATGGGTAGAATACGAAGCGAGTAAAGAGCAATGAGCAACGGGTTGGGTTGAAGCGGGAAGTTCGCTTCAAGTCAACCTGTTTATGCGGAAGAGGGAGTGAATGGCGTGAAGGATTTCACGACCTATGTCGAATCGATGATTCATCCTCGGGATGCTCTATTGATTGAGATGGAGCATTACGCGGAAGAACATCATATACCAATCATCGAACTGACCGGTTCCGAAGTCTTGTTATCGCTCCTGCGATTACAACAACCGAAGCGCATTTTAGAAGTCGGAACAGCAATTGGGTACAGTGCCATCCGGATGGCACGTGCGTTACCGGATGCGCGCATTACGACGATCGAACGAAATGCTAAACGATATGAAGAAGCAAAAACCTTCATCGCCCGGTCAGATGTGGCAGACCGGATTGACATCATTTTTGGTGATGCAGTAGAATTAGCCGAAACCCTTGAAGAGCAGTTCGATGCAGTCTTCATCGATGCCGCAAAAGGACAATATAAGAAATTCTTTGCTGGGTACGGTCGACTCATTCCAGAGGGCGGCGTGCTGTATACGGATAATCTCTTCTTACACGGAGATGTCCTCGAGCCTGATCCGAAGACGTTTGATCGAAGAAGACGTCGACTGGTACGTCTCGTCAAGGAATTCACGGTCTGGATGATGGAACAAGAACAATATGATACGACGATTTTTCCACTAGGTGATGGTGTATCCGTCAGCCGGAAAAAGTCGAAATGATGGAGGAACGAATGACATGCAAAAACCGGTAGTAATAGGCGTAGCGGGCGGAACGGGTTCAGGGAAAACGACGGTGGCTCGTTCACTCGTCGATGCGTTCCCAAGTGAATCAATCGTCATGATTGAGCAAGACGCGTACTATAAAGATCAAAGTGATTTATCAATGGAGGAGCGGTATCAGACAAACTATGATCACCCGTTCGCTTTTGATAATGGTCTGTTGATCGAGCACATTCAGTCGCTCCGTGAAAACATTGCCGTTGAAAAACCGGTATATGACTATGTCGCCCACACACGGGCACAAGAGACGATTCATCTTGAACCCCGCGATGTTATCATCGTAGAAGGAATTTTAGCGCTTGAAGACGAACGGTTACGGGAACTAATGGATATTAAGGTGTTCGTCGATACGGATGCTGACGTTCGTATTCTTCGCCGTATGCAACGTGATATCAACGAACGAGGACGCTCGATTGATTCAGTCGTCGAGCAGTATACGAACGTTGTTCGTCCGATGCATCTGCAGTTCTGTGAACCAACAAAACGTTATGCGGATATCATCGTGCCAGAAGGTGGAGAGAATCATGTCGCCATCGATTTACTCGTAACGAAGATCCGAGCGATTCTTGATTATCGTTCAGCACTTGATCAAAGAGGATATTGATTCCAAAAAAGATGTGAATATACTATACTAGTGGAATAAAAAGGAGCGTGACAAAAATGGCAGAAAAGCAATACTACATGACGCTTGAAGGTAAAGCGAACATTGAAAATGAATTGAATGAATTGAAGTCAGTCCGCCGGAAAGAAGTCGTCGAGAACATCAAAATCGCCCGTTCGTTCGGTGACCTTTCAGAGAACGCAGAATATGATTCAGCAAAAGAAGAACAAGCAATGGTCGAAGGTCGAATTGCGCAACTCGAAGAGATGCTTCGTAACGTTGCGATCATCTCGGAAGAAGAGAAAGATATCTCTGTCGTTGGTATCGGAACGACAGTCACTTTCTTAAGTGTCGAAGACAATGAAGAAGATACGTACACGATCGTCGGGAGTGCGGAAGCAGATCCGTTTACAGGAAAAATCTCGAACGAATCACCAATTGCGAAGAGCTTGATGGGTCATCAAGTCGGAGATCAAGTCTCTGTTCCAGCACCAGGCGGCGAATACGCAGTCAAAATTACATCGATTAAATAAAGAAGACGGAGCCGGAGCAATCCGGCTTTCTGTTTGATGGAGGAATGAAATATGCCAATCGCAATCATCGGCGCAATGGAAGAAGAAGTCAATTTATTGCGTAACGAATTGTCGGAACGTAAAGATACAGTCATCGCTAACTATCATTTTTATGAAGGTCTTTTAAATAGTGTTCCCGTCGTCATCTTGAAGTCAGGAATCGGTAAAGTAAATGCTGCAATCGGTACGACACTCTTACTTGATCACTATAAGCCAAGTGCTGTCATCAATACGGGATCAGCTGGCGGATTTAAAGAAGGGTTAACAGTCGGTGATGTTGTCGTCTCAACGGAAGTGCGTCACCACGACGTCGACGTGACAGCGTTTGGATACGAATATGGTCAGGTACCTGGAATGCCAGCAGCCTACCAAGCCGATCCGAAACTCGTTGCAACAGCAGAAGCTGTCATCGAGCGCATGGATGCGATTCGTGTCGTTCATGGATTGATTGCAACAGGTGATTCATTCATCCATGATTCAGAGCGTTCTGCTCAAATCAAGGCGCACTTCCCTGAAGTCGCAGCCGTTGAGATGGAAGCAGCACCAATTGCACAAGTCTGTCACCAATTTGGTGTACCATTCGTTGTAACACGCTCGATTTCAGATAGCGCAAATGAAGAAGCGTCACTCTCGTTTGATGAATTCCTCGAGATTGCGTCAATTAATTCCGCTAAAATGGTCATGGAAGTCGTTCGGACATTAGCAGAGTAAGGTGAGAGGAAGGACGGGGAAACCATGTCCTTCCTTTTTTCTTTGACAAAAGCAAATTAACGCTTTATATTAGTACCAGATACTAATAACAAAAGGGGATGCCTTATGAAGATCGGGATTGTAGGATTAGGAACGTCTTTGCCGTCACGTCGCGTGACGAATGATGAATTAGCAACGACGCTCGATACGAGTGATGAATGGATTCGGACACGGACAGGGATTGGTGCACGACGAATCGCAGCCGATGATGTCGATGTAACAGACTTAGCGACGGAAGCTGCACAAAAAGCACTTGATGATGCTGGATTGACAGTAGAGGATATCGGGTTGATCGTCGTCGGAACGGCGACAGGACGTGCCTTTCCTTCTACAGCCTGTATCGTTCAAGAGCGTCTTGGGGCACGAGGAGCGACAGCATTCGATATCAGTGCAGCATGTAGTGGGTTCATCTTTGCTCTACAAACAGCTGCTAGCATGTTAACGACAGTTGAAGGCAAACACGCCCTTGTCATCGGTGCTGAAAAAATGTCGAGCATCGTCGACTGGTCAGACCGGTCCACAGCAATTTTATTCGGGGACGGTGCAGGAGCGGTCGTCATCGGACCAACCGAACAGGCTGGATTAAATGCCTTTGAACTCGGAACAGATGGACGCGGAGCGCATCTATTGTTTAAAGATATCGATGGACCGATCGAGATGAACGGTCGTGAAGTCTTTAAGTTCGCTGTTCGTAAATTACCGGAAATCGTTGAGAAAGTCATTCAAAAAGCAGATAGTACGCTTGAAGATGTTGATATCTTAATTCCGCATCAGGCGAACCTACGCATTATCGATGCAGCGTGCGAACGGCTGCATATACCGCAAGAGAAAGTCATCGTCACAATCGATGAGCATGCGAATACATCCGCTGCTTCGATCCCACTCGCACTTGAAGAAGCACGTCAGCAAGGGCGCTTGACACCAGGTACGAAGCTCGTACTTGCAGGATTTGGTGCCGGATTGACATGGGGAGCAGCATACATTACTTGGACTAAAGGAGAGAACACATAAGATGATGAGAAAACGCGTTGTAGTCACAGGAATCGGAGCACTGACACCAATCGGGAATGATGCTAATACATTTTGGGAAGCACTGAAAGAAGGAACGAACGGAATTCGTCCGATGGAACGTCTCGATATCGATGAGTACCCGACGAAGGTTACAGGAGAATTGCAAAACTTTGATGTCACAGAATTCATCGAGGCAAAAGAAGCACGTAAGATGGACCGATTCGTTCATTACTCACTAGTCGCAAGTATGGAAGCTGTCCAAGATGCTGGAATCGACATCAAGTCGATTGCAGAACGTGCAGGTGTCTGGATTGGATCGGGAATCGGTGGCGTTGAGACGATCGAGAAACAAGCAAAAATTTATTTTGAGCGTGGACACCGTCGTGTTAGTCCGTTCTTCATTCCGATGATGATCCCGAATATGGCAAGCGGTCAGGTATCGATCTATACCGGAGCTAAGGGACCGAATAACTGTTCTGTTACAGCGTGTGCGTCAGGAACGAATGCGATCGGAGAGGCACTTCGTGTTATCGAGCGTGGTGATGCAGATGTCATGATCGCTGGTGGAGCGGAAGCACCAATCACAAACTTATCGTTCGCTGGTTTTTGTGCTAACAAAGCGATGTCGACGAATCATGATCCTGAGACAGCAAGTCGCCCGTTTGATGAAGGACGTGACGGGTTCGTCATGGGAGAAGGCGCAGGTATCCTGATTCTTGAGGAATATGAACATGCAGTAGCACGTGGTGCGAAAATCTATGCGGAAGTCAGTGGATATGGATTAACAGCGGATGCGTACCATATTACGGCTCCAGATCCAGATGGTGACGGTGGAGCGCGTGCGATGGCAATGGCGATCCAAGATGCCGGTATCGCACCGGAAGCAGTCGGATACATCAATGCGCACGGAACAAGTACACCGATGAACGACATCCTTGAAACGAAAGCGATTCACAGTGTCTTCGGTGAACAGGCGAAACAACTCGTCGTCAACTCGACGAAATCGATGATTGGGCACTTGCTTGGTGGTGCAGGTGGTGTCGAGGCGATTGCAACAATCAAATCGTTACAAGAACAAACGGTTCACCCAACGATTCATCTCAAACAGCCGAGTGAAGGTTGTGATCTCGACTACGTGACGGAAGGTGCACGTAACGTCGAAATGAATTATGCACTGAGCAACTCGCTCGGATTCGGTGGACACAACGCATCACTCGTCTTCAAACGTTACGAAGCGTAAGATTAAGCGACTCCCTTGCCAATTCGAGGGGTCGCTTTTTTTCTGGTTTTCTGATTCAATAGAGAAATGCGTGTTTAACGTAGAAAGGAGTCGTTTATGACTAACATCACAAGAAAAACATCAATCATGATACTAATCATATTTTTATTGATTGGGCTCAGTGGTACGCTCATATACCGTCTATCATCGTCTCAAAAAGCTAAAACAGATCAGAAAACAGAGGCAGTGAAGGTTGAATTGATTGAATCATCACTTCCGAAGACATCCGATATTGCGTTAGCGACGGATAGCCGTTCTCAAACGCTGTTAGCACAACTGTATGAAGGATTGTATGTATTTACTTCTGGGACATCCGTCCGTAGAGGATTAGCACAGGATATGTCGGTTTCAAAAGACCGTTTGACGTATACGATTCAACTCAAACAAACAAAAAATGCGCTGGGTCAGCCAATCACAGCGCAAGACTTTGTCGATAGTTTCCGACGTGTCGCAGCCAATAAAACGAATTCGCCATATGGTTTTTTATTTGAAGTGTTTGAAAATGGACGTGCGGTCAATGATGGAAAAATGAAACCAGAGCGTCTCGGTGTAAAGGCGAAAGGACGCGATCGACTCATCATCAAGTTGAATCAGCCGGTTTCAAATCTAAAGGAATTACTGGCGATGTCCGTTTTTTATCCGCAACCGAAATCGAAGAAGTGGCAAGACCTCACTGGTAATGGTGCGTTTACATTAGAGCGGATGTCTAAAAGCGGATATACACTCAAGAAAAACAATCAGTATCATCAACAAAATGTTGTCACAGTAGGGGAAGTTAAAAGCCGCATCATCTCTGATCATCAGACGCAATGGAGTTCATATGAGGAGAGCAAGGCCGCAATCCTTCCGTTACAAGAAAGTGTTGAGACACAAGAAAATCAAGTCTCTCGACCAACCTATCAAAAAAAACGGAGCGGTGTCTTTTACATCGCATTCAATCAAAAAAATGAAGCATTCCGTGAAGCGACACTCCGAAAACGGATTGCGCAAGCGTTAATAGAAAAAGAGTCCGTTCAACTTCCCTTAGGGTATGCAGGCATTCCGACGAATCGATTCGTTGTCACAGATCGGAACGTATTGATGACAGAACCGATACAAGTAAAACAAGAAAAAATCAAGGAACAGAAGAAACAACGAATTGAGATGCTCAACTTCGAGGACCCACAGGCGAAGCGGATTGGACAACAACTCGAGACGTATCTTGAGCGACAATTACCCGATATTGATATCGTTCTTAAACCAGTTGCGATTGAAGAGAAGATTGAGAAAGAACAGTCGGCGCAGTATGCGATGACGTTAACGGGATGGATGCCAGATTATCCAGGACCACTTGCCTATTTGAACCAGTTCGTCTCAGATAATCCGTTGAATTCCGTGAATTATCGTTCAAACACGTATGATGAGATAATTGAAAAAGCACGACAGACACGTGACATGAAGAAAAAACAAGCACTATACCACCAAGCTGAAAGACGATTAACGAAACAAGATGCGGTCATCGTTCCTTTGTATCAGACGACTGAAAAATTATATGTGTCTGATACGATTCAAGGAATTGAAGTACCGATTTATGGACCGGAATACCTACTTCGAGCAATGAAAATTCTAAAATAATCACTTAGCTGGGACCATTTTTTCATGTGGTCCCAGTCTTTTTTGAAAAAATATTTAGAAAAATCGGATAAAAGGTTTGCAAAATTATCAGAACATTGTAAACTATTTGTAACGAAGGGTTTGATTCGAATATAGTAATTCTTTTTTTTTCGGTCAAAAACCTGATAGTATCATTTTTTAGAAACCTAGGGGGGTCATCGTAACATGAAGAAGAAAAGCTTTGCTTTAGCTACATCAGTAGCACTCGTATCAAGTGCGTTCCTCGCAGCTTGTTCGACAACGGATTCAGGCGACAAATCGGGCGACACAGGTTCAGACAAAAAATCTAGTGATCAAACACTTAACTTGATTGAGTCAGCTGATATTCCTACACTGAACCCGACGACTTCAACAGACTCGGTTTCATTCAACGTGTTGAACAACACGATGGAAGGTCTTTACCGTCTAGATGACAAGCAACAACCAACACCAGGTATCGCTGAAAGCCACGAAGTATCAGAAGACAAAAAGACGTATACGTTCAAACTACGTGATGCGAAATGGTCTGACGGTACACCGATCACGGCTAAAGATTTCGAATATGCATGGAAAGAAGTTCTTAATCCAGAGAACGCTTCACAGTATGCATATGTCTTCTACAACATCGAAGGTGCAGAAGAGTACAACACGAAAAAAGGCGAGCGTGATGCTGTCGGTGTCAAAGCGATTGACGACAAAACGTTTGAAGTTAAATTAAAATCTCCTGCTGATTATTTCCTTGGACTTACTGGATTCGGACCATTCATGCCGAAATCAGAAGAACTTTCGAAGAAAATCGGAAAAGACTTCGGTTCGACTGCAGACAAGTCGCTTTACAATGGACCATTCAAGTTAACAGAGTGGACTCGTGAGCAAGGCTGGAAAATGGTTAAAAACGATAACTACTGGGATAAAGATGCTGTTAAACTTGAAACAATCAACGTTAAGGTTGTTAAAGAAGTCGCGACTGGTGTTAACCTTTACGAAAAAGGCGATATCGATCGCACAGGTTTAACTTCTGAGTTCGTTGCCCAGTTCAAAGATAATGAAGAATTCAAAACAAAAGGTGAATCAACGATCTTCTACCTCTACCTCAACACGAAGGTAAAAGCGCTTGATAACGAAAAAATCCGTCGCGCAATCGACATGGGTTACAACAAAAAAGGAATCACGGACGTCATCCTCGCAAACGGATCGCTTCCAGCGAACTATCTCGTACCAAAAGATTTCGCGAAAGATGCTGACGGTAAAGACTTCCGTGACAAGTATCCAGCATTCAACGAATACAATGCAGATGAAGCGAAAAAACTTTGGGAAGAGGGACTTAAGGAAATCGGTCAAAAATCGGTTGATCTTGAACTCTTGAACTACGATAGCGATGACTCTAAGAAAATCGGTGAGTTCTTGAAAGGTGAACTTGAGAAAAACCTTCCAGGTATGAAGGTTACGATCAAACAACAACCGTTCAAAAACAAACTTGACCTTGAGAATAAAGGAGATTTCCAATTCTCACTCGCGGGCTGGGGTCCTGACTACCAAGATCCAATGACATTCCTCGATCTCTTCGTTACTGACGGACCATACAACCGTGGTAAGTGGTCAAATGAAGAGTATGATAAACTCATCAAAGATGCACAAACTCAAACAGATGCAGCGAAACGTTGGTCTGAATTGCAAGAAGCTGAGAAAATCCTTCTTGATTCTGCAGCGATCTCACCTGTTTATCAGCGTGGACGTGCATTCCTCGTTAAACCATATGTCAAAGGAGTCGTCGAGCATAACTTCGGCGCTGACTTCTCGTACAAATGGGCTTCGATCGAAGGAAAATAAGCAAAATAAGAACTGCTTCCGATTTAATTCGGAAGCAGTTTTTTTGTGTAGAAATATAAAAAAAGACCGGAGCGTTCCGATCTTTTTACGTAGAACTTATTTTTTTACTTTAGCACGCTTCCGTTGTAAGCCCATGGCTTTCTCGATCTTCGCGAGTTTTTTTGCAGCGACTGCTTCAGCACGATCTCGTCCAGCATCAAGAATCTGATCGAGTTCTTCTGAATCAATCAATTCATAGTAGCGCTGTTGAATCGGTTCGAGTTCCGAAATGATAGCTTCTGCGACATCAGCTTTAAATGTTCCGTAGTTCGAACCTTCGTATTTTGCTTCGAGATCTGGAATCGAGATACCAGCGAGTAAAGAGTAAATTTCGAGTAAATTCGACACACCTGGTTTATTTTCGCGGTCGAATTTTACGATACCTTCAGAATCCGTGACAGCTGATTTCACTTTTTTACGAATGACATCTGGTGCATCAAGCATCGAGATGAAGCCTTTTGGATTTTGATCAGATTTTGACATTTTCTTATCTGGGGTCGTCAAACTCATGATCCGAGCGCCAGATTCAGCGATGATTGGTTCTGGTAATGTGAACGTCTCGTAATAGCGACTATTGAAACGCTGAGCTAGGTCGCGCGTTAATTCAATGTGTTGTTTTTGATCATCGCCGACAGGAACGAGTTCCGCATCATAAAGTAAGATATCGGCTGCCATGAGTGTTGGGTAAACAAACAATCCTGCTCCAATCCGGTCTTTTCCTTGAGATTTATCTTTATACTGTGTCATACGCTCGAGCTCACCCATCCCGGAAAGACATGTTAACATCCAGCCGAGTTGCGCATGTGCTTTGACTTCCGATTGAACGAAGATCGTTGATTTTTCTGGATTCAGTCCACTTGCGATGTATAGAGCTGCGAGTGCACGTGTATTGTTCATCAGTTCTACACGATCGATATCAACCGTGATCGAGTGTAAGTCGACAACACAATAATACGCATCATGACCGTCTTGTAAGTTAACGAAGTGTTTCATCGCACCTAAGTAGTTTCCGAGTGTTACTGTTCCCGTTGGTTTGATACCCGAGAAAATCGTTTTCATAATGAAATCCCTCCAAATAATAAAATCAAAATAAAAAACGCCCCTTGAAAATCAAGGGACGATTCATCGCGTTGCCACCCAAGTTGCTATTTATATAGCCGCTCAATTTGCTGTAATGGGCAAACCCATCTGACTCTACTTGATTCGAATCAGCCACTCGAAAGTCCATTCACATAGGCATCACCTGTCCATTTCCAGCACCATGGACTCTCTGAAAGGGATGTACCTAAGTTACTACTCTTTGTCATCATGTTTTCTTGTTTAATTAATTTGAGTTTACCATACGATAGAAGGCACGTCACGGTGATTTCAATTAAAAGTAAGAGATGATCAGTGAGACGATGACGAAGATAATACCGCTAGAAACGTAGGGTTTCGTTCGGGCAGAAGCACGATTCTGTTTTTTACGAAGGACTTCTTCTTCTTCGTCATCATCTTCATAGTAATCGCCATCGATTTCTCGAAGCTTCGCTTCCCGTTGTTTCTTAAATCCAGCTGTCATTCCACGAAAGAAACCGTTAGCCGACATGTTAGAAAAGAATCCGATTGCCATAAGCAAAAAGCCTCCAATGAACAATCCGCCGGATAAATGGTATAAAATACCGTGCGTCGAATCGATGATAGTCGCCCAAATCGTATAAATTAACACAAGAATGACCGCAATGATGACCGGTCGGAAATAGGTCGATCGCATGAATATCCCCCTTTAATGCATTGATAATCTTAGTATACGAAACTTTTTATCCTGTTACGAATCGGTAACAAACGAATGATGCAAAATAGCAAATAGTGTGACTATTTACTTGACGTTAATGCTATTCTCACATAAAATCAATTTATCACTTCGTTTAAGTTTTTGAAACTAGGTCAATGGATTTTGGGGAATGCATTGCAGTTTCGACGGGACGTTATTGATGTCATAGGCATTATGGCAACTTGGAAATTGAAAAGGAGATGACTTACCGATGAAGAAAAAAACAGTCGGTCTTGCTTTATCAGTCATGCTTGCAGGAAGCGCAGTGCTTGCTGGATGTTCGACAGGTGGCGGAGACAGTGATTCAGGTTCAACAGATGGAAAGAAAAATCTACGTTTAACGGACACTTCGGACATCACGACAGTTGATCCGGCGAAAGCTACGGATTCTGTCGCTTTCAACATGATCGGAAACACGATGGAAGGTCTTTACCGTCTCGATAAAGACGGCAAAGCGATTCCGGCACTTGCAGAAAAAACAGATATCTCAAGTGACAATTTGACGTATACGTTTACACTTCGTGATTCAAAATGGTCAGACGGTTCACCAGTCAAAGCACAAGATTTCGAATTCGCTTGGAAACGTGCTGCTGATCCGAAAACAGCTTCTAGTTACTCGTACATCTTTGACACGTTAAAAAACGGCTCTGATGTAACGCAAGGCAAAAAAGCTGTCGACGAACTCGGTGTTAAAGCACTTGACGACAAAACATTAGAAGTAAAACTCGAGCGTCCGGCGCCGTATTTCCTCTCATTGACGTCATTCGGTACGTACACGCCGATCAGTGAAGACTTCTACAAAAAGAATGAAAAAGACTTCTCGCTTAAACCAGATAAATTGCTTTATAACGGTCCTTTCGTTTGGGAATCTTGGAAAACGGATTCAAAACGAGTGCTGAAGAAAAACGATAACTACTGGGATAAAGACGCTGTCAAACTCGACGAAGTTACAATCAGTGTCGTTAAAGATAATTCAACAGTAGTAAACCTCTATGATTCAAATGATATCGATTACGCTGGTCTGACTTCAGAGCAAGTTGAAGCTTACAAATCGAAGCCTGAATTCAAGACAGCACTCCGTTCTTCAATCGCTTATCTGAAGTTCAATAACGAAGATGCAACGATGAAGGATGTCGATGCACGTAAAGCGATCGCTCGTGCCATCGATCCAAAAGGAATCACAGATACGCTTCTAGCGAACGGATCAATTCCAACAACTAGCTTCATTCCAAAAGAATTCGTCAAGGATGCATCTGGTAAAGACTACACAAGTGACATCAACTGGTTCGATCGTGATGCAAAAGAAGCAGCAGATCTTTGGAAAAAAGCAAACGGCGATAAAAAGACGACGATTGAACTTCTTTCGTTCGACAACGAAGATGCGAAGAAGACAAGTGAGTACATGAAAGGTCAAATCGAGAAAAATCTTCCGAATGTCACTGTTTCAATCAAGCAACAGCCATTCAAGAATAAACTCGATCTTGAATCAAAAGGCGACTACCAGATTTCTTACTCACTTTGGGGTCCAGATTATCAGGATCCAATGTCTAACCTGTCAATCTTCGAATCAACGAACAGCCAAAACGACGTCAAGTATAAGTCAGCAGCTTATGATAAATTGTTGAACGCAGCAAATGAAGAGTCAGACCTAACAAAACGTCTCGATCTCTTCAAACAAGCAGAAGCGCAATTGATCGAAAAAGATCAAGCCATCGCGCCAATCTATCAAGCTGGATCTGCATACTTGAGCCGTCCGACGGTTAAAGATTTCAATCGTCAATTGTTCGGAGCAGATTTCCAATACAAATACGTTGATATTAAGTAATCGAGAATGGGAGCGTCCCCTGATCAGTTCGGGTACGCTCCTGTTTTATACTACTTTTTATGAATGGAAACTCATTTTTAGCGAAAATGTGAAAGTTTCGTAAAAAAGTAGTTCTAATTACTTTGTTAGCAAAGTATAATGGAATCAAACGAAAAATTCTGACTATTGGATGAAATTAGAAAAACATCCATGCGAACATCGAATCAATGCACAATAAAAAAAGAATTTTTAAATTTTTATGACAAAATTCTTGAATGTTCCGACAATTGTGGGTCATACTGATTCTATTGATGTTTCGAAAAAAACAGAAAATCTTTATAGGGGGTGCCATCTTATGGGCCGTTATTTAGCTCAACGCCTGGTTTACGGCGTACTGACGTTTTTACTCATCGCTTCGTTCACTTTCTTCCTGATGGATCTGCTACCAGGTTCACCGTTCCAAAACCAGGAGAAACTATCTCCTGAACAGTTGAATATCCTTCGGGATAAGTACAACTTGAATGATCCACTACCACAACGCTACGCAGCGTATATGGTTAACTTGTTCCAAGGAGATCTCGGTATTTCATTTAAATATGATAGCCGTCCGGTAACGGATTTGATCTCTGAACGAATTGGACCATCGGCTCAATTGGGAGTTCAAGCATTAGTACTCGGAGTACTTTTAGGACTTGTCTTAGGTGTTGTCGCGGCACTTCGCCACAACACAGTGATCGATTACGGTGCGATGTTCGTATCGGTTATCGGAATCTCGGTACCGTCCTTCGTATTCGCCTCACTCCTTCAATACTATGTTGGCGTGAAATGGGGCGTTTTGCCAGTCGCGTTCTGGGAAAGCCCGGCGCATACCATCTTGCCGACCATATCGTTATCACTTGGGGTCACGGCCTCGATTGCTCGATTCGTCCGGACAGAGATGCTGGAAGTTACGAACCAGGATTATGTCACGTTAGCTAAAGCAAAAGGCCTAGATGGTCAGTCGATTACTTGGAAACACATGGTTCGGAACGCCTTGATTCCGGCAATCACGATTCTTGGACCAATGACAGCTGCCTTGATTACAGGAACACTCGTCATCGAGCGAATTTTCTCTGTACCTGGTCTTGGTGAACTATTCGTATCATCAATCACACAAAATGACTACACAGTCATCATGGGTACGACGTTGTTCTTCTCGGCAGTCTTCATTCTCATGATTTTGATCGTCGATTTGCTGTACGGTGTTGTTGATCCACGGATCCGTTTGGGGGGTAACAAATAATGGCTGAACAAAATTCAAATGCAAAAGCAGAACAGTTTGATTCATCGCTGTTCCAACACGTTGAGTTCAATGAACAGGCAGGGGAACGCCTTGCCGGTAAAAGCTTAAACTTCTGGCAAGATGCTTGGATGCGTCTGCGTAAGAACAAAGCGGCAATTCTTTCTCTTGCTGTCATCATCATCATCGCAATCATGTCATTGGTTGGACCTACGTTGTCTGGTAATGACCCTTATACCCAAACAATCACACAAGCTAAACTTCCACCTAAAGTCACAGGCTTAGAATGGGCTGGTTTTGACGGTATGGCAACACTTGGTGATACACCGATTGATTTTTACAAACAAAAACAGGTGACAGAGAACTTCTGGTTCGGAACAGATCACCTTGGTCGTGATCTTTGGTCACGTGTCTGGGAAGGAACGAAGATTTCCTTATTCATCGGTTTAATGGCAGCGCTCATTGACGTTCTCGTTGGTGTCACGTATGGCGGAATTTCTGCTTATTATGGTGGACGAGTCGATAACATCATGCAACGTATTGCTGAAATTTTAACAGGTGTACCAAACTTGATTTTGATCATCTTGTTCATCTTGATTCTTGAACCAGGGATCACGACGATCATCCTTGCGATGACGATTACCGGCTGGATCGGGATGAGCCGACTTGTACGTGGTCAAATCCTGAAACTAAAGAACCAAGAATTCGTTCTTGCTGCACGGACACTTGGTGCTTCTAGCGCACGATTAATCTTCAAACATTTGATTCCAAATACCTTGGGAACGATCATCATCTCACTCATGTTCACGATTCCAAGTGCGATCTTCTTCGAAGCCTTCTTGAGCTTCATCGGTTTAGGACTTGCACCACCACAACCGTCACTCGGTACATTGATCAACGAAGGGTACAAAGAATTAAAAACGTTCCCGTACTTGCTCGTTGTCCCATCGACGGTCATCGTACTCCTCATGGTCAGCTTCAATATGTTGGCAGATGGACTGCGTGATGCGTTCGACCCACGTTTACGACGCTAACGGAAACTAGAGAGGAGCTCATTCACAATGGAAACTATTTTATCTGTTCGCGACCTGAATGTCGCTTTCCATACGTATGCCGGGACGGTTCAAGCCGTCCGCGGTGTATCGTTTGATTTAAAAAAAGGCGAGACACTCGCAATCGTTGGTGAGTCTGGCTCTGGTAAATCGGTTACTTCAAAAGCAATCATGCGTTTGATTCCAAACCCGCCAGGTGAGATTACACAAGGTGAGATCTTATTCGAAGGTCGCGACTTGGTTAAGCTTTCCGATAAAGAAATGCAAAAAGTCCGCGGTCGTGATATCGCAATGATCTTCCAGGATCCAATGACATCACTTAACCCGACTATGACTATCTATAAACAGATCGCTGAAGGTTTAAAACGTCACCAAGGCTTGACAGGCGACGCAGCAAAAAAACGTACACTCGAACTTCTGACGCTCGTAGGGATTCCAAATCCAGAAGCACGTCTAAAACAATACCCACACCAATTATCGGGCGGTATGCGTCAACGGATCGTCATTGCGATTGCACTTGCATGTAATCCAAAAGTATTGATTGCCGATGAACCGACGACAGCACTCGACGTTACGATTCAAGCTCAAATTCTTGAACTATTGAAAGACATTCAGCAAAAAACGGGTACAGCAATCATTTTCATTACGCATGACTTAGGTGTCGTAGCGAACATGGCTGACCGTGTAGCCGTCATGTATGCTGGTAAATTGATTGAGAAGGGTACGGTCGATGAGATCTTCTATGAGCCACGTCATCCATATACTTGGGGACTACTTGGTTCGATGCCGCGTCCATCTGATGATCGTTCGCAAGATCTTCCGGCGATTCCGGGAACTCCACCGAACCTGATGCACCCACCGGTCGGTGATGCATTTGCACCGCGTAACAAATACGCGATGAAAATTGATTTCGAGAAGGAACCACCTTTCTTCAAAATCTCAGATACACACGAAGCGGCGACGTGGTTGCTTCATCCACAAGCACCATACGTCGAACCACCCGCTGCAATCCGTGACTTGGCGTTAAAATACCGTCCGGACAGCGTGTTCTCAAAATCGCTTCTGAAAGGCGGTCTGAAATAATGGAAAACCGTAAGAAACTACTTGAAGTAAAAAACTTGAAGCAACATTTCAATATTGGACGTGGACGCGTCGTCAAAGCGGTTGACGGACTTTCATTTGATATCTACGAAGGCGAAGTACTTGGTCTCGTTGGAGAGTCAGGCTGTGGTAAGTCGACGACTGGTCGTTCGATCATCGGTTTGTATGATGCGACAGATGGCGAAGTTAACTTCAAAGGTGAAAATGTTCACGGTAAAAAATCACGTAAAGATAAGCTGAAATTCAACCGTGCAATGCAAATGATCTTCCAAGATCCGTATGCTTCTTTAAATCCACGGATGACAGTCGGCGATATCATTGCTGAAGGAATCGATATCCATGGTTTAGCAAAATCGAAAGAGGAGCGTAATAACCGTGTGTATGATTTGCTTGAGACGGTTGGTTTGACGAAAGAACACGCGAGTCGTTACCCACACGAATTCTCAGGTGGTCAGCGTCAACGGATCGGTATCGCACGTGCACTTGCTGTAGAGCCTGACTTCATCATTGCAGATGAGCCGATTTCAGCACTCGACGTATCGATTCAAGCTCAGGTCGTCAACTTGATGAAGAAACTGCAACGTGATCGTAGTTTGACATACTTGTTCATCGCCCATGATTTATCGATGGTCAAGTATATCTCAGACCGGATCGGTGTTATGTATCAAGGTCACCTCGTTGAATTGTGTGATGCGGATCGTCTATATGAGAATCCAGTTCATGCGTATACGAAATCACTCTTATCTGCGATTCCGCTTCCGGATCCAGAGCACGAGCGGACACGTAAACGGATCATCTTTGATCGTCCGACGAGTGGACCGGTTGGGAAATCGGATGAAGATTCGAGTATCCCACCACTTCGCGAAATCGAGCCAGGTCACTTTGTTTCGATGACGGATGCAGAACTTGAAGCATACCAAGCACAACTCGTATAATCATTAAAGCAAAAGGCATTTCCACGATCAGCGTGGAAATGCCTTTTAATTTTCTGATGCAATTCGTGGTAGATGAGCGAAGCGATGAACGACTGAATCAATTGCGTCAAGGCGACGAACGGCTTCTTCGAAGTCGATTTTTTCATAGTGATGTAGCCCACCTGGTTGTTCTTCTAACGTATCCGCATCATGAACAAGTTGTTGAAGAGGCGTCCGATTGATTGCACCTGGTGGAAGATAAGAATCTGTATGCAGAAGTACGGCAAGTGCGATTTCCTTTGCACGTGCTGGTTCTTCACCAAGGCGAATTAATAATTTGTGAGCACGTTCAGCCCCTTTGATGGCGTGAATATCATTTTGGCGATATAAATCATAATTCCAAGTGCCATCGGTATACCATTCGTAATGACCAATATCATGCAAGAGTGCCGCTTTAGTAGCAGTATCGGCATCTAAGCCTCGTTTCGTAGCGAGAGTCAGTGCGCGTTCTGCTACTGAAATCGCATGATTTAAGCCAGAACGGGATAAATATTTTTGAGCGATCGGATGATCAAGAATAGTGACGAGTGTTAATGCCATGAATGAAAAGCTCCTTTCTGAAAGTAGGTATTTCTATACACTCTACAGAAAATTGAAAGAAATTGCAACTGTTATTCATCCTCCAATCGACAATCTCACATATTTAATTGCTTAAAGTAGGAATAGAATTTTAAGATACGTGGTATACTTACTAATGTAGAAGATGATTTATTCGCTTTCGTATGGTTGTTAGTTCTGTTTCGGGCCGATTGGGGTGTCGGAATATGAAAGAACGTGATAAGAAGAAAAAGCTGAAGAAGCGCCTTTTGCGGGATATTTTAGAGAAAAAACTGAAAGAAATGAAACTTCCTAAAGCAAAAGAGACGATTTCTCAGCCATTTGATCACACGCCAGCTTGTTAAAGCCACGTGGTGGCTTTAACAAGCTTTTTTACGAAAAGTTCTTTCATCTTTATAAAAAAGCTAGGTTTTCTGCTTTATTAGATGTAAACTGTCAAGTAATAGAACCATCATCAATATTTGCTTATTCACATAGGTATTGAATGATGTTAAATCAGGGGGAGGATGTTTTTCAATGGTAACACTCTATACTTCACCAAGTTGTACTTCTTGTCGGAAAGCACGCGCGTGGCTTGAAGAACATGAAATCCCGTTCGTTGAACGTAATATTTTTTCAGAACCTTTATCGCTCGATGAAATCAAACAGATTCTTCGTATGACGGAAGACGGAACAGATGAGATCATCTCAACACGTTCAAAAGTCTTCTCGAAACTCGATGTTTCAGTTGAAAACTTATCGTTGCAGCACCTATACGATTTGATTCAAGAATACCCAGGATTATTACGTCGTCCGATTTTGATTGATGAGAAGCGTCTTCAAGTTGGATATAACGAGGATGAAATCCGCCGATTCTTACCACGCAAGGTGCGTACGTTCCAACTTTTGGAAGCACAGCGTCTTGTAAACGAGTAATTTTAAAAAGCACGCTGCTTCGTGAGCAGTGTGCTTTTTGTTACCGATAAAAAAGGTTAAAATAAAGATAACAAAGGAATAGAAATATATCCTTGGGATTCAAAAGTATGAATCCAAGTCATGTCCTCGTTCGTATTCTAGATAAGGAACGAGAAGAAAGGAGTGGACAGTTTGAAAATCGAACGCGTCAATGACAATACGGTCAAGTTCTTCATCACGTACACCGACATCGAACGCCGTGGTTTTGCCCGAGATGAGATTTGGTATAACCGGGAACGGGGAGAACAGTTATTCTGGCAGATGATGGACGAAGCGAATGAAAAAGAGTCCATCTCCTTCGAAGGTCCACTATGGATACAAGTGCAAGCTTTTGAAAAAGGTCTTGAAGTCACTGTAACGATCGCGAAAAATGCAGTTGATGGTGAGCAAGTCGATGAAGACGAACTCGATTCACTTTTACGATCAGCGATGTCTGAGACAGAAGATAAAGATACAGAGTTAAGCCAAGATGTTTTATTTGAAACTCGCGATTTCGAACATATCATCGCGCTCAGTCAGTATGCGAATGCTCCTGTATTTGCAGAACTTGAAACAGCGCTTTATCAAAAAGATGGACTCTATTTACTGCATGTTCATTTCGAGGATGATGTGAACGTAGAAGCACAAGAAAACGTCATGAGTTTAATCGCAGAGTATCTCCAGTTCAGCGAACAAACAATACATCCTGTAGCTGAATACGGGAAACAGATCATTGCTTCGGATGTCTTTCCATTCATTCGGAAGCATTTTCCGAACTGAAGTCAGAAAAAGTGCGAGTAAAAGGAGGATCACATCTTGTGATACCTCCTTTTGTTCTGATATTAAGTGAGGGTATAGCCACCATCTACAATAAGCGCTTGCCCGTTAATATAACTCCCTTTACTAGATAGCAAGAAGCAGACAACTTCTGCGATTTCAGAAGGTTGCGCAGGCTCACCACGAAGGTGGTGTTTCATTGCCAGATCAAATTTATCTTTCCCGCCATATAACGCATGACTCAGCGCTGTATCGACCGGTCCTGGACAAATGGCATTAAATCGATACTTACCATGGAATCGGGCTGCATATGTCTTCGTGAGCGTCAGTAGCGCGCTCTTAGACGACGCATAAGGTAATAGCATTGCTGGGAACTTAACGTGACCTACGATGGCACTATTGTTGACGATGGAAGCACCTTTTGAGAAGCGTTTCGTCGCTAGCTGAATGATTCGTTCAGGTGCATGATAATTGACTTGGAATACTTCTTTTTGCTGATCGGAAACGCGTTCGGGTGCAACGGGTTTTCCAAAGGTACCAGCATTGTTGAAAATCCCATCGATTTCTGGGAAATCTTCTTGTGTTTCTTCAAAGAACGCGTCGATGGCAGAGGAATCGGCTAAGTCGATAGGGAAGAAATATAAACGTCCTTCTCCGCTTGATTCAAGCGAGGATCCTTTTTCTTTATTACGACCAATTGCAAGGACGGTGTGTCCCTCCCGAATGAGCTGAAGGGAAGTTGCCTCACCAATCCCACTTGTTGCACCAGTAATGATATACGTACCCATTTAAACGCTTCCTTTCTGTCATCAGTTTAAATACGATTTGTACTACATACAAAAAAGGAGGGGGATTCATGCTACGACGTGTACAACTTCTCATGACCCTCATCTTGACCATCGGCTTGATTGCCTTTTTATCCTACTATTGGAGTGTTTATATGGTAGGTTGGCTGTCCATCGTCATCATTTTGGTCGTCATGAGCGTGTTCGTCATCATCTTACTTGAAAATCGAAACCCGGAACGAACGCTCGTCTGGGCACTTGTCATGATGGCATTGCCTGTCGTTGGTATGTTCGTGTATTTTACATTTGGTCAGAACTACCGTCGAAAACGAATGTTTCGATTGAAGGCGATGCTTGATGAAGAGTCTTACATTAAATATCGTACCCAGTTTAAGACAGAGGTACACCAATCAGTGTTCCAAGAAGAACGTTACAGGAAAGTTGTTACACTTATCGATTCAATCAGTCGACTTCCGATTTCGTATAATACACATACAAGAATCTTGACGAATGGTCAGGAGAAGTTTCCAATTCTTTTAGAAGAGATCCGCCAAGCGCAACATCATATTCATTTGGAATACTACATCGTACGAGATGATCAACTCGCGCTTCAGTTACAGGAAGCATTGATTGAAAAGGCCGAGCAAGGAGTTGAGGTTCGTTTTCTTTATGATGCCGTCGGTTGTTTTTCGACAGATAAGCATTATTTCAAGAAGATGCAAGCAGCTGGTGTAGAGGTCCGAGCATTTTTCCCAGTCGTGTTACCATTCATTTCGAGTAAATCGAACTACCGGAACCATCGGAAGATCGTCGTTATCGATGGGACAGTTGCTTTTACAGGTGGAATTAACATTGGGGATGAATATATCGGTCGCAATCAACACTTTGGATTTTGGCGTGATACGCATCTTCTTGTACGGGGAGAAGCGGTCTCTGAACTCCAACTGATTTTTCTCCAGGATTGGTATTACATGACAGGGCAAAGACTCTTCACACCGTTTTATATGGAGCCGCTTGAGAATGTCGAAGAAGCAACGGGAGGTGTACAGATCATTGCGAGTGGACCTGATGAACCGCATGAGGCAATGAAGTCGCTTTACTTTGGACTTATCACGGAAGCGCGCGAATCTGTCTATATCGCTTCACCGTATCTCATACCCGACGAAGACCTCATGACAGCACTGAAGACAGCTGCTATGGCAGGGATTGATGTCCGTATTTTACTACCGAGCTTTCCGGATCATAAAATCGTATTTTATGCGAGTCGCTCTTATTTTGATGATCTATTGCAAGCTGGTGTAAAAATCTATGAGTATAATAAGGGCTTCATGCATTCTAAAGTCATCGTCGTGGACGACGCCATTGCAACGATTGGAACAGCGAACATGGATTTACGTAGTTTTCATTTGAATTTCGAAGTGAACGCTTTTTTGTACGGAACAAACTCTGTTCATGAATTAACACGTGATTTTTATGAAGATTTTAGCCATTCATCAGAAGTTGATGCTGATTTGTTCCACCGTCGTCCATTACGTCGTCGTTTAATTGAATCGATTTCGCGCTTATTCTCACCTTTACTTTAGTAAAAAGGGGAACGATGCTGATGTTCGAAGCCATTGATGACTCCGGTAAACGTATCATGATTCACAGATTTTCGATTCGTGATTTGAAAGCTATGTCCTTACGTTGTCCATATTGCCTGAAGCCGTTGCGCGTCAGGCAAGGACGGCGACCGCATTTTGCACATATCTCAGCTTGTTCAGGAGAAAGTGGATTGCATTTATCTTGGAAACAGCGGATTGCAGACTCCTTAATGACCGCAGGCATTCAAGTTGAAACTGAATGGACAAAGGGACAACGTCGCTTCGATCTTTGGCTCCCAGAAAAGCAACTTGGAATTGAAATTCAGCGCTCGCCGATGTCTGCTGATGAATGGATTAGACGAGCAAAACTTGATGCGAAACAAAAACAAACAGTCCGTTGGATTGGGTTTCATCCTTCACAAGGTGTCACGATTCGATTGCAAGGGTGGATGAGGCAAGCATTCTTACAAAATGATTATTTGGACTTGATTGTTGAGAATCAAATTCGAAGGTTCCGACATCCAGTTCCTTTTGCGAAACATCATGTCTATTGTACGGTTCAATCACTTTCTTTATCAGACTTTCTTTCAACTGAACTACCTTCATTTCCCCGGAAATTTTCAATGGCTCGATGGCAAGGAATCGTTCACCGCTATCGTCAGCGACCCTTTCATACCTCTTTACCTCCGCGCATTCTAAGACTTCCACTTTATCAGGCAGGTTTTCATCTACAGAACCTACCATATGTTGTCTTTCTTCCCATCACCCACTTGTTATCTATTCCAGTCCATCCTTTTGAGTTTCAAATCGCAGTCTTTTTAAGGCTAAAAGGAAGCTATACTTCTATTGATCTAGAACATGCAATCCATCATCTTTTGCAACAATTGAATTTTTCGATTGAAAGACCTGTGATCGATTCACTCATCATAGAATGGATGGAGCGGATTGAAGAGGTGGATAGGCTGTTTTAGCAGGAGCACTTCAATTGTTTGTCGAATAGAAAACAGGTATAACTGAATTAAAGGAGTGAGGTTAATGGCAGAAGTATTAACACGTCAAGATGTTGACGTTACAGAAACGTGGAACCTAGAATCGATTTACGCATCAAACGAAGCGTGGGAAGAAGAATTCGAATCGGTGAAAGCAATGCTCCCATTACTCGTCGAGTATAAGGGGCGTCTTGGTCAGAGTGCGGAAACGCTATATGAAGGCTTACAGTTACGAGACGAAGTCTCTAGACGTCTTTATAAGCTCTATACATACGCGCACATGCGTTATGACGAAAATACAGCGGATAGTTTCTACCAAGCCATGAACGACCGTGCTCGGACGCTAGCATCGCAAATCGGAGCAACACTTGCTTTCATGACACCAGAATTGTTGGCTGTACCTGAAGCAACGATTGAGACATATCTCAATGAGAATACGGATCTTGCGATGTATCGCCATGCATTTGATGAGTTGAACCAAGAGCGTGAACATGTTTTGACAGAAGCGGAAGAAGCGATCCTTGCAAAAGCAGGAGAAGTACTCGGTCAATCCGGTACGACGTTCGGTATGCTGAATAATGCAGATTTGACATTCCCAAAAATCAAAGGAGAAGACGGGGAAGAGACGGAACTGACACATGGTCGCTTCATCACATTCCTTGAGTCGTCTGACCGTTCTGTCCGGGAAGCCGCATTCAAAGCGATGTACGGAACGTATGCGAAGTATACGAATACACTTGCTTCGACACTTGCAGGATCAGTCAAGAAGGATAACTTCTATGCAGATGTTCGGAAGTTCCCATCAGCACGTGCAGCAGCTTTACATGGTAATGCTATTCCTGAAGCGGTCTATGATGGATTAGTTGAAGCGGTACATGAGCACTTACCGTTACTCCATCGTTACGTGGCTTTACGTAAACGGGTACTCGGACTCGACGAATTGCACATGTATGATATGTATACGCCGCTCGTTTCTGAAGTAGAAATGAAAGTCTCTTATGAGGAAGCAAAACAATTAATGGTCGAAGGGCTTGCACCACTTGGAGCAGAGTACAAACATATTCTTGAAGAAGGATTATCTGAGCGATGGGTCGATGTCCGAGAAACACGTGGTAAACGTAGTGGCGCTTACTCTTCTGGTGCTTACGATACACAACCATTCATTTTGATGAACTGGCAAGATAACATCAACAATCTCTTTACGCTCGCACATGAATTCGGACATTCGGTTCACAGCTACTACACGCGGAAATCACAACCGTACCCATATGGTGACTATTCGATTTTCGTCGCAGAAGTCGCTTCAACAACAAATGAAGCATTGTTGAATGATTATCTATTGAAAAAAGTGACGGATCGTAAAGAAAAACTCTATCTGTTGAACAATCAACTCGAGACGTTCCGTGGAACATTGTTCCGACAAACGATGTTCGCCGAGTTCGAACATGCGATTCATGATGCTGCGCGCCTTGGACAATCGTTGACACCGGAATTCCTGACGTCAACGTATTATGCCTTGAATCAAAAATACTTCGGAGAAGAGATTGTGTTAGATGAAGAGATTGGTTTGGAGTGGGCTCGAATTCCTCACTTCTATTACAATTACTATGTCTATCAGTATGCAACAGGCATTTCTGCAGCGGCTGCGTTGACGGATCAGATTTTAGAAGAAGGACAACCGGCTGTAGAGCGTTACATCAATAACTTCCTAAAAGCGGGATCAAGTGATTATCCAATCGAAGTACTAAAAGCTGCTGGTGTTGACATGACGACGAAAGCACCAGTCGAAGCAGCACTTCGTCAATTTGAACGCGTTCTAGATGAATTCGAAGCATTATTAGCAGAGTGACATCTTTGTGACGAAGTGAACAAAGTGTGGAAAAGAGAAAAGAACTACGGTATATTTATATTGTGAAGAGGGTCACATTCCCCAGTCGATTCTCTTTTTCCCCCATCCAATGGTCAAAAGAAAAGTCCTTCTCGTCATGAGAGGACTTTTTCTTGTTACCTATGACTAAGTTCGAACAAAGGGTAGTGAAGCGTGCTTCACTACCCTTTGTCATTTCTATCATGCATGTGCCGAATCTTTTAAATGGCGCCATACTTTGCCATCACAATAAGAGAGAGAAGCACATTTTTGTTGTAAGACTAGTTTTTTTAGCTCGTGCTCAATCTGGGATTCAGGAGCATCGTAAATAAAGGCAATTTCAGCCGTAGTTGCTGTTTCATACCGTCTCAAGAATTGTTCAAGTGGTGGCTTCGGTTGTTTTTCGATCGTATGATCCAGTAACTCACTTAAGATCGAGACATACACCAGATACTCATAAGCTCCTTCTGCTTTAATAGCTTCCTCGTCACCGACAAAAGCGAGTGTCGGAAGAATCCGGACATCCCATTCGGTGACTAATTCGGTTTCTTTCTCAAGCATTTGCTGAATCGTATCCGATGACACATCCCGATGGAATTCATCTAAATCTAAACCATACTCCGTTAATGCCTCTGCTAGTCGCATCAACGATGGGCGGCTGTAGGCACTCTCTCCTTCGACGTTATGAAGCATCCGAAGGCGTCGCATGAACCGCATACCAAACGTTTTTCCTTGAAGCTCAATCGCTTTTAGAATGACGAGTGGTGACATGTCGCATGCAGATCGTGATGGAGCACATGGAATCGTCGCAATCGTCCGAAGGCGGAACAAATGACCATATTCTAGTTCCAGTTTCTTGAGAACGGGTATCAACCGTAAACCATCCGTTTGTGTCACATCTAGAAAATGATAGATTTCCAGAGGTTTCGTCGGTTGTTGAATCGATGGTTCGTCCAATGAACAATATGATCCGTTACATTGTGCGTGTTCCATCCGTTCACCCCTTCCTGTTGTTATCGTTACCCTATTTTAGCAACGAAAAAAAAGAAAGAGCAAAGGTTTTGCTTGTTCACTCTTACACGAAAAATCAAGAAAGCGCTTTACGTTCCATGAAGCGAACGATTTTATTTTTTGTTTCGCGCTGTGGAATATCGTGTTCTGAGAGGAGTTGCTCGAAGTCCTTTTGCCCTTGTTCGAAGTTGCTGACTTCAAACTCTAATTCATAATCGGTATGTCCAAGGTAGCGACTTTTATCGAGGACGAGTAAACCTTCCGGAAGTACGGTTTCGATTCGTTCCGTCTCTAATCGACCTAAATGCTCTAAAGATCCTTGTAAGTTAAAAGATTTTAACTGGTGATTCATCTCATCCGAATGAATCAGTCCATATTTAAATAGATCTTCCGCATCGTTTTCTGATAACGTGACATGCGTTTCAAGCAAGCCCTCTTCATGAGGTTGTTTTAACGTAAGGACGAGCCCTTGTTTTTTTTCACGAATCCTTAAAGCCGCCCCTTTTTTTCGAAGTTCAAAATCCGGCGTATCAAAATAATCATTTGCTTGCCAAATGGGTTGTTTAGTTGATGCATAATGGGTAAATAACGATAGATATTCTTGTTCAGACAATAAGTTCTTAAATTCGATTTCCAATTCTTGTCTAATCGGAATCACGCCTTTCTAGTTGAATGTCTGAAAATATGATAACATGAATGAGGTAGGAACAGGCACTGAACCAATACTATTCGATTAAAAGTGGTGACAAATCAGATGACAAAAGAAAATTGGGATTTATTTCTTGCGCCGTATCAAATCGCGGTCGATGAGTTGAAAGTCAAGCTAAAAGCGATTCGTAAACAATTTCAGCAACGGGGAGAACATTCACCGATTGAATTTGTCACAGGACGGGTCAAACCTGTAAAAAGCATTCTTCAAAAAGCGGAACGAAAAGCAATTGCGCGGGATTCTTTAGAGCAAGATATGCAGGATATCGCCGGATTACGTATCATGTGTCAATTCGTTGATGATATCATTCATGTCCTTGAACTATTGCGTTCGCGTGGTGATTTTAAGATCGTCGAGGAACGAAACTACATTACTCAAAAGAAAGATAGTGGTTATCGATCGTATCACGTCATCATTGCTTATCCGGTTCAGACGATCGAAGGTGAAGTACCGACGTTAGTCGAGATTCAAATTCGGACGCTTGCGATGAATTTCTGGGCAACGATCGAACACTCCTTAAATTACAAATACCAAGGCAATATTCCGGAAGAGACGCGTGAGCGATTACGGCGTGCGGCAGAAGCAGCGTTTTTACTCGATGCGGAAATGAGCCAATTGAAAGTAGAAATTCAAGACGCACAACTCGTCTTTCAACGTGACGCCAAGGCGTCTGAACGATTAAAAGAGTAGGGGGATGACCATGCGTTTTGCAATCACGGCTCGCGATGATGAGCGTTCACATGCGCTTAAACAAGAGCTCGAGCAGGCATTGACGGATCGGGGATGTGTCCTTGATGTTAGTCAACCGGAAATCGTCGTCTCGATTGGTGGAGACGGAACGATGTTACAGGCGTTTCATTCGTATCTAGATCAAGTGGAGACGATTACCCTTGTTGGAATTCATACGGGGCATCTCGGTTTTTATGCGGATTGGCGCCCGGAAGAGATGGATGAACTGATTGATCATATCGCGAAGCAGGATCTAGCGACGGTTCAATATCCGTTGCTTGAACTCTCGATTGATTATGCGGATGGTTCTCACAACCAATTATTAGCCTTGAATGAATGTACGATTAAGAGTTTTAACCAAACGCTCGTCTGCGATTTGTCGATTCGTGGTGACTACTTCGAGACGTTCCGTGGTGACGGATTGTGCGTATCGACACCATCAGGTTCGACAGCATACAATAAAGCACTTGGCGGAGCGATTGTCCATCCGGCGCTCGAAGCGATTCAAATTACTGAGATGGCCTCGATCAATAATCGTGTTTACCGGACGATCGGCTCACCGATGCTGTTACCGAAACATCATGATGTCGAAATTCGTCCCGTCAATCCGATTGATTTTCAAATGACTTATGACCATTATGCTTCGATTATTCATCAAAACGTGACGTCGATTCGGTGCCGAGTCTCAGATAAAAAAGTGAAATTTGCTCGTTTTCGTTCTTTCCCGTTCTGGCAACGGGTTCGGGAATCTTTCCTAGCAGACGAAAGACGTTAATGTAGCATGTAAAGGAAATGGAAACATGAATGGATTTCAGCTACAACAGACGGTAAGCGATCTCGAAGATGGTTGGCGTGTCAGTCATTTTTGTACGACGCGTTTAGGGATCTCGCGAAAAATGTTAGTATCGATTAAAAATCACGGGGATATTACGAGCAACGGTCAACATGTCAATGTACATGATGTCTTGCGTGCAGGTGATCAAGTCCACGTATTTTTCCCGGAGGAGACGCCAGCACCCGATATGGTGGCGACAGAAGGGGATCTTGATATCCTCTTTGAAGATGAGTGGTTACTTGTCGTCAATAAACCGCCAGGCATGGCATCGATTCCGTCACGATTACATCCAGAACGTTCATTGTCGAATTATGTCCTTGGTTATTATCGGAAGCAAGGAATCCCATATGCGATTCATATCGTTAATCGACTTGATCGTGATACGAGTGGTCTCGTCTTATTCGCAAAACATGGATTAGCCCATCACCGGATGAGTCTCATGCAAAAATCGAATGAGTTAGAACGGCACTATTTAGCCTATGCACCTGGACATGTACCGGCACAAACGATTGATCAGCCAATCGGTCAAACCGATCATTCTTTCATGGAACGGATGGTACGACCCGATGGTCAGCGGGCCATCACGCATATTTTAAATAGCCGCCGGGTTCAAGCCTTTGGTCAAGAGATGTCGTTACTTGATATTCGACTAGAGACAGGACGGACACATCAAATTCGTGTCCATCTTGCGTTTCTTGGACATCCCTTGATTGGTGATACGATGTATCAGGGTGAACCGTTACTGCCGCGTCAGGCACTCCATAGCGCGTCAGCATCGTTTCTTCATCCTGCAACAGGAGAGCGTGTCCAATTTGAGGCACCGCTTCCTGAGGATCTCCGAATTGAATGACATACGAAAAAAGGCAGTGGACCAAGTCCACTGCCTTTTAGGTGTACGCTTAATCTTCGTCGAACATGGAAATCCGTGACTGAGAAGCGATTGCCATGATTAATCCTAGACCAACGAGGTTAACGATCATCGTTGATCCACCATAACTAATGAACGGTAGAGGAAGACCTGTGATCGGTAAGACACCAATCGTCATCCCGATGTTTTGGAAGATTTGGAACGTAAACATCGCGACGTATCCTGTCACGATATAGGTGCCAAATGGATCAGCCGTTTCAAGTGCGATTTGAATCAAGCGATAGACGAAAAGGAACAAGACGATCAAGACGATGGCAGCTCCAATGAAACCGTAGTGTGAAGCAATCGTCGTAAAGATGAAGTCTGTATGCAATTCGGGAACAAACACTTGTAGTTTCCCGTAACCAACGCCAAACATTTGACCTGAACCTGTCGCGTTGATTGCTTGGACGAGCTGGTACGACAGATCATCCGCATATTCGAACGGTTGCAACCAAGCCATGATCCGGTTCATCGCGTGACCTGGGAAAAAGGTTGCGAGCAAATCGTTTTGGAAAAAGAACAGGTAAAAGAAGATGATAACAGCTCCAGCAAACAGACCGAACATCGTTAAAAGCCATTTCCAGTTTAGTCCTGATAACAACATCGCACATGCGAGGATAACGCAGAGAATCAAACCGATCCCTAAATCGGGCTGAATGATGATAAGACCGAGCGGCAAGGCTGTAACTGCGACCAACTTGATAAGTAACAAGAGATCTCTTTCATGTTGAACATAACGCGCATTGTGCTCGGTAATGACGGCAGCGAGCGTCACGATCAAAAAGAACTTCATGAACTCAGCCGGTTGAACCGTACCGATAACCGGGAATTGATACCAACCGTATGCCCCTTTGATTTCAGTGACGATTGGTGTGTTTCGAAGAACGACAAGACCGATCAAGGATACGATACCTGCTCCATATAAAAACCAGTGGAATCGCTTCAACTGTTCATAATCGATGAAAATGACGACGGATA
The DNA here is from genome assembly GCF_022170825.1 of Exiguobacterium acetylicum. Taxonomy (NCBI): domain Bacteria; kingdom Bacillati; phylum Bacillota; class Bacilli; order Caryophanales; genus Exiguobacterium; species Exiguobacterium acetylicum. The sequence continues at coordinate 2,169,189 of NZ_CP081878.1, read as the reverse complement.
GCGCCATGAAGCCGATGACATACCATTGAATTTGTTTGGCAGAGAAGTTGATGGCGCTGATGGCACCCTTAAGCGAAGGTTGAGCCGTATAGATGGCGATGATACTGATGACCATCAGACAGGCGAGTAAAAAAAGCAACGTATGATCATAACGTTGTGTAAATGATTTGAATCGATTCATTTCATCCCTACTTTCTATCATTCTCTATATTACCGTAATTTATCAAATCCGCAATATCAAGAGCGATGGTTGACAGAAGCGTTACGTTTTTGTAACCTGAAGATAGGTTTTATTACCAGGTACTAATTCAAGGGGGACTTTATCATGAATATTTATCCTTCACTCGAAGGCAAGACGTACGTCGTCATGGGCGTCATCAACCAACGTTCGATTGCATGGGGCATTGCACGTGCGCTCGACGCTGCTGGAGCAAGCCTGGCATTTACATATGTCGGGGAACGTTTTAAGGCACCACTTGAAAAATTAGGACAAGAATTATCACGTCCGGCTTCTTATTATACGTGTGATGTCACGAGTGACGAAGAGATCGAACAAGTTTTTCAGACGATTCATGCGGACCACGGTAAGATTTCAGGAATTGCTCACTCAATCGCATTCGCGGATAAAGAAGCACTTCGTGGTGAGTTCTCTGGTGTAACGCGTGAACAGTTCGCGCAAGCACTCGATATCTCTGCCTACAGCTTGACGGCAGTCGTCAAGGCGGCAAAAGATTTCTTCACGGAAGATGCATCCGTCATCACATTGACGTATCTCGGTGGTGAGAAGATGGTACCGAACTATAACGTCATGGGTGTCGCAAAAGCAGCACTAGATGCAAGTGTTCGTTACTTAGCTGCTGAATACGGTCAGCAAGGTGTTCGCGTCAATGCAATCTCAGCTGGTCCGATCCGAACAGTTTCAGCAAAAGGTGTCGGTGATTTCAACTCGATTCTCGATAGCATCGAAGAACGTGCGCCACTTCATCGTAACGTCACGACAGAGCAAATCGGTCAAAGTGGACTGTTCTTGCTTTCACAAATGTCGAGTGGTGTAACAGGAGAAATCCTTCACGTCGATAGTGGGTTCCACATTCTTTAATAGATAACAGATCAAACCAAGCTTTCCTGAGAAGGGGGCTTGGTTTTTTTTGTGCTGGATAGGGGAAGTGTCAAATATGAACATGTTGAAGGAGAGAGGGAGTGTTATGGATGAATGCAATCGATTTTACAGTTGTACAATATGTGAACCGTCAAGTACGTGTCGATCCACAATTAAAGACTGAGCCAGTCGCTCGGATTCAACCAATTCGCCCAATCGATGCTTATCGTGAACATGAAACTGACGATTTTTTGGAAGAACAGGCAAATGCATATGGTGTATTGCCAGAACTAAAACTTCCCGGTCGAAGCTTCGACCGGGAAGTTTAATCATTCATTGACCTGTGAAGCGGAATGTCTCATAGACACTCCAAGCACCATTTTCTAATTCATACAATAATGCCATTTTCGTAACATCCTCTTGGAAGCGGATATCTTCCATCTTGAGGCGCTCTAACACATCGAACAGTTCGACATCCGACAGTTCTTGACCAATCGTGATATGCGGCAAGAAATCGTATTTCGGCTTATGTTCGAGTGGACCCGTGTGCAAGGAACGATGTAATTGCTCTAACTCATCGGTTGGTATTACTTTAAGGAATAAGACATTGTTCGTCGGATGGAACGAACGAGCTCCTTGAATATGAAGGTTGACTGGCTTAGTCCCAGATGCGATCCGATTCAATTCAGAAACGATCCGGTCTAACTCTGTCTCGTCCACTTCCATCCGCTCCCGTAGCGTGATGTGAGGTGTGATTAGTGCATACTTCGAGTCATATCTCTTTCGGTATGAATTGGCAAAATCTTGAACGCGTTTCGATGGAAACAATACAACCCCGATGTTCATCGAAAATCCCCTACTTTCCCCTGAAATGATAACGCTTTACAAAATAATCATGACGGATTCCGGCTTCGATGTCAAAGAAGTTTGAGGGGAGCTTTGGAATCCGTGTATACTAATGAGGTACTTTGTTGGAGAGGTGGATACAGTCATGAAGAAAACACATTCAAAAGAGGTCAAACAAGCAGCAATTGATAAGTTACATGAACGCGGGGTGACGATCCACGCGATTGCTGAAATCGTGTACCAAATGCAAGCCCCTTACACAGTGGATCTGACAGTCGAGACATGTGTCAGTTCTGTTGAGCGTGTTCTTGAAAAACGTGAATTACAACATGCAATTCTCGTCGGAGCAGAACTAGATATCTTAGCAGAAAAGGGTTTATTATCAGAACCACTCTTGTCCATCATCCAAAGCGATGAAGGGCTATTTGGCGTCGATGAGACAATTGCGATCGGTGCCGTCAATACGTACGGATCGATTGCTGTTACGACATTTGGATATTTAGATAAAGCCAAGGTCGGAATCATCAAAGAACTCGATACGAAGCTTGGAGACGGAAAAGTCAATACGTTCATGGATGATATCGTCGCTGCTATCGCGGCAAACGCATCCGGACGACTAGCGCATCGATTGCGAGATAAGGAAGACTATTCAGCAGAAGAATTAGAAGAACGTAAGGGGACATACTGATGCGGGGTGCGAGAGCGGCGTGGATAGGTGCATCCATTGCTGTCGTCTTGTTCGTAATCATCGCTGTATCGATTCGAATGACGGGCTATTTTTTGTTTGATGCTCAATTATCATCGTACATGTCTCAACAGGTTCCGGGAGACTATGTTTCTTGGTTCACTCAACTGGGCTCGGGTCCGGGGGCGATGACAGTGACAGCGTTACTTGGAATACTCAGTTATGCCTTGTGGCGAGATCGAATCGCAAGCATCTGGTATGTAATCATGGCGGTATCAGTAGGGGTGTTGAATCAGGTCGTTAAGTTTGCTTTTGTTCGAGAGCGACCTTCATTAAACGAACTGGTTGGCGGCGTAGGATACAGCTTTCCGAGTGGACATTCTGCGATGGCGTTTGCCGTCTACGCTGGATTCCTTGTTGTCGCTTTCCGCCATCTTAAAACGGGCGGAAAGGTGCTTGTATCCGTATTGACGATTGGATTGTTTCTCGCCATGGGAGCTTCTCGAATCATTTTAAACGTTCACTATTTCTCAGATGTAATCGGTGGATATTGTTTTGCTGCGATTCTTTTATGTAGCTCCTATGCATTCATCGTCTCCCGTAGAAAAAAAGGAGTGGCTTGATGTTACTGTTAGATGTTGATCATAGTTTATTATTTGATGAAGAGACGATGCGCTCCATCGACAAGCCGACGTTGCTTGTCGAGCGAGTCGCTGGGCGACCTCGTTTCATGACGATGCGAGCGCATCTTAGATTAAAGCGATTAGTATCAATCGACGGTGTTGTTCCGGTGACGAAACGAACGATGGAAGAGTACCAGCAGTTGGAACTCTTTCAAATCGATGCGCCACCTAAGTGGGCAATCATTGACGATGGAAAGATTTTGCTTAAAGAAGGAAAAGTTGATCGTCGATATGAAAATTGGCTTCGTCAATTCAATAAGGAGACATCACTTGATTCCATCCTTGAGTATCTCATCGAAATGGAACAAGTTTCGATCGATGTATATCCTTCTGAAACGTTATCAAGTGCAATCACGCTTCCGCATGAGCCGATTCAACGGACGACGGACGAAGCCGTATTATTAGAAGAACTATTTCGTAAGTATGAAACGACATGAAAAAACCGGACGGTCTCAAGCAGACCGTCCGGTTTTTTTCGTTTAGCGTAAGCTATCAAGTTGTCGGTAAAGGAATCTCGTCGAACCAGTACACACCGACCGTCTCAGCGCCAGCATGTGCCAAGATGGAAGGGCCAAATTGGGTAATGCGTACTTGAAGCTCCGGATGTTCTGTAGAAATCAAGCGCCGTAATTCTTCAGCAGCGGCATGAGCAAGAGTGTGACTGACATAAAGTGTCCGATCATAGACACCATGAGCACTGACTTTTGATGAGATTTCACTAACCATTTCTTTAAAAGCTTTTTTGATGGAACGAACTTTTTTAAATGGAACAAGCCGTCCTTCATCATTAAATTGAGCGATTGGTTTGATATTGAGCATGTTTGCTAGTAAAAATTGACTTCCTGAGACACGTCCGCTCCGTCGCATTGTCTCCATATTTCCGATGATCAGATAAAAATGCGATTTGTGCTTAAATGTTTCAAGCGTAGACATGACTTCATCTGGACCTTTACCAGCAGCAACGAGTCGTTGGGCGATCCGGACAAGTTCTTGCTGATTCGCAGCACCTGTATACGAATCAATCGCGTATAAGGGGAAACCAACGGCTTCAGCTGCAGCGACGGAACTCGAATATGTGCCGCTCAGTCCACTCGTGATATGAATCGCATACCCATAATCATAGCCATCTTCAAGCAATTGTTCATACAAGGTTACGAAGTCACCGAATGATGGTTGAGAAGTTGTCGGTGAAACGTGAGAATCTTCTCGCATTTTTTGATCAAGCTGTTCAATCGAGATATCGACATACTCCCGGTAAGACTCTCCGTTTAAGATGAGTAAAGTCGGTATCACATGGACTCCGATTTTTTCAGCCTCTCCTGGCTCAAAAAAAGCCATGCTGTCGGTAATCCAAGCAATCTTATCCATGTATATGACGCCTCCATTAATATAACCATTTTGTTCATCATACCATAGCGATGAAAGCGGAATCACTAGCTAGCGCGTTTTTGTGTGATAGAAGCATTGGAAACGTGTCCAAACCATGAACTGATACCGAAGGCGATGAGTGTTGGGAATAACCATTCTAAACTTTGATCCACTAAAGGTAAGGATTGATAGAACGTTTTAAGATTTCCCGGGAAAAGCGAAAGTTGATTCAACGCACTACAGAATGAGAAGAAAATCGTTACTCCAAGAGTTGATTGATAAACGACCGACTTACGACGGAACAGATGACGCATGAATGTCAATGCAATCAAGACGATGACGATTGGATAAAGGAACATTAATACCGGAACGGCGATAGATAACAATGTCTGCAATCCGACGATGGATACCGTAAGACCGAGAGCAGTCGTGAAGATACTTGCCGCTTTTAAAGATACACGGTTGGAAATCGTCATCATATATTCTGCAAATGCGGTGACGAGACCAACTGATGTCGTCAAACATGCAAGCAGAATTGCAAGACCAAGTACAGCTAAACCGATTGAGCCGAAGGCAGTATTTGCATAATGTTGAAGAAGTGCTGGACCATCAACTTTTCCGATGGCGGCAAATGTGTTACGTCCGATCATTCCAAGTCCGACATAGACGAGAGTCAAAGCAGTGGCAGCGATGATTCCGGCACGAGTGACGACTTTAAATTGTGCTTTTCGTTCATGAACGCCTCGGCTTTTTAATGTATGCAGTACGACGACACCAAATACTAAGGCGCCGAGTGCATCAAGCGTTAAGTATCCTTGAAGGAATCCTTGAATGAATGCCTGTCCAGTCGTCTCATATGCTTCGTTTGGTGAAGCGACGCTCGAGAGTGGCGAAATGATGCTACTGATGCTTAATGCAGCAAGAGCAATCAGTAATAATGGTGTGATGAAACGCCCGATGATCTCAAGTAATTTTCCTGGTCGTAGTACAAGATAAAGTGTAGCAAGGAAAAAGAGACTCGATGAGATGATCAACGTCATTTGTGAGGGAGCACCAAGGAATGGTACGACTCCGAGCTCATACGTGACGACCGATGTTCGTGGGATCCCGAAGAAAGGACCAATCGCAACATAGAGTGCAAACGTCAATGCAGCACCTATAAAACGAGGAAGTGGTGCAGCAAGTGTTTTGATGCCACCTCCGATAGAAGCAACTGCAAGTAAGCCGAGTAGAGGAAGACCGACACCCGTTACGATGAAACCAAGGATGGCAGGAAGGAACTGTGAACCTGCGAGCGCTCCAAGTTCCGGCGGGAAGATCAGGTTACCTGCACCGAAAAATAAAGCGAAAATCATAAATCCTAAAGCAAATGTATCTTTTGTCTTAAACATGTGTTGTCCTCCATTCATCCTAATTTCATAAAAAAAGCCTCATCCACAATATTTGTGGATAGGCGTCGTTTGCTCAGACGCCTTGTCGAAATGACGAAAAGGGCCTGGATCTTCATTTTCTCAAACGAGAAATGAATCTTCAGTCCCTACTCTTAATCACAATCAGTCGTTCTTGGATGAGCGTTACGTGTGTCATGTTAAAAACCTCCTGTTTGAATTTTTCTAAGAATAACATGATGAATCTAATAAAACAATATTTTCTGAAAATTCATTTCCGAGTTTTTTGAAATAGAGAACGCCTCAAGCAGAAATAGGGTTCTCTACTTAAGGCGTTTTTCGAATCAAATATTAGCTCGTTGCAATCGAGCGTGTTTTTTTATGGCGTTTTAATTTATGGAGGAGCCAAGCGTGAACGACCTCACAGGATTGACGTGGTAACGTCAGTTCAACAAGCGATTCCTGCTGTTGCCCTTTGATGATGAAAAGACCATTTTCTTCATCGACCGGGGCGATGGTCATTGAACTCGCTTCATTCAGCGACAATTTCACTTCACCGAGCGTTGCATCCTTTAATTTCAGGATGTTCCCATTTGTCGCAAATTTCGTGAATGAGCCAATTCCGTTCACTTTTAACTGATCCATATTGAATTCCTCCTTCTGCTGATTCCAGTACTATCCCTATAAAAAACCGGGTCTAACTTCTATCTTTAAAAGGTTATCCTCATTATAACGAAGTCTTCACAAGATGCTAGTCTTATTTTGTGTGAAAATTCGAATAATTTTTTAACGATATTGTCATATAGAGAGAAATACTTGTTAAGAAGGAATCCCCATTTGAAATTCAAATAGAACAAAAGCATCCTTTTCCGAAAGAAAAAGATGCTAAAGGTCAATCTAACTCAAAACTCCATTTCTTCTTGCGACAAACAAGCGTTCCTCGTCGAAGAATTGATTCTTTCTCCGCTTCAAAATCTTCACGTAATACGCTCATATCTTCGTAACGACCCGCCACATATACCGGAATCGTAATATTTCTTGAGAAAACAGACCGTTTTGCACTTTCAAAATCAATCAAAACTCCTTCTCCGAGAAGTTGACGGATATGAATCATGATTTCGGCTGTTAAAGCGATTGAGGCGACAGATCGTGCGTGCTGTCGAAATTTCCGTTGGACGAGATCGGCGATGAGTTGTTCTACCCGCGACCAATCTTTTAAATAAACAGAAGCATGAAGACCGTCGTGTTCGCTAAAATAGACCAGTTCATTCTCGATCGAGTCAAGGAAGGGAAGTGGTGTGCCTCGTTTCATATGCATTAAAAATAATAATTCCGCGATTTCGACATCCGTCAACACATCGAGCGAATGGGATGAGCGAATATCAATAGCAATCAAAGGATGGCGCTGGACGTCCGTTGATTGTGAAAACTGTTCGATTTCATGTGCTTCAATATAATGAAGCATCGTTCGAAAAGATTGTTTCGTCTGTTTAAAATCGCTTCCTGAAATGAGTAAAGGACGTTTCAAATCGACGGCTGCGGCGAAATCAGAGAAATGGACTCCCGACATCGTCAACCGTTGATTTTCCTCGTCCTCATATAAGTAAAGTAACGCACTCGACATACCCCTTCGCTTCCTTTCCATGACTAACTACTTCATAATTTAATAGTAGCAAAACTTCGAATTGCCTGAAAGGATATTTACTTCTGAAAACGGGCATACTACATAGAGAAGCATAAAGAGGAGTGATGGAGCATGTGGGGCTTGCGAAAGCCATTCCCGGAATTGCGGACCGAGCGCTTCATATTACGTGAGCTTGAAAACCGCGATGCACGTGAATTGTTTAAAATCTTATCAGATGATGAAGTCATGTACTATTACGGATCGGATCCACTCGTGACGGTCTATGAAGCTAAAAATGTCATCAGTTACTTTAAGGAACAGTTCACGCAAGGTAAAGCGATTCGATGGGCGATTGCTGATGCACAAACAAATCAATTGATCGGAACAATCGGGTTTCATAACTGGCTCTCTCAATATCATCGGGCTGAAATTGGTTTTGAAGTTAGTCAAGATCATTGGCAACGTGGTGTAGCTTCAGAAGCGGCACGGGCTGTTTTGACGTATGGCTTTGAAGAATTTGCACTCCACCGGATCAGTGCTCTCGTTGCACCTGAGAATCTTGCTTCCAATGCATTAGTACAAAAATTAGGGTTTCAAGCTGAAGGGTTACTAGAAGATTATGCATACAGTCATGGTCGTTTCATGGATTTGACGATGTATCGTATGCTCGCATCTGAATGGAAGGGATGAGGTAGTCAATGGAAAAACAAACACTTGTACTCCTACATGGATTTACAGGAGGAACAGATTATTTTAATCGAGTAGAAGCGAACTTACGACATTCTTTTGATGTTTTACCGTTAAGTTTACCGGGACATGAAGGACTCGATGTGGGACCAGATACGATCGAAGGTTTCGCCGAATGGGTCATGCATGATCTTAAGCGGCGTGGTATTGAAAAGCCAATCATCGTTGGTCATTCCTTTGGAGGATACATTACTGCGGCAATCGTGGAAAGGTATGCCGACCAAATCAGTGGGTACGGTCTCGTGTACTCGACGGCGAAAGCAGATGACGAACAAGCGAAACAAAAACGAAATCAAAACATCACGCGTGTCGAAGAAATCGGTGTACGAGAATTCGTCAATGGTCTTGTTCCATCCTTATTCGCGGAAGGGGCAGATGAATTTGTTGTCGCTGAAGCACTTGAGATTGGATATATGATGACAGTCGAAGGAGCTATCCGCGCGCTTTCGGCGATGCGAGACCGTCGAGATATGACAAGAGCGCTGACTGAATCAAAAGTCAAAGGTGTCATCATTCATGGTACGAAAGATCAATTGATTTCAGAAGAGAGTGCATTTGCACCAGTGAACGACCATCTCTTACATCGGTCAACAGAAAGTGGACACATGGGGATGCTTGAAACACCAGACGCATTCGTTGCGATCATCGAGGAAGCATTTAAGTGACGATTTTGCCCTACGGTCATCTCTGTAGGGCATTTGCTTTGCATTTCAGATTGGATTTCTGAAATGATAGAAATGGAGGGGATATACATGAAAATCGTAGCGATTGAGCCAACACCAAGTCCAAATAACATGAAAGTCATCGTCGATGAAAAGTTCTCAGAAAAAGGACAGACGTTTGAGCATGCATTTGGCGCACCAGAACATATACAGCGACTGCTGGAAATCCCAGGTGTTAAGTTCGTCTATCAAGTGAGTGACTTTTTGTCGATCGAACGTTATCCGAAATATGATTGGCGTTCACTTGTCATCGAGATCCGACGCGCATTTGGAGAAACCTTAAATGATGTAGAGCAGCACGAGACGGATGCTGAGTATGAACCTGTCCATCTATTCGTTCAGTTCATTTTAGGCGTACCGATGCAAATCAAAGGTGTGAAGGGATTAGAAGAAAAACGAGAAGGATTGTCGGAACGTTTCCGAGAAGCGGCGTTATTCGTCCAACCATTCGTCCAAAACGTCATCAGTGATCGACGCTGGGTGGAACAAGCTCCTCGATACGGCGACCTTGATGAGAGTTTGCGCGAGGTAGCAAATGAAATTGAAATCGCGTATCCGATTGAACGTTTGGAGCGTCTTAAGTCGCTCGCAGCAGGTGAAGATATTACGTTCAGTGGGCAAGCGATTCAGTCATCCGATTGGAAAGAACGATTTGCGGCACTTGATGAACTACCTGTTGAGATGGAATGGGTTCCGGCATATGCCCGTTTATTACAGGATGAGAAGATGCAGATTCGTCGTCAAGCGATTGTGAAGCTTGGAATGTTCGAAGAGCACCGGGAAGAACTGTTAGAGTATTTGACAAGTGCGCTGCACGATCCGTCGGGTATTGTTCGCCGGACAGCAGGTGATACGATTTCGGACTGGGCGATGCCCGAAGCTGAACCGATGATGATGGAAGCGTTGGCGGATAAAAATAAATTAGTCCGCTGGCGTGCCGCTCGGTTCTTGTTTGATGTAGGAACGGAACAGTCAGTCCCGAGATTACGTGAAGCAAGCCGGGATCGTGAATACGAAGTAGCCTTACAGGCGGAACTCGCCCTAACCCGTATCGAAAGTGGGGAAGAAGCACTAGGAACGGTCTGGCAACAAATGAATCGAATGATAGATGAAGGTTCATAAGAACTTAAAAAAACATTGCATTAAAGAATCATTCGACAAAATGAGTCATCAATTGTCTAGGTATATTTTCCCTGTTGATCAAAAATGATGGTAAAATAATCAAATTTATGTTGTCATCTTTTTGAAACAGAAATGAAATGTGTTGGAAACGCTTATTAAAACGTTTGCATCTAGCAACTAAATGTAGAGTTCCAAAATATCCCTTGTCGAAATGAAATATTGTTTTGAAATGAAATGTCGAATGACAATTTTCTTCTTTTTTCAGCTCTTTGGTACAGTAAACCTACAATAACGAATTCGAAACATGTAGGTCATCTCTTGGCTGGGCATATGAATGAGAAAAGGGGAGAATCGGGGATATGTTACTTTTCGCTGAAACAGATTTAGCAGTAGGATACAAAGAACGGACGACAACAGGGGTATATGTGACGATCGAGACAGTTGACAGTCGGACAATTACGTTAGTCGCACCAGCTAACGCGGCTGAAGATATTTGTGATGAATTGTTTGCGACAGGAATTGAGCAATTGTTTTCATTTAATATGAATCCATCAACTTTACCTGTAGCATAAGCAAATTAACGCGCGAAAGAGGAGAACCTCTTTCGCGTTTTTTTTGTGATAAAATTGATTTAGATAAGGAGGGATGAGATGAAACGTCTCTTTTTCGTTCTGCTTCTTCTTACTGTCTGTCTAGCAGGTTGTCAAGAAAAGAAACAACAGGCAACTAAAACGATGAACGAACCGATTCAGATAGCAGTCAAGATGACAGAACAGGACGATATGATTCAACTAGATATTTCGTTAACGAATCCGAATGATCACAGTGTAAACGTAACGTATCCATCCTCACAACGTTTTCAGGCTCAATTAATTGATGCTAAACAACACGTAAAGTATGATTTTGAGAAAGAGCAAGTATTCACACAAGCCATCGAAAAGGATACGTTTACGAAAGGTGAAATCAAACGCTACACCGTTGAGGTACCGATTCGCGATGCAGGCGATAGTACAGAAGTACGTGTCTCAACCATTCGTCAGTTCAAGGGAGCAAATGAAAAACAAACGAACGATCGACAAATGCTTGATTCAAAGTGACAAATAAGAAGATGTGAAGGAGTGAAGAGATTCATGCAACAAGAAATCATTCAAGTAACAGGCGTAAAACCTGTCATTGACCCAGCGCAAGAAGTAAGTGAACGTGTATCGTTCTTAAAGGCATACTTAAAACATACAGGGGCTAAAGGATTTGTCTTAGGTATCTCTGGCGGACAAGATTCATCGCTTGCGGGGCGTCTATGCCAACTAGCGGTTGAAGAGCTACGAAAAGAAGAAGGGAAAGATGTCGCATTTTACGCAGTCCGCTTACCTTACGGAGAACAGCAGGATGAAGCAGATGCGCAAACAGCATTGACGTTCATTCAACCGGATCATTCACTTCGTGTAAATATCAAACCAGCGGTCGAAGCATCGATGCAGGCGTTCAAAGAAGCAACAGGCGCAGAACTTTCCGATTTTAGTAAAGGAAATACGAAAGCGCGTGAACGAATGAAAAGTCAGTATGATTTAGCCGCGCATTATGGATGTCTCGTCGTTGGAACGGATCATGCAGCAGAATTCGTGACAGGATTCTATACGAAACATGGTGATGGAGCTTGTGATTTAACGCCATTAACAGGTTTGAATAAACGCCAAGGAAAACAACTTTTACGTTATCTAAATGCACCAGAGGTTTTGATTGAAAAAATTCCGACGGCAGACCTTGAAGAAAACCGTCCAGCATTACCAGACGAAGTAGCGCTCGGTATGACCTACGAAGAAATTGATGATTACTTGGAAGGTAAAACGATTTCAGCAACTAGCCAAGAAAAGTTAGAAACGCAGTATAAACGTGTTGGGCATAAGCATCATATGCCAGTCTCGCCTCTCGATAACTGGTGGAAAGCATAATCATGAATAAGAAGACGTGATTTCATGTTCGAAATCACGTCTTTTTTTCATCTTCTTCGATTTCTCTTCGACTGTTATGGGAAAAGAATAGAAATGCTTGTTGAGGAGGCGAAGATATGACGATTGGTATCATAGGTGGGGGATTATCCGGGTTGACTGCAGCAGCATTATTCGCAAAACAAGGGGAAGCGGTCATGCTCTTTGATGCTGGATTACTCGGAGGGCGTGCTACTTCTCAAACCGTAAAAGGATTTACATTTAATTATGGCGCGCATGCCATATACGGACGAGATCAATCCGTTCTTCGGAAATTAACGAAACAACTCGGGATCGAAGTGACATGGCTTGATTTTTCGGCGAGTCGTGCGAAATATGAGTTTTCAGGTCATTTGACGGCTGTACCTGCGAATGCTTGGGGATTGCTAAAAACGGAGGTTATTGAAGGAACAAACAAGGTCCGATTTACATGGGAAATCATCAAAACAATTTTACGGGTGGAACGAGGTGATCCGCAACAATCAATCGGACAATGGTTAAAAATAGAACAAGTCGATGAACAAGTCGCACAGCTGATGCTTGATTTGGCATCGACGAATTTTTTTACAGCGGAACCGGAGAAGATTCCTTCAGACGTCTACTTTGAGTATTATCAAAAACTTTTTCGAACGCGTAAGCCTGTTTCTTATATTGAGGGAGGGTGGCAAGGATTAGTGCAGGAGCTAGAACGGATCATCCTAGAAAATCGTGGAGCAATCCTAAAAAAAACAAAAATAACAGCAGTTGAATCGACCAAGACAGGTTTTCTGATTCGCGATCGAAAAAAACAGGAATGGACTGCCGAACGAATCATCTTTGCCATACCGCCACGCGAGATCTTAAAAATGGCGACGCCGCCTGCCATTCAACAATTTGTTACACCGTATGCGAGTCATGAACCGGTAGAAGTATTCGTCTATGATCTTGGGCTACAGCCTTTTATCCAAACACCTTATTCCTATATCTATGATCGGTCGCATCGTGCTTTCATCACGGATTTATCGCATTATGATGCAAGTCTTGCACCGAAAGATGGTCAAGTGCTTCAAGCAATCGCATATCTCGAGCACGATCGGTTAGAAGATCCGGATTACATTGAACATGTTCGATCGGGAATCGAACAGATGCTAGATCTTCATTTTACGGATTGGCGTAAGCGTATTGTCGCCGAACGAACAATCAAACGGGCAGTCGTTCAAGAAATCAAATGGAAGATGGGACAAACTCCTCTTTCGACGCAACTTCCTGATTATGCGGACGTTGCATTTGTCGGGGACTGGTGCGAAGGGACGGGGCAACTCTCAGAGTTAGCGTTCTCAAGTGCTGTGAGCGTCTTCAATCGGTGGGCATGACTCAAGTTATAAAAATCTCAAGTATAAAAATAAGGAGAAGCGCAATCGGCTTCTCCTTAGAGACTGAAGACAAAGTGCAATTTTTCTCTAACGAGAAGGATTGCGCTTTTTTGTTCGTCTCGAATCGTTTTCCTGGGACAAGCATCGCGCCGCTTCGCTTTGCTGCAGGGTCGCTCTTGCTTGTTTTTCCCTAGGAAGCGATGTCGAGTGAACAAAACGCTTTTCTGATCCTTCTTCCGGGTATAAAAAGAATGACGCGTTACACACAACTCCTACAGGAAAAAGCGTGATTTTGCGCTGTCAGAGACAAACAAGACCCGTTTTCCTGATCGAATGGAGCGGGGAAACTGGCTTGTGTCTCGCCTGAGGAAAGGGCGTGAAAAGACAAGTCATTCTTTTTTTGAGTCAGCCCATTTGTCTACAATCTGTAAGGAGAAGCGCAATCGGCTTCTCCTTACTTTTAGTCTTTTAAAGATGTTACATCTTACGCTTCGTCGTTCGAACGTTTTGGATAGAACGCTAGAATCAAGAGTAACGTAAAGGCGATGAGACTCATCATCGGGATCGTCAAGAAACCAAAGTAGTTGACCCATTTGATGAGGCATCCGCTCGTACATAATGCTTCGCCATCTGGTAAACGCTCAAGGATGACATGGTATAAGGCGACGCCAAAACCGGCTAGCACGTAAAGGCGAACGAATAGAGGATCAATCGTTTTCGATCGGAACAGCGAGATAAGCAAATAAAAAGCTGTCGTATACATGAATAGCCGTTGCCACCAACAAAGTGGGCACGGAATGAATCCACGAATTTCGCTGAAATAGAGACTGCCAAGCGTTGCAATCGTTGAGATGATGAACATAAAATGATAGCGTGTCATATGTATCGTCCTTTCTAACGTGTTAAACTAATGCCATCTTATATCATGAGGAGTCGAATCTCACATTGCAAGTGTCGGAAATGGAAATGTTGATCACCTTATCGGAAGAATTGAATATGAGGCGCGCTGCTGAACGATTATTCGTCTCGCAACCTGCGCTTAGTCAACGTCTCGTTGCGATTGAAAGACGCTGGGGAACAAAATTATTCATTCGTTCATCACGTGGCTTAAGCATCACACCGCAAGGAGAAAAAGTGATTGGCCTCGCAAAAGAGATGAATCGGAAGGAACTTGAGTTAAAAAGTGAATTGACAGCAGAAGAGGGTGCCGTTTATGGGACGCTTCGGATTGCCGTCGCTTCCATCATGGGGCAATATTGGCTCCCGCGTGTCTTGAAACGATTCGTTGAGCGTTATCCGCATGTCCGTGTTCAGCTTGTCACGGGATGGTCCAGTGAGATGATGCGTCATATGTTAGAAGAACATTTTCATATCGGGATCATTCGTGGAAACCCGGACTGGAAAGGTGTCAAAGAGCGCCTATTCTCAGATCCGCTTTATCTCGTCGATAGTGAGTTGACGTCAATCGAGCAGTTGCGCGTAACGGATCGACCATTCATCCAGTTCAAGAGTGATTCGACCTACTATCAAGAAATTTTAGAATGGTGGCAAGATCGCTTCGCAAGTCCACCATCTCGGACACTTGTCGTCGATCAAATCGAGACATGCAAACAGATGGCGCTACATGGAATCGGTTTTGCAATCCTGCCCGAGTCGACGATCCAGCACTCGAATGAAGTCATGCAACTTCCGTTAAAGACCTCATCCGGAAAAGTATTGAAGCGAGATACATGGATTTTGTCTACGGAATCGATGCTTGAATTAAAACAAGTCCAAGCATTTTGGGACATCGTAAAAGAAGAAGGAGGAAGTCAGTCAGATGGAATACGCCATTGAAATGCGGCGCGCGCTTCATAAAATACCAGAACCGGGGTTCAAGGAATTTAAGACGCAAGCTTTTATATTGGAACAAATTCGTGCCTATCCACCAGATCGTGTCACATATGATACGTTCGAAACAGGTGTGTTCGTTCGGGTGAAAGGCTTGACTGGAAACCGGACGATCGGTTACCGAGCAGACATTGATGGGTTACCGATTGAAGAAGCAACAGGTCTTCCATTTTGTTCAGAACATCCAGGCTTCATGCATGCCTGTGGTCACGATATGCACACGTCGATTGCATTAGGATTAATGAAGCGAATCATTGAATTACCTGTCATGGATGATGTCGTCTTTTTATTCCAACCAGCGGAAGAAGGACCGGGCGGAGCGGAACCGATGATTAAAAGTCCGTTGTTTGAAAAATACCGTCCAAGTGAAATGTATGGTCTACATGTCGCACCGGAATATCCAGTCGGTACGATTGCAAGTCGTCCTGGCGTCTTATTCGCGAGTGCTCGAGAAGTCCATATTACGATTTATGGTCAAAGTGGTCATGCGGCGTTTCCTCACTTGACGATTGATACCGTCGTCGCGCAAGCCGCTCTCATCATGCAACTACAAACGATCGTCAGCCGGTCGATCAATCCGATGAACTGTAGTGTCATCACGATTGGAAAGGTCGATGCCGGAATTCGGGAAAACGTCATCGCCGGTAGAGCGGTTCTTGATGGGACGATGCGTGCACTCAATGGAGAAGACATGGAAAAACTTGAACGACGCGTTCGTGATATCATTCGCGGAATCGAAGCTTCGTTTGGCGTCAAAATCGATCTACAATTCGGAAATCGCTATTATGAAGTCGTCAATGACCGACAAATCGTCGATAAATTCTCATCATTCGTCAAGATGAATGCGAACTATATCGAGTGTGACGCGGCAATGACAGGAGAAGACTTCGGCTTCATGCTGAAGGAAATTCCAGGGATGATGTTTTGGCTTGGAGTTGATAATCCGACCTCCGGATTACATCAACCAACATTAAACCCGGATGAATCAGCCATACCGTTCGTAATCGATTTATTAGATCATTATTTCCGAGAGTATGTTTAAAAAGTTTTATAAAATAATGAAGGATATCGCGCTTTCCCTTTCGAAATCAAGAATGGGAAAGCTTTTTATATATGTAAGAATAGGAGTTTTCGAACATTTTGTGAAAAAAATCACGTGCACATGTGAACAATTTGTTACATCAAACATTATAAACAGACATAAAGGGTTATGTTCTCTATGATACGGTTATAGACCATATAGAGAAGTATGTTTTAGGAAGAGGGGGCTATATACATGTTCAATGATCCCGTAGTGCTCAGTCGATTGTTGACAGGGCTCACATTAGCGTTTCACATTATATTCGCGACGATTGGCGTCGGGGTACCACTCATGGTACTTGCAGCTGAATTCATCGGTCTGAAACGAAAAGATCCGGATTATATCTTATTAGCAAGACGGTGGACACGTGGATACGTCGTCACCGTAGCAGTCGGTGTCGTAACAGGGACGGCAATCGGGTTGCAATTATCACTACTTTGGCCGTCACTCATGCAAGTGGCAGGTCAAACGATCGCACTACCACTGTTCATGGAAACATTCGCATTCTTCTTTGAAGCGATTTTCCTCGGTATTTACCTGTACACATGGGATCGATTCAAAAACCCATGGTTACACTGGTTGATTGGGATTCCAGTCGTCATCGGTGCGACAGCATCAGCGTTCTTCATTACGACGGTCAACTCATTTATGAACTCACCAGAAGGGTTTAAGATCGTCAACGGGACGCTCACACAAATCGAACCGTTAAAAGCAATGTTCAATACGGCAACACCTACGAAAGCAACACACGTCATCGTGTCAGCTTACTTGACAGTCGCCTTCATTTTAGCGGCAATCGCTGCATTCCATCTGCTTCGGAAAAAAACACTCTCAGCAGCGGAAACGGCGTATCATAAAAAAGCACTTCGTTTAACAGTTATGGCTGGATTGATTTTTGCCTTCTCGACTGCACTTGTCGGGGACTTCTCAGGGAAATACTTGGCGAAATATCAGCCAGAGAAACTTGCGGCTGCTGAATGGCATTTTGAAACGACAAGTGAAGCAGAATTGATTTTTGGTGGGATACTTGATCAGCAAGAAGACGGTAGTTATGAAATCAAGGGAGCCGTTAAAATCCCATATGCACTCTCAATTCTTGCAGGTGGAGCACCTGATACAGAAGTCATTGGTTTAAATGAGTTCGCAAAAGAAGATCAGGCACCACTGATCGTTCACTATTTCTTCGATATTATGGTCTCGATTGGTATGTATTTGGCGGCCATCTCTGCCTTGTTCATCTTGGCATTCCGCCTCAAAAAATTGAATCCGTATAATAAGTGGATTCTAAGAGGTATTTTCATCGGTGGACCGCTAGCGATGATTTCAATTGAAGCAGGTTGGATGTATGCTGAGATTGGTCGTCAGCCTTGGACACTTTACGGTATCATGCGGACAGCAGATGCAGCGACGACATCCACTGCTGTTGGTCCGATGTTGATCCTATTCAGTGCCTTGTACTTGATGCTCGGTACGATTTGTACAGTCGTGTTATTGCGGATGTTCAAGAAAAACCCGGTTGGAAAAGAACTTCAAGAACTTGCTGAGAATCACCACGCTCGTGGGGAAGCAATGTTCGTGGATGATAACAAGTAAGGAGGGAACGATTTGGACGTTCAAACACTAGGAATTACGGTCCTTTGGACTTTCCTGTACGGATATCTCATCGTTGCCTCAATTGACTTCGGTGCTGGATTTTACGCCTTTTATTCAAAATATACGAAGCGGGATCATTTGACGAATCGTTTGATTCTTCGTTATCTCTCACCAGTGTGGGAGGTAACGAACGTCTTCTTCGTATTCTTCTTCGTCGGACTAGTCGGGTTCTTCCCGGATACCGCGTACTATTTCGGTACGGCACTACTTGTGCCAGCCTCAATCGTTCTCGTATTGATTGCGATTCGTGGTAGTTTCTATGCATTCGCTAACTATGGATCAAACGACAGTATGTTCTATACGTTCCTGTATGGAGCAACTGGTCTATTGATTCCGGCAGCGATGTCAACAACATTGACGATTAGTCAAGGTGGGTTCATTCGCAAAACGAATGAAACGGTCGAATTTTTAGGAACAAAACTATTTTCGAACTTTTACTCTTGGTCGGTCGTAGCGCTTGCTATCGTATCGGTCCTTTACATCAGTGCGATGTTCCTCTTGTTCTATGCAGATAAAGCGAAGGATGAAGGGGCTACGCCACTGATTCGTAAATGGGCGCTCTTCTGGAGTGGACCAACGATTCTTGTCTGTGCACTCGTCTTTTTCGGATTGAAAAATCAAGCGGCATGGCACTATGAAAATATTTTAAACGGCAACTGGTGGTGGTTCGCTGCTAGTTTCATCTTCTTCCTCATTGCCGTAACACTTGTCTACATGAAGAAGAATTACGGAATTGCCTTCGTTGCGGTCATGCTACAGTATGGCGTGGCATGGTTCGGTTACGGTTATACGCACTTACCGTACATCTTGTATCCATATATCGATATCAACAAAGCGGTTGTTAACGAAACGATGGCTTCTGCACTCGTCGTCGTCTTCATCTTCGGACTCTTACTCTTGATTCCGGCGTTGTACTTGATTTTACGACTCTTCTTGTTCGATAACGATTATGTACGTGGAAAATCCTCAAAATAATGGTTGAATAAACGCCTCTGCGAATCGCAGAGGCGTTTATAGTATTTTTAAAATGAATCGGGTACACTACTAAGGAAGAGCGATTGTGAAGGAGAGTTGTGAAAATGAATGGAGAGTTTGCAGTAATTGGACTAGGGCGTTTTGGTGGCTCCATCGTCCGGGAACTATCAAAAAATGGTTATGATGTTTTAGCGATTGATTCGGACGAAGAACGAGTCAATGAATTCATGGGGATTGCGACGCACTCTGTCATTGCGGATACGACGGATGAGAACGTCCTAAAGAGCTTAGGAATCCGGAACTTTGATCATGTCATCGTCGCCATCGGGGAAAATATTCAAGCTTCCATCTTGACGACATTGATTTTAAAAGAACTCGGAGTACAATCGATTACCGTCAAAGCAACGAACGACTACCACGAAAAAGTATTACGGAAAATTGGAGCGGATTTCATCGTTCACCCAGAACGGGATATGGGGGTACGGATTGCAAATGGCTTAATGAGTTCAAATATTCTTGATTATCTTGACTTATCACAAGAATTTTCGATCGTTGAGATTAAAGTCAGTGATCGGATGGCAAAACAAACCTTGATTGATCTTGATCTACGGAGCAAATATGGTGCGAACGTCGTCGCCATTAAACGTGGTGAGAACGTTTTGATTTCTTTACAAGCGGATGAAATGATTGAAAAAGGGGATTATCTCGTCGTCATTGGCGAAAATGAGGATCTCGACCGTCTAGAGCGTGCGATTCATAAAGTGAAGAACTAAAAAAAGCTGAGGCTTGCCTCAGCTTTACATCTACTTATTAAATGAGTTGGAATTCTTTTAACCCATGTGCGATTCCGTCTTCGAGAATCGGTTTCGTGACGTAATCAGCGGCAGCTTTCGTTTCAGGAAGTCCGTTGCCCATTGCAATACCCGTTCCAACGTAGCGGAGCATCTCTAGATCGTTGAGAGCATCACCGAATGCAAAGGTATCCTCACGACGAATGTTCGTCAACTTCAGGAATTGTTTGATGCCTTCTGCTTTTGAAGAACCGACATTGATGACATCCATTGCATGTGGGTGCCACCGAATGAAATCGAAGGAATCATACCGTTTAACATAATCCGCTTCTTCTTCTGCCGTGCAGTAGACGAGTGTTTGGAAAACATCATGAGATAAGAACGCTTCTTCATCGTGAATCGGTAACGGCATATCAAGGTCACCGAGCGAATCAACGACATGAAAATCATTCGCTTTCGTCGTGAAGCCTTTTGTTTCGCCAAGATAAACGAGAGTATGCCCATTTTCTTTTGCTTGTTGTGTCAATTGTGTTAAATCTGTCTTCGGTTGCGGGCGCTTATAGATGATTTCATTTTGATGAACGACGATTTGTCCGTTATAGCCGATGATCGTATCGATGTTGAGCAGTTCACGGATTCCGGATAACATCGCAGGTCCGCGTCCGGTTGCAAGCGCTACATAGACACCGTTTTCTTGAAGCTTACGAATTGCCTGTTTTGTTGATTCTGGAACAAAATGACCATCATGCAATAAGGTTCCGTCGATATCGAAAAAGACGACTTTCTGATTTGCCATGGTTTCACCTTCTCTTTTTATTTGGTCGAAATGACCTGTTCATGAGAAAGTATAGCATAACCAAAAGCGTGTTGCCGGAAGGGAACATGCGGAATAAGGATGAAAAATAGTCCGTGTATCGTGTATACTGTACTAAGGACAAAAAACAATGTACTGATAAGGAGTTGCTAGGCATGATTTTTAAAGTATTTTACCAACCGCTTCGTTCGGAAGCACCTGTTCGTGAACGGACAGAAACAATGTATGTAGAAGGGGAAAGCATTCGTGACGTGCGATCAACGATTGACCACCTCAAAGAGATCAACATCGAGTTCATCCGCGAAGTCAGTGGAGAATTTTTGACATACGAACAACAACATCCTGATTTCAAGGTTGCGACGTTCGAATGAAGTTCGTCAAAAACCATCAAGCCGCCGTCTTCGCACTCGGTGGACTCGGGGAAATCGGAAAGAACACATATGTCGTTCAATTCCAAGATGAGATCATCGTCATCGACGCGGGTGTCATGTTCCCTGAAGATGAATTACTCGGAATCGACTACGTCATTCCAGATTACACTTATTTGATCAAGAACAAGGACAAGGTCAAAGGAGTCTTCATCACTCATGGTCATGAAGACCATATTGGCGGTCTTCCTTTCTTGCTTAAACAAGTGAACTTGCCGATTTACGCAGGAAAGATCGCGATGGGTCTCATCAAGGTGAAACTAGAAGAACATGGTTTGCTTCGCAACGCGGAACTACATGAAATCGATGAGGATTCGATTATCAAGTTCCGGAAGACAAGCATCTCGTTCTTCCGTACGACACACTCGATTCCGAACTCGTTCGGCGTCGTCGTTAAAACACCACAAGGGAACATTGTGCATACAGGGGACTTCAAGTTCGATTTCACACCAGTCGGAGAACCGGCTGATTTAGCGAAAATGGCTGAACTCGGTAAAGAAGGCGTATTGTGTCTTCTATCGGACTCAACAAACGCAGAAGTGGAAGGGTTTACGATGAGTGAACGTGTCGTTGGGGAAACGATCTCAGACATCTTCCGCAAAGCAGAAGGACGGATCATCTTCGCGACGTTTGCGTCGAATATCTATCGTCTACAACAAGTTGTCAATGCTTCTGTAGAAGCAGGACGGAAAATCGTCGTCTTCGGACGTAGTATGGACAAGGTCATGATGATTGGTCAAGAACTTGATTTCATCAAAGCGCCGAAGGGTACGATCATCGAGCCGAACGAGATGAAACGTTATAAATCAAATGAGTTGACGATCCTTTGTACCGGTTCACAAGGAGAACCGATGGCTGCACTTAGCCGTATCGCAAACGGAACACATCGTCAAATCTCGATCATTCCGGATGATCTCGTCATCTTCTCTTCGTCCCCAATCCCAGGAAACGTCGTTTCTGTCGGAAAGACGATCAATCAGCTATATAAAGCTGGCGCAGATGTCATGTACGGTAAACTGAATGATATCCATACATCAGGTCATGGTAGTCAACAAGAGCAGTTGCTCATGTTACGTCTATTGAATCCGAAATACTTCATGCCGATTCACGGGGAATACCGGATGCTGAAGAAGCATATGTCGCTTGCGATGGATGCTGGTGTACCGGAAGAGAACTGCTTCGTCATGGATAACGGTGAAGTACTGGCATTAGATGCGAATGCAGCCGCTATCACTGGAAAGATTCAAGCGAATGCGGTTTATGTCGACGGTAAAGGAATCGGAGACATCGGAAACATCGTTTTACGCGATCGCCGTATTCTCTCAGAAGAGGGACTCGTCGTCGTCGTCGTGACGCTTGACTCGAAGACGAATCGTCTCGTCTCTGGACCGGACATCATCTCGCGTGGTTTCGTCTACATGCGCGAATCGGGTAATTTGATTAAAGATGCTGAACGTCTACTCAAGCGTTCACTTGATCAATCACTCGCGAACCGTAATACGAAATGGACGGACATCAAACAAGTCATCAATGATACGCTCACACCGTATTTAACAGAAAAAACACAACGCCATCCGATGGTCATGCCGATCATCATGGAAGTATAAAAAAAACTCGTTTCCGCTTTGGAAACGAGTTTTTTATTAAGTGGCAGGACCATATTCCTTAAACGGCTCTTTTTTATCGATTCGATCGTAAAACATGACGCCATCTAAATGGTCATATTCATGCTGGCAGACGATTGCTTTCATCCCTTTTAAACGTAATTTTACAGGATTTCCGTTATGATCGATGCCAGTTAGGGTAATACGCATATAGCGCGGCACATGTCCTTCTACTTCACGGTCGACGGACAAACATCCTTCGCCGCCAGTTAAATAGGTCTGCTCGACGGAATGACTGATGATTTTTGGATTATAGATACCAAATTCCAACAAATCATCACCATCCGGTAAGCGGATCGCGAACATGCGCTTGTTAACACCGATTTGTGGCGCGGCTAGTCCAATGCCACTTCTTAAATCGTATTTCTTCGCAATTTCATCATCTTGACTGTTGGCGAGGAACTCGCGCATGAGTCGCATCGTTTCCTTATCCTCATCGCTGAGAGGGAAGGTCACTTCTACTGACCGTTCGTGAAGAGCCGGAACGTCTTCACGTACGATTTCATTCATGGTAATCATGAACAACACTCCTTTCGTCTACAAAAAGTATAGCATAGGAAAGTGGGGAATGATGACAACTAACACAGTAGGAAATTATCGAATGATACAGAAGATGGAATATTCTTGTTTTGTGATTGAATTCACAATATAAAGAGCGAAAAAAATAAAACATTTCCTTTGATTTTAAGGTGTTACAGATTTATACTTGTAACGTAATGAACAAGACACTATAACGTGTCGATTCATGATAATACAGTTTACTCAACTGAATAGGTACACAGACACATGTTCAAAGGATAGTCACACGGGACTTCGTTTTTTGGACACTATTGTCATGTGGGCAAATCAGTCAGAGGAATATTTCGCTGAACGCAGTGAAAGGATGAGGTGAAAAGATGAACGTAAACATGTTTAAAAACGTGGAAGAAAACTTTGAAACGTTCCGCATTCTTGACGAGAAAGGTGAAGTCGTCAATAAAGACGCTATGCCAGATCTCTCGGACGAAGAGCTTACGGAATTAATGCGCCGTCTCGTATACACACGTATCTGGGACCAACGTGCAATCTCACTTAACCGTCAAGGACGTCTTGGTTTCTATGCTCCAGTAGCTGGACAAGAAGCGTCAATGATCGGTACGCAATTCGCTTTGGATAAAGATGACTGGATTCTTCCTGGATACCGTGATATTCCACAAATGGTCTTCCATGGCTTCCCACTTTACAAAGCATTCTTGTTCTCACGCGGACACATCACAGGTGGTAAG
This sequence comes from Exiguobacterium acetylicum, assembly GCF_022170825.1. Taxonomy (NCBI): domain Bacteria; kingdom Bacillati; phylum Bacillota; class Bacilli; order Caryophanales; genus Exiguobacterium; species Exiguobacterium acetylicum. The sequence goes on along the minus strand of NZ_CP081878.1, from coordinate 2,145,007 downwards.
ATTCCTGAAGGTGTTAACGTCTTAATGCCACAAATCATCATCGGTGCGCAGATCGTTCAAGCGGCTGGTGTTGCTCTCGGTCTTAAGAAAAGCGGTAAAGAACAAGTTGCGATCACTTACACAGGTGATGGTGGTTCTTCACAAGGGGACTTCTATGAAGGTATGAACTTCGCTGGAGCTTTCAAAGCACCTGCTATCTTCGTCGTTCAAAACAACCGTTTCGCAATCTCGACACCAGTCGAAAAGCAATCAATGGCGAAAACAATCGCTCAAAAAGCTGTCGCTGCTGGTATCAACGGTATCCAAGTTGACGGTATGGACGTTCTCGCTGTATATGCAGCTACGAAACAAGCTCGTGTTGAAGCACTTAACGGTGTTCCGACATTGATCGAAACATTGACTTACCGTTACGGACCACACACACTCGCTGGTGATGATCCAACACGTTACCGTACAAAAGACATGGATGATGAGTACCAAGCACAAGATCCACTCGTCCGTTTCCGTGCTTTCATGGAAACAAAAGGTCTTTGGAACGAAGATAAAGAGAACGAAGTCATCGAGCAAGCAAAAGCTGACGTTAAGGAAGCACTTGCACAAGCTGACAAAGAACCAAAACAAAAAGTTACAGATTTCATCAACGTGATGGCTGAAAAGCTTCCACAAAACCTGCAAGAGCAGCTTGATGAGTATACAGCAAAGGAGTCGAAATAACCCATGGCACAAATGACGATGATCCAAGCGATCACTGACGCAATGCGCGTCGAGATGAAACGCGACGAACAAGTTCTCTTGTTCGGTGAAGACGTCGGTAAAAACGGTGGGGTATTCCGTGCGACAGAAGGTCTTCAAGATGAGCTTGGCGAAGACCGCGTCTTCGATACACCACTTGCGGAATCAGGTATTGGTGGTCTTGCTGTCGGATTCAGTCTGACAGGATTCCGTCCAATCATGGAAATCCAATTCTTCGGATTCGTATTCGAAGTATTCGATTCAGTCGCAGCACAACTTGCGCGTCTCCGTTACCGTTCAGGCGGCACTTACAGTGCACCTGTAACAATCCGTTCACCATTCGGTGGCGGTGTTAAAACACCGGAACTTCACGCAGATAACCTTGAAGGACTCATGGCTCAGTCACCAGGACTTAAAGTTGTCATTCCTTCAACACCATACGATGCAAAGGGTCTCTTGATCGCGTCAATCCGTGACAACGACCCAGTCGTATTCCTCGAGCACATGAAACTCTACCGTTCATTCCGCGGTGAAGTGCCAGAGGGCGATTACACAATCGAACTCGGAAAAGCTGACGTAAAACGTGAAGGTACAGATGTCACGATCGTCACTTACGGTGCGATGGTACACGCTTCACTTAAAGCAGCGGAAGAGCTTGAAAAAGAAAACATCAGCGTCGAAATCATCGACTTGATGACAATCAGCCCAATCGATATCGATACGATTCTTGCTTCTGTCAAGAAAACAAACCGTGTCGTCGTCGTTCAAGAAGCACAAAAACAAGCGGGTATCGCTGCAATGGTTGCAACTGAAATCCAAGAGCGCGCAATCCTTGACCTCGAAGCACCGATTCTTCGTGTTGCTGCACCAGATACAATCTTCCCATTCGCACAAGGTGAAGACGTCTGGATCCCAGATCACAAAGATATCGTCGAGAAAGTCAAAACTGTCTACAATTTCTAAAAGCATTTCGGAAAATAAGGAGAGGGTTCCATTCTCTCCTTGCTTCCGTTTTTACAGATAACAATCGACTAGAAGAGTGAACTAAAAGGAGGCATATTCAAATGGGTTTATTTGAATTCAAATTGCCGGATATCGGTGAGGGTATTCATGAAGGTGAAATCGTAAAGTGGTTCGTAAAAGCGGGCGACACTGTCAAGGAAGACGACGTTCTTCTTGAAGTACAAAACGATAAAGCAGTCGTTGAAATCCCATCACCAGTAGATGGTACTGTTAAAGAAGTAAAAGTTGACGAAGGTGTCGTAGCTGTCGTTGGCGACGTCCTCATCACATTCGAAGTCGAAGGCGAAGGTTCTGCTCCTTCTGAAGAAGCAGAGCAACCAAAAGCTGAAGACAACGCGAAAGACGTTCAAGATACGGATCAAAAAGTGGAAGACAAACCAAACGAGGTTCAAATCCATAAATCAGAACGCGTTATCGCGATGCCTTCTGTCCGTAAATATGCACGTGAAAAAGGTGTCGACATCCGTGAAGTCCAAGGTTCTGGAGACAACGGTCGTGTCGTCAAAGAAGACATCGATGCTTTCGCAAACGGTGGTCAAACTTCTGAAGCACCAGCAACAGAAGAAAAAGCACCAGCTGCAGCTGCTTCTGCACCAAAAACAGAAGTTAAGCCTTACGTTGCTGCTCAACCTGAACTTGAAACACGCGAGAAAATCAAAGGAATCCGTAAAGCGATTTCGAAAGCAATGGTTAACTCGAAACATACAGCTCCACACGTAACACTTATGGACGAAGTCGATGTTACGAACCTCGTAGCACTCCGTAAAAACTTCAAAGAAGTTGCGGCTGCTCAAGGTACGAAATTGACTTACCTTCCATTCGTCGTGAAAGCATTGACTGCTGCTGCTAAAAAATACCCAGCAATCAACGCATCAATCGACGATGTAAACGAAGAAATCGTCTACAAAAACTACTTCAACATCGGTATCGCTGCAGATACAGACAACGGTCTTGTCGTACCAGTCGTTAAAGATGCAGATCGTAAATCAATCTTCTCACTCGCTGACGACATCAACGACCTTGCTGGTAAAGCACGCGAAGGTAAACTTTCTGGCGACGAGATGAAAGGCGGATCAATCACGATCACTAACATCGGTTCTGCTGGCGGTCAGTGGTTCACACCAGTCATCAACCACCCAGAAGTTGCAATCCTCGGTATCGGCCGTATCGCTGAAAAAGCAGTCGTTAAAAACGGCGAAATCGTCGCTGCACCAGTTCTTGCACTTTCATTCAGCTTCGACCACCGTCTCATCGATGGTGCAACTGCACAAAACGCGCTTAACTTAGTTAAACGCCTATTGAACGACCCACAACTTCTCATCATGGAGGGATAAGCAATGGTAGTAGGTGAATTCGCACAAGAAACAGATTTACTCGTAATCGGGGCTGGCCCTGGTGGTTACGTTGCTGCAATCCGCGGCGCGCAACTCGGTATGAAAGTAACAATCGTTGAACGTGAAAACGTCGGCGGTGTCTGCTTAAACGTTGGATGTATCCCATCAAAAGCCTTGATCACTGCAGGTCACAACTTCCAGCATGCTAAAGGTTCAAGCGATATGGGGATCACTTCTGAGAATGCAACTGTCGATTTCTCGAAAGTTCAAACTTGGAAACAATCAGTCGTCAACAAATTGACTGGCGGCGTTAGTGGTCTTCTTAAAGGGAACAAAGTCGAGACTGTCGTTGGGGAAGCTTACTTCCAATCAGAAGATACAGTTCGTATCATCAACGAAGATTCTTCGACTCCTTACAAATTCAAGAAATGTATCATCGCGACAGGTTCGACTCCAATCGAACTTCCAGCTTTCAAATGGTCAAAACGTGTTCTTTCTTCAACAGGCGCATTGAACCTTCCTGAAATCCCGAAAAAACTCATCGTCATCGGTGGCGGATACATCGGGATGGAACTTGGTACAGCGTATGCGAACTTCGATACAGAAGTCGTTATTCTTGAAGGAACAAAAGATATCCTTTCTGGTTTCGAGCCTGCTATGACGCAAGTCGTTAAGAAAAAGCTCAAACAAAAAGGTAACATCACAATCCACAACGAAGCACTTGCTCAAAGTGTGGAAGAGTCGGAAGATGGCGTTAAAGTAACATTCGAAGTCAACGGTGAAGCACAAACAGTTGAAGCGGACTACGTCCTCGTCACTGTTGGTCGTCGCCCGAACACAAGCGATCTTGGTCTTGAAATGGCAGAAGTTAAAGTCAGCGACCGTGGTCTTGTTGAAATCGATGATCAGTGCCGTACTTCAAACGAAAACATCTACGCAATCGGTGATATCGTTCCAGGACCACCACTTGCACACAAAGCTTCATTCGAAGCTAAAATTGCTGCTGAAGCAGCTGCAGGACACCCTGCATACCTCGACTACAGTGCGATTCCAGCGGTCGTCTTCACAGACCCAGAACTCGCTACTGTCGGTTACACAGAAGCACAAGCGAAAGAAGAAGGACTCGACTACATCGCGTCTAAATTCCCTTACGCTGCGAATGGTCGTGCACTTGCACTCAACGAGCCAGACGGCTTCTTGAAAATGATCACTCGTAAATCAGATGGTCTCTTGATCGGCGCACAAATCGCTGGTACAGGTGCATCTGATATGATCGCTGAAATGGGACTTGCAATCGAGTCTGGTATGACAGCTGAAGATATCGCACTCACAATCCACGCGCACCCATCACTCGGTGAAATCGCAATGGAAACTGCTGAAGTTGCAATCGGTAGCCCAATCCACATCATTAAGTAATTCCGAAACACCTCATTCGCGGGGAGCCGACCGCAAATGAGGTGTTTTTTGTTTGGTCTTGATTCAAAAAAGGAAAAGAAAAAGTAAAAATCGGAGAGGGTGGACGCACATGGAATCTGTGACTGCCTTAGAAGAGCTGTATTACGTATCGGAGATGGATAAGGTTCGCTTTGTCGGTTGGACAACAGCACTAGCCCGCTATGATTTTGCTGTTGTCTGTACAGGACAATTTTTTGGGAAAGTGCTTGTCGTCAGTTTAACCGGTGGTCAGTCAGCGCTACTCGATCAACAGGATGTGCTAAATGGAGAAGTATTAGTACGGACATTTGCGATTGAACGAGAGGATGTTGAAGTAATTGGTGAAGCATTAGCGGCATTCATTCCTTGTTCGCCAAACGATGAGTACGCCGAATGAAACGACTAAAAAAGCAGTAATCCTCGTCGAATAAGGATTACTGCTTTGTCTTGTCTTCATCGAATCGCATTCGATTGTTGAATGACTTTAATCGTCTTGAGTGAATGATCCTCAAGACCTTGAACCGGAAGACCCGCTTCAATATTTTCTTTAATATAAGCCAGGTTATCGGTCGTAATCATCTCGCCAGGAATGAAGATTGGAATACCAGGTGGATACACCATCATGAATTCAGCTGAAATCCGTCCGACTGCATCGACCAAAGGAATCGTTTCTGTCTCTTCATAGAATGCATCACGCGGGCTAAGAGCAAGTGCCGGGATATCTGGAAGAACGATCGAGTGATCGACTGTCTCAGCACCACTATTTTGATAACGTGCAACGAGTAATGACATGGCGTGAAGGAAAGCATCGATTGTCTCTTCTGAGTCACCAGACGTAATGATGACGAGGATGTTATTCAAATCAGAGAGCTCGACTTCAATGCGGTGTTCATCGCGTAAGAATTCCTCAACAAGATGACCAGAAATACCAAGTCCTTTTACGGAAACAAGCACTTTTGTCGGATCAAAGGCAAACGTCGCACTGGAGTGAAGGTCTGATTCACCGAAGACAGCGAGATAAGGAAGCTTCGCTAATCCGAAACGCATCCGTGTCGAGAGTTCGAGCGCTCGACGATTCATCGCCTCACCGTTGATTGCGAGATGGCGTCGTGCGCAGTCAAGTGATGCGAGCAATAAATAGGAGGTCGATGTCGTCGTCAACATCGATAACACCGCTTGGACTTTATCCGGAGAGACAAGTCCACGACGGACATTCAAGACAGAACTTCCTGTCAGCGATCCACCGAGTTTATGAACACTTGTTGCGGCAAGATCGGCGCCAGCTTGCATTGCAGATAGTGGCATATCTTCGTGAAAGGCGATATGGACGCCGTGTGCTTCGTCGACGAGTACCGGAATACCTTTACTATGGGAAAGCTTGACGATGCTCTCCAAGTCACCAGCAACGCCGAAGTAAGTCGGGTTAATGACGAGGACTGCTTTCGTGTCCGGGTGAAGAGCAAGGGCACGTTCTACTGCGCTTGGTGTGATACCGTGAGCGATCCCAAACGTCTCATCAAACTCAGGGTGAATGAAAATCGGATGCGCACCAGAAAGAACGATAGCTGACATCACCGATTTATGGACATTCCGAGGAACGAGAATTTTATCATCAGGTCCGACGACACTCATGATCATCGCCATGATTGCTGTTGATGTTCCTTGTACGGAAAAGAATGTTTCGTCGGCCTGGAAGGCTTGTGCTGCCAATTGATGCGCTTCCTTAATGATTGCCTTTGGATGATGAAGATCATCAAGGGGAGCGATATTGATTAAATCGATATCGAGCGCATTCTGACCGATGAACGATCGAAAGGCTGGATCCATTCCTTGACCATTTTTATGACCGGGAATATGAAATTGAATTGGTTGACGTTTCGCATGCGCAAGTAGCGCATCGAATAAAGGTGTATCGAGCTGTGTTAAGCTTTTTGTTTGCACCAGATTTCCCCCCTTAAAACCGAATAAAAATACAATCAAACAAGCTAACTATAACAAGTTTTCGGATGGTTGCAACTGTTTTATGCTTCTTTTCCGTGTAAAATAGAAAAGTGCAGAAAGGAAGTGGGAATGATGGCATTGAATTATCCGCTTAATTCCGATTGGTCAACTGAAGAAATCGTGAAAGTCATCGACTTCTTCAATTTAGTCGAGCAAGCCTATGAGACAGGTGTTGAACGTCAAAGGTTACTCGAAGCCTATCGTGAATTCAAACAAATCGTTACCTCGAAGTCCGAGGAGAAACAGTGGGACCAGTTTTATTCAGAAGAAACAGGTTGCTCGAGTTATCGGACGATGCAACAGGCAAAACGTCAAGAAGAGCCCCTCGTTCGTATGAAAAAATAATTGGATGAAGTAGATAGGACTCCTACGCAATCGTGTGGGAGTCCTTCTTTGATTCGACTGGAAATGTGCGGGAAATGATCAACATTTGTTTAAAGTGGAAAGGAAGCGGCTATATACTACATACAAGACGTTGTCCTTACAAATATGTGAAACTGTATTTTTTAAAATTAGATGCTTTACATCTAAGTTGAATCGTACTATTATAGATTCAATCCACTAATAAGTCGCAATTGTCTGACAAATTAAACCTCTGTTTATCCCGCGAAGGAGTGTGGTTACTGTGAAACAAGTGATAGAAGCATACAAAAGAAAAGATGCAGAAAAACGCATTCCTGTGTTGCGTCTTGAAATCGATTATGAGCTTGCTACATTGCATGATGCCATGGTGGCAAGTGACGCAGAAGCTGTTGGTGCAAGTAAAGAGCGCCTCGAAAAATATCGCCAAGAGATGGTACGTCTTGAAGCTTGATTTCAACGTCCTTGTCTCTACCTTATAACAAAATATTAATACTTCAACCAGCGAATCGTTCGCTGGTTTTCTTTTTTTGTTACTATAGAAGAAGCTGGAAACGATGATGAAGGAGTGAAGTACGATGCAAATCGAGTTGGATGCGATAGATTTGATTAAGCGCGCAGGGAAGTACATTCGCGAAAAGATCGATGTGTCGTATCACATCGAACAAAAAACTGGAAAAAGTGATTTAGTGACGGAGATTGATCAAGCAGTCGAAGATTTATTGATTCGAGGTATTCTTGATCGATATCCAAATCATCATATTTATGGCGAAGAAGGTCGGATTGCTCGACCTGATACACTTGAAGGAACAATCTGGTTCGTTGATCCGATCGATGGAACGATGAACTTCATCCGTCAAAAACGAATGTTCGCCATCTCGATTGCCATTATGATAGAAGGAGAATTACGGTACGGATTCGTTTACGATGTCATGGCAGACGAGTTGTTCCATGTCATCAAAGGACAAGGGGCTTATCAAAACGGTATTCGATTGCCGCAACTGACAGAGCGAAGTGTTAAAGAAGCAATCATTTGTATGAATGCGACATGGGTCACACCGAACCGTCGAATCAACACAGATCGTCTTGCCCCACTCGTACGACACGCGGTAGGAGTGAGAGCGATCGGTGCAGCTTCACTGGAACTCGCATGGACTGCTGCCGGTAGGGTAGATGGATATATTACGATGCGTAACATGCCTTGGGATTACGCAGCCGGTCAATTATTGATTGAAGAAGTCGGTGGGCGTGTCGGTACGATCACAGGTGAATCGATGTCATTTCTCGAACAAACGAGTGTATTAGCAGGGAGCCATACATTCGTAGAGGATGTATTGACGTTCGTTCAAACACAAGAAGATTAAAAGAGGTTCCTTTCGTCTTGAACGAAAGGAACCTCTTTGCTCATGCTTGTTTTCGTAAACGTGCCTTTAAAACGAATCCGGCACCCATCGCAACAATCATCAAGATGACAGAGGCGATCGTCATCGGTACGTTTTGTTCCGCAATGAAGATACCGATGGCTGCCATGGATCCTACTGCAAGCATGGCGAGTAATAAAAATAGCAGACGCATGTTCTTTTCCCCCTCTACCCGTGAGTACGTTAACAGTGTAGCGTGAATGAAGTATAATGAAAAGGCTTTCGTAGTGATGTCGAATCTTAGTCATTGCCAATTAGGACTCTACCTGTGCTATACTCTTAAAGTTGACCGAAAGTATGATAAGATTTATTTAAATGAATAGAAAGAGGTACACACCTATGACAACATTAGTACGAAATGATTTACGCAACGTTGCGATCATCGCCCACGTTGACCATGGTAAAACAACTTTAGTAGATGAGCTTTTGAAACAGTCTGGTACGTTCCGTACGAACGAACAAGTCGAAGAACGCGCAATGGACTCAAATGACATCGAGCGGGAACGTGGAATCACGATTCTTGCAAAAAACACTGCAATTGACTACAAGAACACACGCATCAACATCGTTGATACGCCAGGACACGCCGATTTCGGTGGAGAAGTTGAGCGAATCATGCGTATGGTTGATGGCGTTATCCTCGTTGTCGATGCACGTGAAGGCTGTATGCCACAAACACGTTTCGTTTTGAAAAAAGCACTCGAGCAAGGACTACAACCAATCGTCGTCGTCAACAAAATTGACAAACCGATGGTCCGTCCTCTTGAAGTCGTCGACGAAGTCGTTGATCTCTTGATCGACCTCGGAGCTGACGAAGATCAACTCGAATTCCCAGTCGTTTATGCATCGGCAGTTAACGGCTCAAGTTCATTCGAACCTGAATTAGAGAAACAAGAAGATACAATCACGAACGTTCTTGATTTAATTCTTGAGCACACACCAGCGCCTGTCGATAACACAATGGAGCCGCTTCAGTTCCAAGTGACGATGCTTGACTATGATAACTACCTTGGACGGATCGGTGTCGGTCGTGTCTTCCGTGGAGAAATCAAAGTTGGCGACAGCGTTTCGCTTTCGAAACTTGACGGTTCAACGAAAAACTTCCGCGTTACGAAGTTGTTCGGTTACTTTGGTCTTAAACGTGTCGAAATCGAAACTGCAAAAGCAGGAGACTTGATTGCGATCGCTGGTATGGAAGACATCAACGTTGGTGAAACGGTTTGCCCGACTTCACATGTTGATCCACTCCCATTATTACGTATCGATGAGCCAACGCTTCAAATGACGTTCATCGTCAACAACTCGCCATTCGCTGGTCGTGAAGGGGATCTCGTTACTTCACGTAAAATCGAAGAGCGTCTTGAAAAAGAACTCGAAACAGACGTTTCACTCCGTATCGAAAACACGGATTCACCAGACCGCTGGATCGTTTCTGGTCGTGGAGAACTTCACCTCGGGATCTTGATCGAAAACATGCGCCGTGAAGGATACGAAATTCAAGTATCGAAACCGCAAGTAATCATCAAAGAAGAAGAAGGCGTCAAAGTCGAGCCATTCGAGCGCGTCGTCATCGATACACCGGAAGAGTACACAGGTTCTGTCATGGAATCAATCGGTCTCCGTAAAGGTGAATTGACGAACATGCAAACAATGGATAACGGTCAAACGAAGATGGAATTCATCGTTCCTTCACGTGGTTTGATCGGTTACCGTAACGAATTCCTCTCTGCAACACGCGGATACGGAATCATGAACCACACATTCGAAGAATACCGTCCGTTCATCCAAGCGGATATCGGTGGACGTCGTAGTGGAGTTATGGTCTCAATCGAAACAGGTAAAGCAACTGCTTACGCGATCTCAGCTCTTGAAGACCGTGGAACGATCTTCATCGAGCCTGGTATCGAAGTATACGAAGGTATGATCATCGGCGAATGTAACCGTGATGTCGATCTCGCTGTCAACGTCGTTAAAGCAAAACAATTAACGAACATGCGTGCATCTGCAAAAGATTCAACGAACGTTCTTAAACGTCCACGTGTCTTCTCACTTGAAGAGTCGTTGACATTCTTAAACGAAGATGAGTACTGTGAAATCACGCCACAATCGGTTCGTCTCCGTAAACAAGTCTTGAACAAGAACGAACGTGAAAAACAAGAAAAACGTCGTCGTCTAGGTAAAGATTAAGTCTTGAACGAATAGGGGGACTGGCAATGAATGCACAAGCTGCCGTTGCTTCTGATTTCTCGAAATACGATATTCCGTTCATCGCCAAACTTCTCGGTATTGGAAGTGATCCGAATAACATCGAAGCGGGATTTTATCCTTTAATGATCACCGTCGTCATCTTGACGCTTGTCGTCTTTAAGTTAGGATTTGCAAAGGAACTAGCATGGTGGAAATCACTGATCGTCTATCTCTTGCTCGCCGTATTCTCAGCAGCATTGACGCTTGTCTTCTGGACATGGCCGATTCCTGAAGTACTCCTTGCGATGGTCTTCGTCCTTGGCATTTATCGCTTCCGGATGTGGATGGTCAAGCGTGAACGTGAACGGACAGCTTCTTGACGGAAGCATGTCATGAATCAAAAGAACGAATCTCTTCGGAGGTTCGTTCTTTTTTTGAGCCAATTCAGATGCATGATTTAAAGGGAAGCGGGAACAAGAATACTAAAAGGGGGAGAAAACAGTGAAAATAAGGTATGTCATACCCCTCCTGTTAGCGGGGATTCTGGTGGGCTGTACGCAAACGTCAGAAGAATCGTCAACAGAGGAAACAAATCAGACGACACAGGAAAATAATCAGCAGGATTCAGGCGATCAAGAAGCGACGCAATCATCTCAATCGCAAGAAGGAGTTGTATTTAAAGAGCTAAACGCACCGTGGAATATCGTCCGAGAAGGAGAGGTATTTTACATCACAGAACGAGAGGGAACGATTGTTAAAGGGGAACAAGGTGATTATGAACGGATGCGCCTTCAGCTGAAAGAGGATGTACTCGCTGAAGGAGAAGGTGGATTGCTTGGGATGGTACTTGATCCTGATTTTAAGGACAATAAGACGGCATACGTCTACCACACGTACGCAAAACAAGGACAAGCAACGAATCGCGTCATTGCGATAAAAGAAGAAGGCGACCAGTGGACGGAAGAACGTGTCTTACTCGACGATATTCCGGGAGCGACGATTCATAACGGAGGACGGCTGGAGTGGGGACCTGAAGACGCGCTCTACGTCACAGCAGGAGACGCGGCAAATCCTGAGTTGGCGCAAGACATCGATTCACTTGCAGGAAAAATTTTACGCATCACATCTGAAGGAAAACCGTTCGAGGGGAATCAAAAAGGATATGTTTATAGTCTTGGACATCGTAATCCACAAGGACTTGTTTTCGTCGATGATCAATTGTATGCAAGTGAGCACGGTCAAAGTGGACACGATGAAATTAATCGAATCGAACAAAAAAACTATGGATGGCCGACGATTGAAGGAAAAGAACAAGCAGACGGACTGGTGACGCCGTGGTACGAAGTAGGAGAGCAATCTGTTGCACCAAGTGGAGTTGCAGTAGCAGACGATACACTGTATTTTGCAACACTTGTCGGACAACGATTACAAACAATCGATTTAGAGACGAAACAAGTCAAGAGCATCGTCGAAAACCAAGGCCGGATTCGAGATGTGTGGATTGATGAGACGTCGATTTATTATATTACGAACAATACGGACGGTAGAGGAAATCCATCTACCGGAGATGATCGATTGATTCGAATGGAGCGATGAACGAAAAAAGGTCTGCCAGGGAAGTCTCCCGCAGACCTTTTAGTTACCAGTGTTTTCGTTTCGTTTCCCAAGTTGGGTATAGATGAAATTGTCCAGAAGCATGGCGTTCAAGTGTTCGTTCCTCTATGCGCGATCGGCACTCGTCACAGAGGTGGACACGGACTGGTTTGTTGCGTAATCGCTTCGCTGTGAAGGACCAATCATCAATCGTTTCACGCTTATCGCAAATCGTACATTTCACTCGCATGTCAGGTCCTCCCTTTTTTTCTTAGTATATCATATTAGAAGATTATTCAGATGTAAAAAAGGGAATCGAGAAGTATATCTCGAAATATCATCACTAAGTCATAGAGGGGGTGATGTCATGGCAAATAAAGTAGAGCAACAACTTAGTTCAAATCAACTGGATGCTTTATCACAATTACCACTCGTTTTTCTAATTACACATGATCAATCTAAACATTGGCCGATTACACATGCAATCAGCTGGGTATATGCGACGGATTCGCAAACGGTTCGTTTTGCAATCGAAACAGACTCTCATCTCGTCAAAACGTTACGTGAACATCCGGTCTTCACCTTAATCTTTTTTGCTGAACAGTCTGCGTACAGCTTGACTTGTACAGACGTCGAGGCGTTTACGCCGCAAGAAGACCTTCCGTTGCCACTCTCCTTTTATGAAGGACGTGTCGAGGAGGTACGTGATATCTTGTTTTACGGAGCAGCTGTCACACAACGACCGACTATTGAAAAAACATACGATGAACAGGCAGCCGAACGGTTGGATCAACTCGTTCATCGCATCCTAAAAGCGTAACATTCATCACAAACTCGACTCTGAAGGGGCGAACGATGGAATGAAAAAAATATACGTACTTGATACTAATGTCATGCTTCACGATCCGCTCTCTCTTTTTCAATTCCAGGAGCATGATGTCGTCATACCAGCGATCGTACTAGAAGAACTGGATGGAAAAAAACGCAACATGGATGAGGTTGGACGCAACGCGCGAGAAACAGCGCGGATTTTAGACCAATTGCGGGAAACGGGTCAGCTTCATGCGGGAGTACCGCTTGGAAACGGAGGCATTCTTCGAGTCGATATTGGTGACTCCATTCACGAGGGTTCACCATTTACGCATGAATCAAACGATAACAAGATCATCGAGCTCGCATGGTCGATTCATCGTGAACAACAAGCGGAGGCGACACCACGAGATGTCATTCTCGTTTCAAAAGATATCTTAGTTCGTGTTAAAGCAGATGCGTATGGATTAGTCGCTGAAGATTATATGACGGACCATATCGCTGATCTGACCGGTCTTTATACAGGATTCATTGAAGTGACCGTCGATCAGGAATATATCGATGCCTTTTATCAAGACAAGCGACTTTCGGTAGATGTCTTGCCAGAAAAAGTACAGCCAAATGAATTCGTCATTTTAAAAAGTAATATGTCAAAAGCCTCTGCTATTGCTGTCGTCGATCAGAACTTGCCGATCATCCGGGCACTTTCGATCGATGTTGATCAAGTTTGGGGTGTCGTACCACGAAATGTTCAACAACGGATGGCATTTGAACTATTACTACGTGACGATGTACCACTTGTCACACTTGTTGGTAAGGCAGGTACAGGGAAAACGTTACTCGCGCTTGCAGCAGGTCTACTGCAAGTAGAAGATGAACACAAATATAAAAAACTGGTCGTCGCGCGTCCTGTCGTGCCGATGGGAAATGATATCGGCTACTTGCCAGGCGAAATGGAAGAAAAACTTCGTCCGTGGATGCAACCGATCTATGATAACCTTGAGCATCTCTTCAATACGGGATCGGGAGACGAACTTGGTAACATTCTCGCTGGGATGAAGACGATTCAACTCGAAGCGTTGACGTATATTCGAGGGCGAAGCATGCCGGGACAATTCATCATCATCGATGAGGCACAGAATCTAACGAAACACGAAGTGAAGACGATTCTGACACGAGTCGGAGAAAATTCGAAGATCGTATTAGTCGGGGATCCGCAACAAATCGACCATCCGTATTTAGATGAGTATTCGAATGGTTTATCTTACGCGGTAGAACGACTCAAAAATGAGAAGATGACAGGACATGTCAAACTCGTCAAAGGAGAGCGTTCGAACTTAGCGCGTCTCGCAGCCGATCTATTATAAAAAATGTGGTGCGTCTATTCAGGCGCACCACATTTTTATTAGATTTCGTTATAAGACGGTGACGGTATGAACGGATTTAACGATCCGTTGCCCGAGTAATAGATGAACTGGTCCATCTGCTAACACTTTGCCATCTTGCGAAAATTGAAGATACACTTCATCGAGTTGTTCAAGTGGTAACTCGACTGTCTCTTCGCCTTCAAACCGAATAGCAGTTGCATCCGGTAAGAGCTCAGCATTCCGGATGAATGGTGCAAGTGCCATCGCAAATGAACCTTGAAGAGCAGCTTCTTTTTCAGCACGTGTCATCGGACGATTATGATCTGTTCGACTCCCTTCCATGATGCCTTTATCCCACGCAGCCCCCATTTTTGCGTAGTACGCTTCTTGTTCACTTGTGTCGGCTGGTTGCCCGATTTTCTCGATTGCCACCTTTCGTTCATCAAAGATCCAGACTGTCGGATCAATCGTCAACTGATGCCGTACTTTACCGTTAATCGGAAAAATCATTTGTTATACCCCCTAAATGTGTAAGTCCAACAAATCCATTATACCGAAACGTTGAATTGTTGGCGAAAGTAAGGTAAAGTTTAGCTATAACAGGAACGCGTCATTTGATGAGGAGGGATTGGATTGTCAACTGAAATCGAGACAGTTCATCGCCAGCGCGCTCTTGAGCTACTAGAAGCGGATGCACAAAAAATCCGCCGGTTGATCGAGGTCCAGCTTGCGAATTTAACGATGCCACAATGTCCTCTTTACGAGGAAGTATTGGATACACAAATGTTCGGATTGTCCCGTCAGATTGATTTTGCGGTGCGTCTTGAACTGATTGATGCGGGTGAAGGGAAACAATTGCTCGAATCACTTGAACAGCAATTATCTGATTTACATGATGCGGAGACGTGCTGATTTTCTACTCAAACGTGAAATGCGGCGTTTGGGTATTTTTTTTTAGAAAATGAAAAAAGGACGTGTACATATGTTAGCGAAGTTTAAAGAAAAACGAGCATTTTTTGACTATGGTCTATTCTTTACGATGCTCATCCTCATGGCGATCAGTACGGTCATGGTCTATAGTGCGAGCGTGTGGAACGGTGGAGATTATGCGAATACGTCCTTCTTTGAGAAGCAGTTGATGTTTGATGCGATGGCTATCGCGCTGTTCCTTTTCGTTTCGCAAATTAACCATGAGGTGTTCCGTGGACCGGTCATTCGTTTACTCCTTTATTTGATTACATGGTTGATGTTGATGGCAACGTTGTTCTCTGCTCCACTAAACGGTGCCCGCGCATGGTTGAACTTCGGTATTTTCTTGATTCAACCGATCGAACTCTGTAAATTCGTCCTCGTCGTAGGACTCGCCAGTTATTTTGATCAAAAACATAAAGGAAAAATGGACGGGGTGATTGGAATCGTACATCATTTCATTCATCGTCAAATTAAAGGGACGACTTCAGGACGACGCATTTTACTTAGTTTCTCGGACTGGATTTTGATTCCAATGGTCGTGTTACTGGCACCATATGCGATCATCATTCGTATGCAGCCGGACGACGGTGGTCTATTCATTCTTTTACTCGTCACCGCCATGATCTTATTCGCTGTCGGATTACCTAGTGGATACATCGCGCTTTGTGCCATTAGTGTTCCACTCATTTTCATGTATGCTTGGAATAATTTTTCCGATAATCAGATGCAACGGATTCAAGCAAGTTTAAACCCATTTCTTGATGCAGAAGGAAAGGGATATCAGCTGATCAATTCCGTCATATCGATTGCCCATGGGGGGGTATTCGGGGTCGGTCTCGGGAATAGTTTTCAGAAGTATGGCTATTTGCCGGAACCTGAAACCGACTATATCATGTCGATCATCTCAGAGGAGCTTGGATTCGTCGGTGTCCTCGTCGTACTCGGTCTATTGTTCTACTTGATGATTCAAGGGGCAATCATCGCTAATCGGTGTGTCTCACTTTACTCGAGTATGCTCGCGCTCGGTATTTCAGGTATCATCTTTATCCAGACATGTATCAACATCGCGGCGATGTCTGGTCTGTTTCCAGGTACAGGCGTTACCTTGCCATTCATCAGTTACGGTGGATCATCGCTACTCGTCATGAGTACGATGCTTGGTGTAATGGCAAACATTTCCATGCAAAATAAATATCGCTTGGCGTATCATAAAGAAGTGCAGACTGCACGTTCGATGAGTGCCACAAGCTCATTAACTAAAGGGGGAGCATCAGTTGACTAAAATCCAGAAGATTCTCGTAGCAAACCGTGGGGAAATCGCGATTCGCGTTTTCCGTGCAGCGACAGAACTCGGTATTCGTACCGTTGCCATTTATTCGCGAGAGGACATGGGTTCTCTTCATCGCTATAAAGCTGATGAAGCGTACCGAATCGGAGAAGGAAAAAAACCGATCGAAGCCTATCTCGATATTGAAGATATCATCGCAACAGCGAAAAAAGCCGAATGTGATGCAATCCATCCTGGTTATGGATTCCTCTCTGAGAACATTGAGCTGGCAAAACGTTGTCGCGAAGAAGGCATCATCTTCATCGGACCGCAAGAAGAACATCTTTACAAATTCGGGGATAAAGTACGCGCTCGGACAACAGCGATTGAAGCAGGTCTTCCTGTCATTCCGGGAACGGATGGTCCAATCTCGTCGATTGACGAAGCATATGCGTTTGCAGAACAAGCAGGCTATCCGCTAATGGTCAAAGCATCGCTTGGTGGCGGTGGACGTGGTATGCGTGTCGTTCGGACAGAAGAAGAGCTTCCAGATATGATCGAACGCGCGAAATCAGAAGCCCTGAAGGCATTCGGTTCGGATGAGATTTACGTTGAAAAATTGATTGAACGTCCAAAACATATTGAAGTCCAAATCATTGGAGATGCACACGGAAACATCATTCACTTGTTCGAACGGGATTGTTCCGTGCAACGTCGTCACCAAAAAGTCGTCGAAGTGGCACCATGTGTGACGCTTTCAGACGAAGGTCGACAAAAGATTTGTGACGCAGCGGTCACGTTGATGAAACATGTCGGATACGAAAATGCAGGAACGGTCGAATTTCTCGTCACGCAAGATGAATCGTTCTATTTCATCGAAGTAAACCCACGTGTTCAGGTCGAACACACGATTACAGAAATGATTACAGGCGTCGATATCGTTCAGACGCAAATTCGTGTCGCTGAAGGTGAATCGTTACATAGCGACCTCGTTGGTATTCCGCAACAAGAAGATATTAAGATGCTTGGTTTTGCGATTCAGAGTCGTATTACATCGGAAGATCCTGAAAATGGCTTCTTACCGGATACTGGGAAGATTAAAGCCTACCGTTCACCAGGTGGTTTTGGAGTACGTCTCGATGGTGGGAATGCCTACGTCGGAGCAGAGATTTCGCCATATTATGATTCATTGCTCGTTAAAATCTCGACGCATGGTTTGACTTACGACCAAGCCGTCGCGAAGATGCGTCGAAACCTAAGTGAATTCCGGATCCGTGGTATCAAGACGAACATTCCGTTCCTAAGTAACGTTTTGAAGCACCATGCGTTCGTCAGCGGTGATTACAACACATCGTTCATCGATGATACACAAGAGTTATTCATCTTCCCGAAACGTCAAGACCGAGGAACGAAGCTCTTGACATACATCGGAGAGGTTTCCGTCAATGGATTCCCGGGAATCGGAAAATTGGACAAGCCGCTTGCACGCGATGTCCGGATTCCGAAAGTGCTTCCGGCGGATTATACACCAGGAGCAAAAGCGATCCTTGATGCGGAAGGTCCGGAAGCCGTCGCGAAATGGTTGACAGCACAAGAACACGTTCTGCTGACGGATACGACATTCCGTGATGCTCATCAATCGTTACTTGCCACACGAATGCGGACGAAGGATCTCGTCGCTATCGCAGAGGCAGAAGCGAAATTGCTACCTGAATTGTTCTCTGTCGAAGCCTGGGGTGGTGCGACGTTTGATGTCGCGTACCGATTCTTGTCTGAAGATCCATGGGTTCGCCTGATGAAATTGCGTGAAAAGATGCCGAACGTCTTGATTCAAATGTTGCTTCGTGGTGCGAATGCTGTTGGATACAAGAACTATCCGGACAACGTCATCCATACGTTCGTCAAGGAAGCAGCACAAGCTGGAGTCGACGTCTTCCGGATTTTCGATAGTCTGAACAACCCGGAGTCGATTCAACTTGCAATCGATGCAGTCTTGCCAACAGGTAAAATCGCGGAAGCGGCAGTCTGTTATACAGGCGATCTGTTCGATGCGAATCGTCCGAAATATCATCTGCCGTATTATGTCAATTTGGCGAAAAAGCTCGAAGAAAGTGGCGCCCAAATCATTGCCATCAAAGATATGGCAGGTCTTCTGAAACCGGAAGCGGCTTATGCGCTCGTGTCAGCACTTAAAGATGCGGTATCGTTACCAATCCATCTTCACACACATGATGCGAGTGGAAACGGAATCTACACGTATGCGCGTGCGATTGATGCCGGTGTTGACGTCGTCGACGTTGCAGCATCAAGTATGTCGGGTCTGACGAGTCAACCAGCGGGCGGTAGCTTGATTCATGCCTTAAGTGGTCATCCACGTCAGCCGCTCGTTTCAGCGCAAAAGTTTGAACAGGTTTCGGATTATTGGCAAGATGTACGTCATCTCTACCAAGCATTCGAACTCGATATGATTGCGCCGAATCCAACGGTCTACGATCACGAGATGCCAGGTGGACAATACTCGAACTTACAGCAACAAGCAAAAGCTGTCGGTCTTGCGGATCGTTGGTCTGAAGTCAAGGAGATGTATGCACGTGTCAACATGCTGTTTGGCGATATCGTCAAAGTTACGCCATCATCGAAAGTCGTCGGAGATATGGCGCTCTTCATGGTCCAACATCATTTGACGGAAGAAGATGTCTTGCATCGAGCAGGCGGACTTGATTTCCCAGATTCAGTCGTCGAACTGATGAAAGGAGAACTTGGAACACCACCGGATGGTTTCCCGCAAGACGTTCAACGGGCAATTCTCAAAGGAGCTGCTCCACTAACGGAGCGTCCTGGTAAAATGATGGAACCGCTCAACTTTGATGCGATCAAACATGAGTTGTTCGAAAAACTTGAACGACCGGTCACAGAATTTGATGCACTTGCGTATGCGCTCTATCCAAAAGTCTTCATGGACTACAGTTCGTACGTAGCACGATACGGTGACATCTCTGTTCTTGATACGAATACGTTCTTCCATGGAATGCGTCTAGGTGAGACGATCGAGGTTGAAATCGAACGAGGCAAGACACTCTACCTCAAGTTGATTCAGATTGGTCAGCCAGACGATCACGGGATGCGGACGATTTATTACGAGATGAACGGCGTGCCGCGTGAAGTCGAAGTGAAGGATATCAGCATCAAAGAAAGTTCATCGAGTCGTCCAAAAGCGGACCGGAGCAACGCAAAACAAATCGGTGCATCGATGCCGGGTAGCGTGTTGAAAGTACTTGTTGAGACAGGTACACGTGTCCGTAAAGGAGAACAACTGCTCGTTACGGAAGCGATGAAGATGGAAACGACGATCCAAGCACCAGAAGACGGTGAGATTAAAGCAGTCCACGTCAAAGAAGGCGAAGCCATTGCTAGCCAAGATTTACTGATTGAATTCGTATAAGGTCACAATGAAAAACAGGCGCACGCTCGGCGGGCTGCCTGTTTTTCATTCAATATGTAGTGGGAGAGGATACGATTGAACATTATTTGTTGGGTTCGAAGTGATTTTCGATTTCAGGATAACCACATGTTGGCACGTGCCATTGAATTACTAGAAGAAAATCCGAAGGCGACGGTAGAATTCGTCTTTTGGCTCAATCCAGATTACATCGGGGAATATGAAGCACGCCAACAGTATTTCTTTCAAGCGCTCGAAGTGTTTTCAGATGCTTGTAGGGAAAAGGAAATGCCGATTCGCTTTATCGAGGGTGACGAGCAGACTTTCTTAGACGCGACCGATGACGCAGATATTCTCTTGTTTAATGCTGAATATGTCGAACCGTTCAAGACTCGAGATGAAGGCATCATCAAGAAGCGAGGAGATCGTCAGACAGAACGTTTACTAGATCGTCATCTGCTTCACCCGCATGACATTAAAAAGCAGGATGGAAAGTTCTATAAAGTATTCACGCCATATAAGAATGCATTCATGAAAAAAGATATTCCTACACCATATGAAGTGAAATGGCAAACGCTGCGGGATCATTATCAAAAGCGTCAGCACGACAATAGTTTCATTGAAGCCTATTTCAAAAAAGCACAATCGGAAGCAGTTTTCCATCCTGGTGAGAAGCAAGCGAAACAACGCTTAAAGAAATTCGTCGAACAATCACTTGAATCGTATGAAGAGAATCGTGATCTTCCGGCAGTTGATGGCACGAGTTTACTCTCTCGTTATTTACGAACTGGAGAAATCGGCATTCGAACCGTCTATGCAGCTGTTCAAGATGCAAAAGAATCAAAAGGAAAGCAAACATTCATCACCGAACTGATTTGGAGAGAATTCTACTATATGATTTTGATGCATTTCCCAGAATCGAAACGACAAGCCGTCAATACGCAATATCGGGAAATCGAATGGGAGAAAGATGACGAGGGATTCAAAGCGTGGTGTGAAGGCAAGACTGGCTATCCGATCGTTGATGCAGCGATGCGGCAATTGAATCAAACCGGGTGGATGCATAATCGTTTGCGGATGATCGTTGCTTCTTTCCTGACGAAGGACTTGTTGATTGACTGGCAGAAGGGTGAACAGTATTTCCAGCAGAAGCTCGTCGATTATGAAGCAGCATCGAATATCGGAGGATGGCAATGGGCAGCATCAGTCGGAACGGATGCCGTTCCGTACTTCCGCGTCTTCAATCCAACGACACAGTCGAAGAAATTCGATAAAGACGGGGAGTTCATTCGAAAGTACGTCACGGAAATCAAGGATTTATCAAAGCAGTACATTCATGAACCGACTGCTGAGCAGCGCAAGGATTATGGGTATCCAGAACCGATTGTTGCACACGATGAAGCACGGAAGCGTGCGATTGCTCGGTTTAAATGAAAAAAGGATGTTCCTCGGCCGAGGAACATCCTTTTTTTACGATCTTATTGAAGACGACTATTTGCCTTGCGCGTTCGGAATGCATGATACGTCAGGTAAGATAAAACACCGAAGTAACATGTAATCAAGAAAGCATGGAGTAACGGGACATACGTCGCGTGTCCACCAAGGACGATCCAAGCACCTGTAGCAACTTGGCACGTGATGAAGAATGTCGCGAACGCCATTCCGATCGTTGTCGTCCGGTGTTTTAAACGAATCGCGACGACATGGACAAATAAAGTGAAGAGGAACAATAATCCTGCCATGATCCGGTGAATCATCTGCACCCACGCCTCAAACGTCATGGACGGTTGAGAACAGACCGGCCAACCAACGCAAGCATATGTAGCGCCGACGTGGCGTACGTAAGCACCGGTATAGACGACGATCAGCGTATAGATGAGTAGACCGTATAAGAGCTTCCGCAAGAATGCTGGGACCGATTCCCTGAATTCCTGACCAGGACGCTCCATGATCAACAACGTCAAAATCAACAGCGAAGCAAAGGAAATCAAGGAGATACCGAAATGTAACGCCATGACGAGGTCCGATTGTTGCCAAACGACAGCTCCAGCTCCGACGATCGATTGAATCAACATGAAGATGAAGGCAAGAAACGCGAAGATCTTCGTATCGAGCCGATCCTTGAAAGCAACGAGCGTCCAGAGACATAAGGCGATGATTAAGAGTCCAACGACTCCAGTTACAGCACGGTGACTATATTCAATCATCGTTTCAACACTTGGGTTCGTCGGAATGAGTTCCCCGTGACAGAGTGGCCAATCCGTTCCGCAACCATCGCCTGAATCTGTTTTTGTGACCGTCCCGCCCATCAGCAAGACGATCATCATCGTAAACGTGACGAAGGCTGAAAACATCGAAAGTTTTCGATTCAAGATTTGGACACCACCTTTCTAAAAAAATACGAAATACATGGATTTCCATAGGACTAGTATCGCATAAAAAGTCCTGAAAGGGTTGCAATCTTTTAGAACAACGCTATTCTAGTATTAGGTAAATATGGTGAACTGTGATGAAAATCACATAGATTTCACATTTTGTTCATTATGTCGAAAGTATTTTCATACGTCACGGTCCTGAATATGTGGTATCTTTTATAGAGAAAAGGGCGTTTCGTGGCATGTCTGTGTTATTTCTGTGAAGAAATTACGTGAAGCCTAGGTGCTAAACGGAAGCAGACGGTGAAAAGGAGGGAACAGCATGGCGAAAGTTACTGGAGAGGCACTGGGTATGGCGATCGAGCAAGCGGATCAGCCAACATTCAAGGACTATATTACCCTAGCAAAAATGGGGATTGTTCGTGCCAATCTGATTACGGTCTTCGCAGGGTATGTCGTAGCAGCATCGTACATAACGGATGATGTCCTGTTGTATTTATGGCAAACCAAGTGGATGTTACTGTGGACGCTTCTCGGGAGTGGATTGGTCATTGCCGGAAGTTGCTACCTCAATAACTACATTGACCGGGACATCGATTACAAGATGGAACGGACGATGGGAAGACCAAGCGTTACTGGGAAGATGGATGGACAACGGATACTCGCACTAGGACTCGGTATTCTTGCGACCGGTACGGTATTATTGTTGATCGTCAACCATGTGGCGGCAGTGTTCGGATTGATCGGATCATTCGTTTACGTCGTGATTTATACGATGTGGTTAAAACGGACACACACGATCAATACAGTCGTAGGTGGTATTTCAGGAGCTGTGCCACCAATCATTGGATTTGCGGCAGTCACTCCGACGCTTCACATTGATGCGTGGATTTTATTCCTCATCATGTTCGTGTGGCAACCACCACATTTCCTTGCACTCGCGATGCGACGGACAGAGGAGTATCGGGCAGCAGGTATCCCGATGTTACCTGTCGTAAACGGATTCGCGATCACGAAACGACAAATTGTATGGTGGATTGCAGTACTCATTCCATCATCACTCCTCTTAGCACACTATGGCATCATCTACATGATCGTCATGGCATTGCTCGGTGGATATTGGCTCTATATGGGACTGAAAGGTCTGAAGATCCAAGATGAACAAGCCGAAATTAAATGGGCGTCGAAGATGTTCTTCTTCTCACTCTTTTATTTCACGGCTTGGATCGTGACGGTCGTACTCGTTTCTCTCTAAAACGATTTGACATAATTCACGTACACCATTACGAAAGACAAAATTGGGGACAAAGAAAGTGGGGATGGTTGTGAAAAAATCAGTAAAAATGCTCTTCCGGCTTCTTCCAATCGGCTTGATGGCACTTATGTTATCAGGTTGTGGAATTCCGGAATTGTCTGCGCTACAGCCTCGCGGAGAAGGCGCTGAAATGCAACTTGAGATCATCAAGCTTAGCTTGTGGGTCATGTTGTTCGTCCTTGCGATCGTAGCCGTCATTTATATTTACGTACTTATGAAATTCCGTCGTAAATCAGGTGATAACACGGTTCCGAAGCAAGTTGAAGGGAACCATACGCTTGAAATCATCTGGACAGTCATTCCGATTCTTCTTTTGATCGTTCTTGCAATTCCGACGATCAAAACAACGGTTGAACTTGCAGATGCAAAAGAAGCGAAGAAAAACGAACAAATCAACGTTACAGCAAACCTCTACTGGTGGGAATTCGAATACCCAGATAAAGGTGTTTCGACAGGACAAGAACTTGTCATCCCAGTCGGTAAGCGTGTTGCTGTCAACTTGACGTCTAAAGACGTCATTCACTCATTCTGGGTACCAGCTCTTTCTGGTAAGACAGATACGAACCCAGGTCTTGAGAATGAAATGTGGTTACAAGCAAAAGAAGCAGGCACGTACTACGGTAAATGTGCTGAGTTGTGTGGTCCTTCCCACGCATTGATGGACTTTAAAGTCGTTGCGATGGAACAAGATGACTACGATCAGTGGTTGAAAGACATGAAATCTACAAAAGAAGCAGAAACGAAACAGCTCGATAAAAAGAATGAAAAGAACTGGACGACTGGTGAGAAAGTCTATGCTCAGAACTGTCTCAGCTGTCATGGTGGCGGGAAAGTCGCACCTAGCTTGACGAACTTCGGTGACCGTCAACGTATCGCGGGTTACCTCGACCATGATAAAGAGAACCTCGAAAAATGGATTCGCGATCCTCAAAAAGAGAAACAAGGTACGAAAATGCCTGGATTCTCTGAAGATCAGATCAGCGATGAAGAATTGAGCGAATTGGCAGATTATCTATTGGACAAAAAGCTCCAATAATTTTTTAAGGGGGAATCATAGTGGGGACACATACTATGGGTATGCCGCAGAAAAAAAGCGGCATCATGGACTGGCTAACGACAGTCGACCATAAGAAAATCGGGATTCTCTACATCATGTCTGGATTGTTCTTCCTTCTGGTCGGTGGCGTAGAAGCCCTAATGATTCGTTTTCAATTGATTAAACCGATGAACGATTTCGTCAGCGGTGAACTCTTTAACCAATTGATCACGATGCACGGTACGACGATGATCTTCTTGGCAGCGATGCCGATGTTGATCGGATATATGAACGCGGCAGTACCGCTTCAAATCGGGGCACGTGATGTTGCGTTCCCATTCTTGAACGCACTTGGTTTTTGGTTGTTCTTCTTCGGTGGAGTTTTACTGAACCTCTCTTGGTTCTTCGGCGCTGCACCGAACGCAGGATGGACAGCATACGCACCACTCTCAACTGTACCTGAGTCTCTCGGTGTAGATTTCTATGCCTTAGGTCTTCAGATTTCAGGTTTCGGTACACTTATGGGGGGGATTAACTTCCTCGTTACAATTTTGAACATGCGCGCACCAGGTATGAAGTTGATGCGGATGCCGCTCTTCACATGGACAGCATTCGTTGCTTCTGCCTTGATCGTTTTCGCATTCCCACCACTTACGGTCGGATTGTTCCTCTTGACGTTTGAGCGACTCTTCGGAGCGCACTTCTTTGACCCGGCAGCGGGCGGGAACATCGTCATCTGGGAACACCTCTTCTGGATCTTCGGTCACCCGGAAGTTTATATCTTGATCTTACCGGCATTCGGTATTTTCTCTGAAATCATTCCTACATTTGCTCGTAAGCGTCTCTTCGGTTACACGACGATGGTCTTTGCGACGATGTTGATCGGTTTCCTCGGATTCATGGTATGGGTCCACCACATGTTCACAGTTGGTCTTGGACCAGTTGCGAACGCGATCTTCGCAGTAGCAACGATGGCGATCGCTGTACCGACAGGGGTCAAGATATTCAACTGGCTCTTTACGTTATGGGGCGGTAAATTGACATTCCCAGTCGCGATGCTTTACTCGGTCGCATTCATTCCATCATTCCTTGTTGGTGGTATGACAGGGGTCATGCTTTCAGTAGCACCTGCCGATTACCAGTATCACGATAGTTATTTCGTAGTAGCTCACTTCCACTACGTTATCGTTGGTGGGGTTGTCTTCGGTCTCTTCGCAGGTCTTTACTACTGGTTCCCACTTATGTTCGGGAAACAGCTCAACGAATTCTGGGGGAAAATTCAATTCTGGTTGTTCTTCATCGGCTTCCACTTGACGTTCTTCCCGCAACACATTCTCGGTCTTACAGGTATGCCACGTCGTGTCTTCACGTACTTGCCAAACCAAGGCTGGGAGACAATGAACTTACTTTCGTCAATTGGTGCAGCCTTCATGGGTGTATCGACGATCGTGCTCGTCATCTCGATTGCAGCAGCATTGATGTCAAAAGAATACGTAAAACGCGACGTCTGGGGAGATGGCCGTACACTTGAGTGGACACTTCCAGTTCCAACTCCAGAGTACAACTTCGCACAAATTCCACTCGTCAAAGGTTTGGATACGTATTGGCTCGAAAAAATGGCAGGAAACAAAACAGTTTCTGTATCGGAAGAAGTCGGCGACATCCACATGCCGAACAATACGATCTTGCCATTCGTCATGTCAGTCGGTCTATTCCTTGCAGGTCTCGGATTCATTCTTCGCCTAGACTATGGAACTGTTGGTCTCGTCGTTGCCTTGATTGGTCTTGCGATGACATTGATCGCGATGTTCTTCCGTTCTTGGATTGACGATGAAGGATACTACATCCCGAAATCAGTCGTCGAAGAAGATCTACGCCTTGAAGCAGAAAAGGAGGCGAAGTAAGATGGGTCATCATACAGTACCGAATAACCCAATCACGGGTATTCCGGATCATGTTGAAAAAGCAACACTTGAGGGTAAGAATAAATATGTAGCCTTCTGGTTCTTCCTTGGAGGAGAGACGACTTTGTTCGCCTCTCTCTTCGGAACATACATCGGACTTCATAACTCCGGTGCAAAAGAAGGATTACGCAGTTATGACATCTTCGAAATGGGTCTCGTCTTCATCATGACGATGCTTCTCCTTACAAGTTCATTAACAAGTGTTCTTGCGATGATGGCGATGAAACGTAATGATGTGAAGAAGATGAAAATGTGGTTGATCATCACGCTTGTACTTGGATTAGCCTTCTTAGCAGGTGAGATTTACGAGTTTAATCACTACTATCACATCGGTCACACATTCACTTCGAGTGCTTTTGGTTCTGCCTTCTATACACTCGTTGGATTCCACGGTGCGCACGTCTTGTTCGGTCTTCTCTGGATTTCGACTTTGCTCATCCGGAACTGGAACCGTGGCATTACAGTCGTGAATGCGCCGAAGTACTATGTTTCAAGTCTTTACTGGCACTTCATTGACGTCGTCTGGGTCTTTATCTTCTCAGTCGTCTACCTCATGGGGATGGTGAAATAAGATGGAAAAACACGAACCGCAACTTACGCGCAATCAAATCGAGCTTGAGATGAAAGCAGAGCGTGGTCGTGAGACACAACTGCAACTCATCAGTTTCGCACTCATGATTTTCTTGACGCTTATCGCCTTTGGCGCTGTCATGGCTGATCTCATGCCACACTGGGCAGCTGGTGGGTTCTTGATCATCATGGCAATCGTTCAAGTTTATCTTCAGCTTTACATGTTCATGCACATGAACAACAAAGGCAACACATGGATCAAAGTCATGATGGGTCTTGGCATTTTCGTCGCCTTGACGATCGTTGCAACACTTCGTCTTTTGATCTGGTAAGAATTGTGACCATTCTGCTAACGTTTAGCAGGATGGTCTTTTATTTTGGAATCGTTTTATGAGAAACCTTTACAATGAAATAGGGGAACGGTAATCTTAGTTTGTAAGAGAAAGGAACGGGGTGAAAAAATATGTTAGGCAATTTAAGGGGAGCACTTTCGCAATTCGAATGGACTGTCTTATGGAGTCCATATTATGCGTTGATACTCGTTGGATTGTATATCCTATATGCTGTCGTGACAGAAAAGTTGCGTCGTCCGGATGAGCCGGAAACAACGCTTGGGCAAAAGTTTTCGATGCTCGCGGCATTGATCGTTTTTTACATCGGTTTTGGAAGTCCGTTAGACCTGCTAGCGCATATCACCTTCTCTGCACACATGTTGCAGATGGTATTCGTCTATATGGTCGCACCGCCGCTCTTGTTGATTGCGATACCAGAGTGGCTTTATAAGCGCTTGTTCGATACACCGTACCTTGGGAAGATCTTAAAGTTCTTCATCAAGCCGTTGATTGCACTTGTCGTCTTTAATGCCTTGTTTACGTTCTATCACATGCCATTTATTTTTGATTATGTCTTAACGAACTATACCGTTCACCGTCTGTTCCATGGCACGCTGATTTTCTTGAGCATGACGATGTGGTATCCAATCATTGCACCTGTCAATGAGGATGACAGTTTGTCTGACTTGAAGAAAATGGTCTATATCGTTGCGAATGGTGTGTTGTTGACGCCAGCCTGTGCGTTCATGATCTTCAGTCAAAGTTTCCAGTATCAAGCTTATCAGGATCCGGCGACATTCGCGAAAGTACTCGCTTACTGTTTACCGAACAATGATTTAAGTGGATTGAATCTGGAACGATTGCTTGGAACGACAGATGACTTATTAGAGGACCAACGCTTTGGTGGTGTCCTCATGAAGCTCGGTCAAGAACTCGTCTATGGTTTATTCTTCGGACTGACCTTCTTTACATGGGTGCGCCGTTCAAAAAGTACTGCCGTGGATGAAGGGATGTCCTTCACACCAAAAGCGGATTAAATTGGAGGAAGTTGGAACATGAGTTATTTGCCGTTGATTTGTGTATCGCTGATTGTCATCAGCGCGATTTTCGTAGCGATTGGCTGGTTCTTGATTGCCCAGACACGTCGTAACATGAAAGCTCACCAAACCGTGATGACAATTGCTGCTGCACTTGCCTTACTGTTCTTCATCATGTATGCCTTGCGGACGATTTTGCTTGGTAACACAGCTTTTGGCGGTCCGGAATCCGTCAAAGCCTACTACACAGGATTTTTGATTTTCCATATCCTACTTGCGACGTCAGGTGGGGTGCTCGGATTGATGGCACTGTATCACGCGTATAAGAAAAACTTCGCGCGTCACCGTAAAATCGGACCAGTTGCCTCGATCGTTTGGTTTTTGACAGCTATTACTGGTGTCATCGTGTACTGCTTATTATATGTCGTCTACGATCCGGGTGAGACGACAAACGTATTCCGGGCGATCTGGAGTCATTAAGGGGGAGCCAACTTGAAAAAGAATAGTTACTTGACGGTCGCTGCCGTCGTCCTTATCTTAGTTGCGGCAGCCGGGGGATATTATTATTTCTTCATGAAAGAAAAGTTACCTGTCATCGCTGAACCGACGCCATTTGAATTAACGAATGCTGTAGACGGAAAATCATTCAATTCGGAAGATGGAAAGGTCAAAGTATTGACGTTCTTCTACTCGAACTGTCCTGATATTTGTCCGTTGACGTTAAATGATTACCGGAAGCTCGAGAAAAAGTTACGGAGTGAAGAGTTATATGGAAGTGACGTCGAACTCGTGGCTGTGACGGTTGATCCGAAAGTCGATACACCAAAAGTCTTGAAGAAGTATGCTTCGAACTTTGAAGCAGATGCTAAGGGGTGGAAGGTATTGACGGGAGATTCGGTCGTCATCGACCGGTTGACACGTCAGTTGAACTTCTATTATTCGAAGGCGGAGAGTGGCTTAGTGACACACGGAACACAAATGTTCATTTTAGACCGTGAGAATAAAGTACGGGCTATCTCTTCGATGGCGAAGACACCGGATGAACCGGTCGACTTAGAAGAGGTCATGTCTTCGGTCACACAATTAGCAAAGGAGTGAAGGAAGATGACTTATGAAGAGTACATGCAAGGAGATGTTACCGTCTCTGTTCAAGCCATCGAGGAATTACTTGCTTGTGCGATCGAAGATTATGGCGTAAACCATTCCCGGATCAAACGGATGGACCGGGAAGAGATTGCTTTTAGTGTAAAGGTAGATGCACCGGCAACATCACTTCACGCACTCTATCTTCACGTACGCGAGCAGCTTGGGATTCAGCTCGGAGACGATGTTGTATCTTACGTGCAATTCGTCGCGCGTTAAGAGGAATGACGTGTACGTCTAATAACTACGATTAGATAGACAGATGTGCCAATGACTTCGGATGCGAGGTCATTGGCTTTTTTTGTTCAGGATGAAGAATAAAAAAATAGAGGCTCCTAATGGGAACCTCTACATGTAGAACTTATTTTTCGAGTGTTTCGAGCAATGCTGCTAAACGACGTTCGCAATCCTTAACGATTTCCGGAGGGAACGTTTCATCATACTCGACACCGTGTGGATAGTAGTGTTTACCGAGAAGTGGTGTCATCATTCGAACGACAGCATGACGATCTTCAATCTCACCCTGAATCGCATAGACTGGAACACGTAGGTAGAATACTTCACCCGTTGATTGTTTTTCGTACTTCATGTCATACATCGCACGTTCGTAATCCCACTGTCCTTCACGAACGAAACGGTGATGGTCCATGATTGTTTCGAGAAGACCGAACTTCAGTTCCTTGCCTTCGATACCATATTGTTCAAACTTCATGTTTGAATCCCCCTATACCCCAGTTTGCTAGTAGATACTAGTCTTTCCAAACTATCATACCATAATGAATGAAATGGTGACGCAAAAGATGTGAAGTCATTTTGAAGAATTCATGAACTTCCATATTTTCGTTCGACGTATTCAAGAATCGTATCTGGTGCATGAATGCCGAGGTGATTGAGTCCTTCGCCACCGAAGAAGACGTTGAACTCAAGAACGTACCATTGCCCGTCACGGATGATGAGATCGAAACCAGCGTGATCGATATCGAGCTGTTTCGCTAGCGCGAGCACGAAATCAATCGCATCTTGTGGCACATCATCAAAGTCAAGGACACCACCTTGAGCGACATTATTTAAGAACTGGGCACCACCGACGCGCCAGTACGCAGCGAGGACTTGATCGCCAACGACGACGATACGCAAATCTTTCTCGTTCGGGATATACTCCTGAATATAAAATGTCTCGTGCGTATCCGTGTATTTTTTCCAGTCCGCTTCATTTTTGATGAGGTGGACACCTTGTCCCATCGAACTCCGAACCGTCTTTGCGACGAACGGAAACGAAAATTCACGTAAGACACGTTCGACGGTGAATTCATTTTTGCCGTAGATGCCTGTTCGGGGGATGTTATCTGGAATGACGGTTTGAAAAATCCGCGTCATTTCAATTTTATCATGTCCTAAATGGAACGTAGCAGCAGATGGAAAAATCGGCTTTTTCATACCATAGATGATTGAGTGGATTTGCCAATATTCCGGGAACAAGACGACATCCGCTTGTTCGATTTTTTTTAAGGAATCAAAGTGATAATCTGATTTGGCATGTTCCGTCTTGATTCCAATCGTCCGGAACATATTAAAAGAGAGCAGTTGCATAGAGTTCATTCCTTCCTTCTGAACAAATTATACACAATTCAACAGGCTAGGAGGGAGAGAAATGTTATGATAAGATGGTAAAGTTAAGGAGGAGATTCGTTGTGATATATACCGATAAGACGATTGACCTCATCAACGCAGCGGAAGACCTCATTCGATCTCTCGCTCAAAGTGAAACGGGGCAAGCATATAGATGTGCGAAACAAGCACAGCAAGAGTCAGCAGAGGCACAGTCCGTCATCCGTGACTTCCATCAAGTCAAGGAGGACTATGAACTCGTACAACGATTTGGACGTTATCATCCTGACTATCAGACGATCACGAAAAAGGTTCATGAAGTCAAACGGCGACTGGATTTACAAGAGGAAGTCGCACAGTTCAAAAAAGCGGAAAAACAACTCGAGACGTTACTTGGACAAATTAGTCTGAAACTTGCTGGAGAAGTATCACCGCAAATCAAAGTACCAACGGGAAATCCGTTCTTTGACCAAGGGTGTGCCGGAGGTTGTTCGACCGGTGGCAGCTGTAGCTGTAGCGGATAACGAAGATGAAGGGGGTAGGCTGGCGTGATCAAGGAACGAGTGGGACTCATCGTCTATGTCAATGCGATGAAAGCATCCCGTCAATTACGCCGTTACGGGAACGTCTACTTTACGTCTAAACGTGAACGATACGTTCATCTGTATGTCGATTTAGATCAGCATGAACAGGTGATGGAAGTCATTTCGACTCTCCCGTTCGTCGAATCGATTAAACGTTCAGAACGACCGTTCATCACGGAGACGTTCGCGAACAAAAAAGGCAAAATGCCAGAAGAAGCATAATCCATGGAGCGATGAGGACATCCTCGTCGCTTCTTTTTTGAAAGGAATGAAGGAAATGCGAGTCATTTCAGGGGAACGGAAAGGAACACGACTAAAAGCAGTACCGGGGGATCAGACACGACCAACGACGGATAAGGTCAAGGAATCATTATTTAACGTCATCGGACCCTATTTCAACGGAGGGCGAGCACTTGATCTGTTTGCGGGGAGTGGTGGTCTTGGTATCGAGTCTCTTTCAAGAGGATGCGATGAAGCGGTTTTCGTCGATCAACACCATAAAGCCGTCCAAACGATCCAAGATAACTTACGAACGACACATTATACGAATCAAGCACGTGTGTTAAAAAAAGATGTCGCCGTCGCTTTAGCTGAACTAGCGTCTGAGGAACCATTCAAATTGATTTATTTAGATCCGCCGTATGCTAAAGAACGGTTGACCGAACATGTCACATACATAGAACAGCATGATATGCTGACGGACAATGGTGTCATCGTGTGTGAACATGACTCTGCTGTTGAATTACCGGATCAGATCGGACGGCTTGAAGTCGTGCGTCGACTTCGTTATTCCGCTGTCATCTCGATCACGTTGTACGAATTCATGGAAGCGGAGGAAGACCACGTATGAAACGAATCGCCATTTGCCCAGGTAGCTTTGATCCGATCACGAACGGACATTTAGACATCATCGAGCGTGCTGTTCCGATTTTTGATGAGATCATCGTTGCCGTATTGAACAATTCTTCGAAGCAGCCATTATTTTCGGTCCAAGAACGGATGGAATTGATTGCCGATGTGACGTCTCATCTACCGCAAATCAAGGTCGACTCCTTTAATGGTCTACTTGTCGATTACGCAGCGGAAGTCGGTGCGACTGCGATCGTCCGTGGACTACGAGCAGTCTCGGACTTTGAATACGAAATGCAAGTCGCATCCATCAACAAGAAGATGAACGATCAAATCGAAACACTGTTCATGATGACGAATAATCAGTACTCTTTCTTAAGTTCTTCGATCGTCAAGGAAGCTGCCAAATATGGCGCTTCGGTTGCCGACCTCGTACCGCCTTCAGTCGAAGAAGCGTTACGTCAGAAATATACGAAAGGAGAACTGTGATGAAAGCTTGGAAACCCGCCTTAGCAGCGATCATCGCTGCCTTGATCGTATTTTTCGTACCACTTCCTTATTTCATCTCGTATCCAGGTGATGCAACGTCGACGGAAGACTTGATTGATGTGTCTGGAGGCGATAAGGAACCAGGAGACTTAATGATGCTGACGATCGCGCAACGTCGGGCTACACCCTATTTCCTTATGGAAAGCCTATTCCTGTCGTTTTCAGAAACATCGAGTGTAAGTGATTATCTCTATGACGGCGAGTCAGACGCACAGTATGAAACGCGTCAGAAGCTGTACATGGAAGAAGCACAACATAACGCGACGATTGAAGCATATGAATTAGCAGATCAAAAGGTCGATGTTGATTTCAAAGGGGTTTACGTATCCGGTGTCATTCCGGGTGGTCCAGCTGAAGGGAAACTAAAGGCAGGAGACCGTATTACCGACGTTGACGGGAAAAAGGTAGCATCGTTTGAGGAATTCATGAAAACAATTCAAGCAAAAAAAGCGAAAACGCCAGTTGCGATTCAGTTCACGCGTAAATCGGAAGTCAAGAAGACGACGATTCGAGTGGACCAGTTATCAAAAGAGGTCAAACGAGTCGGACTTGGTATTTACGAACCGTTACCAATCTCAAACGTGACGACGGATCCTGAGATCGAATTTCGCGTCGAAGACGTCGGAGGACCTTCTGCTGGGATGATGTTCACGCTTGAAATCTACGATCAATTGACTCCAGGGGACTTGGCAAAAGGGCATAAAATCGCCGGTACGGGAACGATTGAAGAAGGTGGAAAGGTCGGACCGATTGGTGGGGCGTGGCAAAAGGTTGTCGCTGCTGACGAGGCAGAAGCAGAAATCATGTTCGTACCAGCAGGGGAGAACTACGAAGAAGCAAAACCATCGATCAAAAAACTCGGAACGAACATGAAGCTCGTTCCGATTAAGACAGTTGAAGATGCGATTGATTATTTAGAAGAACTTCCAGCGAAATAAGGAAAGTGACGGTGTTCGAGCAACGCGTCGTAGCGAGCCAAGGGCAGTGCGTATGCAGCTGTCACTTGGCTTTCTTTCGTTAGCCAAGGGTGATTCGTGAACGTACTGAATACGGGAGTCCGCGTTTTAATGATTCTAAGTGCCTGTCGTCCTTGTTCTGAAAAGGCGAGGGGGCGAACGAAATCAACATGGTCGTAATCGATCCGTGCGACCTCCTCTGCTGTCGTTGTCGTCAACAGATAGATCAGGGCACGCTGCAGGCTAGTTCGCGTATAGCGGCGTGTTTTGACGTAATTCAAAAAGGTATCGAACGTTACTGCTTGTTTCGCCCCTTCCACGAGTCGTGGTGCTAACGAAGCATCGATTCCGGCAATCCGTATCAACTCTGAAAGGGGTGTCGTTAATAGACGTTGGCGAATCGATGGGTAATAGTGCGAGAAGTTAGCAAAAGAAGCGTTTGTCAAGACATCCTCCGTCTGTACGGGAAGCGCGAGCAACTGACCATGGGTCTGGTAATGAGCGCGTATCGCGGTGGCGCTCATGATATCTCCAGTTGATAGATCATGATAGCCACTTCCGATTCGCTGCGTCGTGTGAAGCGAAAGTGTTTTTGCAGCGCGAGCATAATAATAACCGAGGGTATTGTTCGGCTGCGTCAAATCAAGCGTCTGTGAGGCGCTCTTGAAGGCTTGGCTGGCAGCGTGGGCAGAAGAGAGACCTGCTGCTAATCCGTCGCGTAATGCTTGTTTGTAGGCAGGTGTCTCTTCGATCTGCTCTGATGCGGCATGTAGAAACGGTTCAATCTCTCCGCACTCACTTCCAAACGAAAGTGACTGACAACCGATCGTCTCGGCAATCGTCACACCACCACGCGCAAAACGATCTGCACGCTGGACGGCGAAATAAAAGGGAAGTTCGAGGACAAGATCAACAGCACCGCTTGCAACCGCTGCTTGAGCGCGTGTCCATTTATCCGTAAATGCGGGTTCCCCTCGCTGCATGAACGTCCCGCTCATGATAGCGACGATGACATCGGCACCCGTTTCCCGTCGTGCTGTAGTCGCTTGATAATAGTGTCCATTGTGAAACGGATTGTACTCTGAAATGATAGCTGTCATCCTCATGAAAACTTTCTCCTTTGCAAACCGAATTAAGTGCGGTAATATGGATAAAGACGTCCAAAAGTGTTCGTTCTCTAGCGATTTCAGTGTAAAGAAAAAACATTGACAAAACAAGATGTCCTCTCTATAATTCATATTGTTGCAATTGAGGTGATTCGGATGAAATGGTCCCTGATGCAATTGAATAAATTGCGCAATCTGGGTCAACTTCAGGTTAACGAGACGATCGAGCTCAATGAGCTAGTCGCCCTCCATCCGGATATCCGGGCGGTGCAACCTGTGCACGTTCGTGCAAATGCATCGTTTACATCGAATCAATTAATATTCAATCTTCGGATTACCGGCGAAATGACGCTTCCGGATGCCCGGACGCTGAGTGACGTCGCTTATCCATTCGAGATTGAATCCATCGAGCCATTCCTGCTCGAAGTCGATGCTGTTTCGAATGAAGCAGATGACATCAACGTACCGATCGGGAATACGGTCGATCTTCGACCGCTCGTGCAAGAATTGATTTTACTTCATGTGCCAGTGCAAGTGCATGGGGATGATGAAGAGAATCAGTTGGTTGAGGGGGAAGGCTGGACGATTCTTTCTGAAGAAGATCCAGAGGAAACCGAACCAAAAATCGATCCGCGACTCGCGGGTCTCGCTCAGTTCTTTAAAAAAGATCAGGATTCCTGATTTCTGAAGTAAAGGCGAGTGTATTTTTTCAAGGAGGTGGACAACGATGGCAGTACCATTCCGCAGAACGTCGAAAACACGCAAACGTCTTCGCCGTACTCATTTCAAACTCCGTGTACCAGGTATGGTCGAGTGCCCAAACTGTGGTGAAATGAAACTTTCACACCGTGTTTGTAAAGCATGTGGCTCGTACAAAGGTAAAGAAATCGTCAGCAAGTAAGCTGATTGATCGGTATAAAAGCGACCTTCAAATCGAGAAATCGGTTTTAAGGTCGCTTTTTTCATGAAAGGGGATATGAATAGATGAACGTTGGGATTATTGGCGCGGGAGCCATCGGTTTATTGCTTGCCTCCTATTTATCGGAAGAACATTCAGTCACGCTTTATACACGACAAGAACAAGAAGAAGAAAGACCGGTCATTCGAGACGGACAAGCGAGTCGCCTCGTACGAGTCCGGAAGATTGATCGACTCGAGTCAGAAGACTTGGTGTTTGTTGCGACAAAGTCGTATGATATAAAAAGTGTGATTCCAATATTAGAACGGCTAACGTGTCCCGTCATGTTTCTGCAGAACGGGATGGACCATCTGCAGTGGAAAGAGCGATTGCCGCATGTCTTGTTCGGTGTCGTCGAGCATGGTGCCATGCGCACGGCGCCGTTTGAAGTCAAACATACTGGGAAAGGGCGCATCCGTTACGGCAACCAAGCGATCTCGGACTTATCGTCAAAACAACTACGTTTTGAATTCGAATCAGATATGGAAGCTGTCTTATTGACGAAACTGTTCATTAACGTCGTCATCAATCCAGTGACTGCCTATTACGGCGTCGAGAATGGATGCTTACTTGAAATGCCTTATCGACAAGAAGCCCGTCAATTGTTTGACGAGATGCGGACGATTTTCCCGCACCATGACATTACTTATTCCGAAATTGAGCGGATCATGGAGAATACGAGCAAAAATCGTTCTTCCATGTTACGAGATTTTGAAAACGGACGACAAACAGAAGTAGAACCGATACTCGGGTATGCGTTACGTCAAGCGACGACTGCGACACCACGCTTATCTTTTTATTATGAACAGATTAAACAGAGGGAGGGTCCGCAGTGACGGTCTTCATCATTTTTCCTTTATTCAGCCTGATTGCGTTGTATCTCATCTTTCTACTTCTGTTTCGAAAGCATGGGAAGGCAGTTCGCTTTGCACTCGATTTTGGAACGTTCATCGTTCTTTATGCGATTCATGTCGCGTTGATCGCCTTGACCGGAACGAACTATCTGGGATGGATCGTCATCGCCGTGCTGATGGTTTTTGCGTTAAATGCGCTCTGGCAACGGATTCGACAACTCGATGTCGATTTGAGACAAATGATTCGACATAGTTGGCGGATTATCATCTTGCTGGCATTACCTGTTCATTTCGTATTATTCGTGCTTGGTATACGTCAACTGTTCATCAGCTGACCAGTTAGGTAAGAAAGAAGGGATTTTGTTTGAAGGTACAACCATTTGAAGCCTTATATGATGATAACTCGTTGATGCATCGTGCTTCACGAGAAGAATTCTTAACATATGTCGACCACATGGGGGAGAGCGGTTTACAGTCGAGAAGTCGTTTACTCGAGGAACGTCACTATCCGCATCTCGCGACGTTAACGGACGAACTCGAACGTCAAAATCCGAACATGACGGAGCGGTTGCGGGAACGCGTCGCAAAGCTTCGTACGGGTGAAGCCCAAGCGGTCGTTACAGGACAACAAACCGGCATTTTTGGCGGACCATTATATGCCATCTATAAATTATTGACCTGTCTCAAGGTCGCGCAGCAGGCGGAGGCGACGCTCGGACGTCCTGTCGTTCCGATTTTTTGGCTCGCGACCGAAGATCACGATTTTGATGAAATTAACCATGTTTATGTTCCAACAGCAGATTTTCAAACACGAAAGATTGCGATTGCACCGGCAGAATCGATTGCCCGCTCAGTCAGTCGACTCTCTTTTGATCAGTTAGCACTTCTTGAAATGATTGAAGAGACGTTCCGAGCAATGCCAGAGACGGTGCATACAAAACGATTAGTCTTGCGTCTGAAGCAGCTCGTTGAGGAATGTACATCATACGGGATGTTCTTTTCACAATTAATCGGTGAACTGATCGATTTTGATGTCGTCTTCTTTGATGCTGATACACAAGCGGTCCGTGAACTTGAAATTCCGTTTTTTGAACGATTGATTCAAGACAACGCAGAATTCAGACAGGCTCTGACGGATGGGATTGCACAGACGACCGAATTACCCGATACATTCTTGAACGAGGAAGCGGCACATCTCTTCATTGATGATCATGGTCGTCAGTTACTTTATCCAACGGTAGACGGATTTGAGACGAAACAAGGTAAGCACTATACAGAGCTTGAGTTGATTGCGTTGTTGTATGCTAGTCCGGAGCGTTTCTCAAATAGTGTCGTCACGCGTCCGTTGATGCAGGATTACTTGTTCCCGACGCTTGCTTATATCGGTGGTCCAGGAGAATTAGCCTACTGGACACGCTTACGACCGCTCTTCCATCATCTGAATTGGACGATGCCACTATTGATTCCCCGCATGGGTGGATTACTTGTGCGCCGTAGCGACGAAAAACGTCTCGCAAAACTGGATGTATCGATTGAAAAAATCATTCAATCAGGCGTTCCGATTCCGGTCTATTCAGAAGAGAAGATGACAGGGCGTTTGCATACGGCGACGATGCTAAAAGATAGTTTTGTCTCCGAGTTCCTCTCGCTCGAGCACGATCTACTGCGGACTTCGAGCAAGAGTGAGAAGATTAAGAAGCAACTCGAACAATCGATCACTAGTCTGCTGGCAGAAGATCAACGTCAGTTTGACCGACAGACGCGGCAATATAAAGAGACAGCTTACCATCTGCTTCCGGATGGAGCGCCACAAGAACGGATTCATTCTGTCTTACCGTGGTTGAATCATCACGGTCCTGATTTTGTTCGGGACTTAAGGAAAGCCTATGAAGCGAATACGAGTGACCAACTGAAGATTTTCCTCTAAACCTGCTGAAACAAGCAGGTTTTTTCGTTTTTTTAGCGAAAATTACACAAAAGTTAAATAAATCAAGAAAACTGTCTCATTTTCGTAACGTTTTCACGAGAGAATATGATACATTGAAAAAGAGTAACGTCCTTCAAGGACAGTGAAAGGTGAGGCAGGACATGTTTGAGCATGAAACAGTATTGAAATGGGAGTCAATCGAAGGACTCGCGATTAAACCCGACGGTATTTACGTCGATTGTACATTGGGCGGAGCAGGACACAGCGAAGAGATCGTCAAACAATTGACGACTGGTCATCTATATGCATTTGATCAAGATGATGTCGCACTCGCTCATGCAGCAGAACGTCTCGCGGCGTATGAAGGTCGCTTTACTTTAATAAAGAGTAATTTTGCTTATTTAAAAGATCAACTAGCAGCACATGGCGTCGAGAAAGTGGACGGCATCTTATTCGATCTCGGTGTCTCTTCACCACAACTAGACGAAGGGGAACGGGGATTTAGTTACAATCACGACGCACGTCTCGACATGCGCATGGATCAATCTTCTCCACTTTCTGCCTACGAAGTCGTCAATGAGTGGCCGTACAATGATCTCGTACGTATCTTCTTTACATACGGGGAAGAGAAGTTCTCGAAACAGATTGCGCGTAAAATCGAAAAAGCGCGGGAAGAGCGACCGATCGAGACGACATTCGAACTCGTTGAATTGATCAAGGATGCGATTCCAGCACCTGCACGACGCAAAGGTGGTCACCCTGCGAAACGGACGTTCCAAGCAATCCGGATTGCCGTCAATGACGAATTAAACGTCTTTGACCGTGCGGTACACCAAGCAATTGATGTATTACGAGTTGGTGGACGTCTATGTGTCATCACGTTCCATTCACTCGAAGATCGCATGTGTAAGCAGGCAATTAAAGAAAAATCATCACTACCCGAGCTTCCGCCGGGCTTACCGATGATTCCCGTCGAAATGGAGCCGGAACTTCGACTCGTTACACGCAAGCCGATTACGGCTGGCGTCGAAGAGCTCGATGACAACCGTCGTGCCCGATCGGCAAAATTACGAATTGCTGAAAAAATGAAAGAATCTTGAGAGGAGCATTCCAATGGCAGAACCACTTCGTAAATCGGTCCAAACGGTTCAACCCGTTCGTCAACAACCTGTTCAGGAACCACGGAAGACGGAAGATATCGCTCGTCGCGTCGCCGTCCGTCCGAAGTATCGCTTGTATCCTTTTGAAAAATTCTTATACAGTGCGATGATTGGTGGTCTTGTGTTATTTGGGAGTTTGACGATCAGTACACACAACGAGGCATATAACGTCAGCCGAGACTTAGCAAAAGAAAATCAAGTCACGCAAACCCTCAACAAGGAAAACGAACGTTTACAACTAGAGGTCACGAACTTAAGCTCTCCAGAACGGATTTATAAGATTGCGAAAGAACAGGGTCTTGATATGCGTAAAGGGAACATCAAGGTGATTCCTAAATGAATCCACTGAAAAAATCCCGTTGGAGAGTAGCCTTTATCATGGTGATATTTGCTACTCTCTTTTTTGTGTTCATTGGCCGATTTTTGTACTTAGCAACGACGAAACAGTTTCATGGTGAAGATATGATTGCGTATGCCGAGAAGAAACGATGGGAATCACAGGAAACACTTGGAGCGGAGCGAGGCGAGATCTTCGACCGTCTCGGGTCTCCGATTGCGATCAACGTTCCATCCTATCATCTAATTGGGATTTACCGACTTGGTGGTGTCAAAGATCCAGATGAAACGATTGTCGATTTTAAAAAGACGGCGGAAGGTCTTGCGCCGATTCTAGGTATGACAACAAAGGAACTAGAAACGTACCTAATTGAAAACAAGGACCGTTCCCAAATCGAATTTGGAAAAAAAGGGAATGACTTAACGCTCGATCAAAAAGAGAAAATCGACAAACTAAACCTTCCTGGAATCCGAATGATTGAGGAGCCGAAGCGTTATTATCCGAATGGGATCTTCCTGTCCGATACGCTTGGTTTCGTTCAAAAGATCACGGAAGAAAATGGACGAGTCGCCTTACAAGGACAGATGGGAATCGAGAAACAGTATGATAATGCCTTAAGTGAATCATACGGAGCGCGTGTCTTTGAAAAGGATCGCAGTGGCAATCCGTTGATTCAGGGTTCATCTCGTGTCTCGAACGAACCGAAGGATGGATCGAATCTCTATTTGACGATCGATCATCGTATTCAACAGTCACTTGAAAAAGAGATGCAAAAAATGTACAACACGTACAAACCGAAAAATGCGACGGGAATCGTCATGGACGCGAAGACTGGTGAAATCCTCGCCATGGCGGATCGACCATCGTTCAACCCGAATCTACGTGACATGAAGGACTTTACGAACTTCGCCGTGTCATCACGATTCGAACCGGGTTCAACGATGAAAATCTTTACGCTTGCAGCAGCAATCGATGCTGGAGTCTTCCGTCCGAACGAGATGTACAAATCGGGTAGTTATAACTACAAAGGAACCGTCATCAAAGATTACAATGATGTCGGGTGGGGCACGATCCCGATGATAGAGGGCGTCTATCACTCCTCAAACGTCATGTTCTCGAAGTTGACTGCGGAAAAACTCGGAATCGAGCGTTATAAAGATTACTTTAAGAAGTTTCATTTTGATCAACGAACGGGTATAGACATCTCGGGAGAAGTAAACAGTCAATCTGATTTGTCAAAACCGTTGAATGCACTCATCACTTCATGGGGGCAATCAACAGCGGTCACACCGATGCAACTGCTTCAAGGGGCAACGGCAATCGCTGGTGACGGTGAGATGGTCAAACCGCATATCATTCAAAAAGCGGATCATACGGATAAAGCACCTTATCGGGCAAAAACAGAAGTCGTCGGTAAACCGATTTCTGCTGAAGCTGCGAAGGCGACCCGCGAAGCACTTGATGGTGTCGTCAACAGTAAAATCGGAACCGGTCAAATGTATAAGTTAAAAGATTACCGTGTCATCGGTAAGACGGGTACGGCGCAGATTTCTGAGAATGGAAAATACATTCAAGGTCAATTTATTCACTCGTTCATCGGTATGGCGCCAAAAGATGATCCAGAATTGATCATGTATATCGCAGTTGATCGTCCGTCGAAAAATGAA
The DNA here is from genome assembly GCF_022170825.1 of Exiguobacterium acetylicum. Lineage (NCBI taxonomy): Bacteria > Bacillati > Bacillota > Bacilli > Caryophanales > Exiguobacterium > Exiguobacterium acetylicum. The sequence continues at coordinate 2,102,740 of NZ_CP081878.1, read as the reverse complement.
TCGTCGGTTTCAGGTCCACTCATTATGAGTCCTGTGTTCAAGAATGTCATGAATACGGCATTACAATATCGCAGTATTCAACCGGAAACGCAGAAAGATTCGGTTGATGTCAAAGCGAAGATTATGCCGAGCTACATTCAGAAGAGTGCTCGTCAAGCGACTGATTTGGCAAAAGAACAAGATGCCGTTCCAATCATCCTTGGTGATGGTGCGGAAGTCGTTTCGCAAATCCCTTCTCGCGGTCAAGAGTTCGTCAGTGGAGAGCGTGTCTTGCTGAAAACATCAAACACGTTCAAGATGCCAGATCTGACCGGTTGGTCACAACGAGACGTCAAAAAGCTCGTCAGCTTATATGACTTGAAGCTTGACGTCATCGGTAAAGGTTTTGTAACCAAACAATCGGCTCGAGCTGGTACACTAGTGAAGGAAAATGGAAAGTTGACGGTTGAACTAGCTGAACCTAAAGATTAACGGTAGAGCAAGTTTCCTGATTTCTACAGGAAGACGAGGACGAACAGGAGTCATTCGTTGACTTTTGCATTCGTCCTCTTTTGCTGTCATCGAATGGAGGTATATATCATGTTAACAATTACGCAAATCGCTGAGTGGTTGCATCTCAATGTGAAAGACGACCGTGTCGTTCGTCACTTCGCGACGGATTCACGCGCTTTACTCGAAGACGGTCTCTACATTCCGATACAAGGAGCACGCGTTGATGGTCATCGATTCGTTGAAGGAGCTAAAGCACAAGGAGCCATCGTCACCTTATGGAAAAAAGGGATTACTCGTCCTGATAGTGATATTGTTTTCTTAGAAGTGGATGAGCCGCTAGTGGCACTGCAACAGATCGCTAAACAATACTTAATGCAGATTGCACCAAAGATTGTCGCCATCACTGGCTCAAACGGAAAGACATCGACGAAGGATATGGTCGAAAGTGTACTTAAGACGACGTTTAAGACACATAAGACACAAGGGAACTTCAATTCAGATATCGGCATGCCATTAACGATTTTGATGATGCCTGCTGATACAGAAGTCGCTGTACTCGAGATGGGAATGAACGGTTTTGGAGATATCGAATTCTTGTCGAATCTTGCTGAACCAGATATCGCACTCGTTACGAACATTGGCGAATCGCATGCAGAGCAAGTCGGCGGACGCAGTGGAATCGCCAAAGCGAAACTTGAGATTCGTTCTGGGCTTAAACCGGACGGTCACTTATTCATTGATGGCGATGAGCCACTTCTAGCGGAAGTCGAAGCGGAGAAGATTGGCTATCAGATCGGAAATACGTACCGGATCGAGACAACGGAAGCGACGTTCTTTGGGACAGCCTTCGCTTACGACGGCACAGCGTTTCACCTACCCGTACTAGGTAAACATCAAGTACGAAACGCAGCATACGCGATCGCGACAGCACGTGCACTTGGCGTGACGGATGCACGGATCCAAGAAGGCTTCGACGCAGTTGAACTAACACCGATGCGGATGGAACGACTACTCTTCGAGGAGACGGCGGTCATCAACGATGCGTATAATGCCAGTCCAACATCAATGAATGCAGCGATTGAAACGATTACTGCACTAGAAGGTTACACGACACGAGTTCTTGTCCTTGGTGATATGTACGAACTAGGAGACCAAGAACGCTTGTTACATGCCTCGGTCGGAAAGCGGATTGCGTTACCTGTCTCGCATGCTATCCTAGTAGGGGAGAAAGGCGCGTGGATTGCTGAAGGGATCAGCGACCCATCCGTCCAAGTCCAATTTGCGACGACGGTCGAGGATGCTGCTAACCAGTTGCGTCCGATGCTTGGAGAACGAACGATTGTCTTATTGAAAGCGTCACGTGGGATGGCGCTCGAACGGATATTAACTTATCTAAACGAAAACTAATTTTTGAAAAAGGGTGTCTGCTATGATCACATTATTTATCAGTCTTATTCTTGCATTTCTTGTTGTACTACTCGTCATGCCTAGAGCGATTCCGTTTTTACACCGACTGAAGTTTGGTCAGGAAATTCGGGAAGAGGGGCCACAGTGGCACCAGGTTAAATCAGGAACACCAACTATGGGTGGTATCGTCATTCTTGTGGCGATGATCGTCAGTGTTCTCGGTGCAATCGTCATGGGTGATCTATCGACGACACAGTTATCGTTACTCTTTTTAACCCTTGCTTATGGCGTCATCGGATTTATCGATGATTACATCAAAGTCGTCAAGAAGCGTAACCTCGGTCTGAATTCGAAACAAAAATTGATTGGACAAATCGTCGTCGGATTGCTGTTCGTCTGGTTAAGCGGTGGTTTTACAAGTGACGCGACCTATCTGTCGATTCCGTTTACAGACTTCGAACTTGATTTTGGCGTCGTTTATCCGTTCGTTGCTTTATTCTGGCTAGTCGGCTTCTCGAACGCCGTCAACTTGACGGACGGTCTAGATGGTCTTGTATCGTTTACGGCGATTCCAACATTCCTGTTCTTCGGGTTATACAGTTGGTTCATCGCAGATGAAGTGGGAGCTGCTTGTTTTGCTTTTTCAGCAGTTGGTGCGTTGATTGGATTCCTCCTCTTCAATGCTCACCCAGCCAAAATCTTTATGGGTGATACCGGTTCACTTGCACTAGGTGCTGCACTAGCGGGTCTATCGATCGTGTTAAAACTGGAATTACTACTCGTCTTAATCGGGATCGTCTTCGTTGTTGAGACATTATCAGTCATTTTACAAGTCATCTCCTTTAAAACGACAGGGAAACGAATCTTTAAAATGAGCCCAATTCACCACCACTTCGAAATGGTCGGTTGGAGCGAATGGCGGATCGTCGGTACATTCGCAGGAATCAGCTGTTTGATGGCATTCATCGCCTACCTATTCATCTAAAAAAACGAAGAGAGAAAGTGAGCGATTCAACAATGGAACAACGACAATGGAATGATCAAAAAGTGCTCGTTCTCGGAACAGCAAAAAGTGGAATCGCAGCCGCTCGGTATTTAGTGAGTGTTGGTGCAGAGGTAACCGTGAATGACGGGAAAACTCCGTCCGAGAGTGATCAAGCAGCGCTTGCATCACTCGACGTCAAAACGGTCTACGGTGAGCACCCGTTAGCACTACTCGACGGTATCGATTTAATCGTCAAGAATCCAGGGATTCCGTATCATATCGATTTATTACAAGAAGCGCTTCGACGCAATATTCCGATTTGGACAGAGGTAGAACTGGCGTATCAAGCAACAGATGCGACGTGGATTGCCATTACAGGATCAAACGGGAAAACGACGACGACGACGCTTGTTCACGAATTGTTGAAAACGGGGTCTCGCCGTGTTCATTTGGCAGGAAACATTGGATTCCCGGCAATTGAAATCGCAGGTCAGGCGAAACAAGATGACATCATCGTCATTGAATTATCGAGTTTTCAATTGATGGGGATCGAGCAGTTCCGACCGTATACAGCAGCCTTTTTGAATTTATCGCCGGCACATCTGGATTATCATGGTGATTTTGAATCGTATGGTGAAGCAAAAGCTCGGATTTTCAAGAATATGAAAGAAGCGGATCGTCTTGTCTTAAACGCAGACGATGTATCCGTTCGTGCGCTCGGTAAGACTGCTGAAGTGACACCGTTCTTATTCTCGCGTCGTCAATCGGCATATGCGGAAGTCATGAACGATACGTTGACGATCAATGGGACGAGCATCTTACCAATCGATGAACTCGCTCTCGGAGGTGGACATAATGTTGAGAACGTTCTCGCGGCCCTAACACTGGTTGAACCATTCAATCTCGCATTATCTGACATCCAGCGTGTTTTACGGACGTTCGGTGGTGTAGAGCACCGGACACAGTTCGTCGGTGAAATTGCGGGTCGAAAAGTCTACAACGACTCTAAAGCGACGAATAACGTTGCGACAGAAGCAGCCTTGTCTGGATTTACGGCACCAATCATTTGGTTATGTGGTGGACTCGAGCGTGGCGCGGATTTAACGCCATTGCTTGGTGCGATGCAGCATGTTAAACATGTCATCGGACTTGGTGAGACGGGTCACCGTTTTGGAACACTTGCATCAGAAAACGGTTATCCGTCGACAGTCGTTGAGACGATGGATGAAGCAGTGAAGGTGGCATTTGAAACATCACAACCTGGTGACATCATTCTTTTGTCTCCGGCATCTGCTAGTTGGGATCAATATAAGACATATGAGGAGCGCGGCGAGCATTTCGTTCGTGCCGTACATCAGGTAGGAGGAACAACAGTATGAAAATCGTCGTCTCTGGAGGCGGTACAGGGGGGCACATCTATCCTGCGCTCGCCATGATTCGGGAACTTGAACAACGCACGTCATGTGAGGTCCTTTATATTGGAACGGAGAACGGTTTAGAAGCAGATATCGTGCGCCGAGCGGGAATTCCATTTGAATCAATCGAAATTTCAGGTATTCGTCGTTCGTTATCTTTTGAGAACGTCAAGACCGGCATTCGGTTCATCAAGAGCGTTCGTCGTGTTCGCAAACTTCTGCGTCAGTTCCAACCGGATATCGTCGTTGGTACAGGTGGATTCGTCTGTGGACCGGTATTATACACGGCTGCAAAAATGGGATTTAAGACACTCGTCCACGAACAAAACAGTTTACCTGGCATCACGAATAAATTTTTAGCACGGTACGTCGATCGAGTGGCCCTCTCTTTTAAAGGGTCCGGACATCACTTCGGCAAAAATGAATCAAAGACTGTTTTGATCGGTAATCCGCGTGCTTCTGAAGTGGCAGAGCTTAAAATCAATCCAATCGAAGAGCGTCAACGTTTTGGTTTTGAAGAAGGACGTCCACTCGTCGTCATCTATGGTGGTAGTCGTGGTGCGCCTGCCATCAATGAAGCAGTCGTCGACATGATGCCGAAAGTTGAACAAGCAGGATGGTCATTACTCTTCGTGACCGGTCAAATTCATTACGATACGATTGCTTCACGCGTTGGTTCCGTACCAGAACGGATTCAACTTCGTCCATTCGTGTATGATTTACCGAACATCCTAAAAGCCAGTCAACTCGTCATTTCGCGTTCAGGGGCAAGTACGCTTGCTGAGCTGACGACACTTGGATTACCGAGTGTCCTCATCCCAAGCCCTTACGTGACGGAAAATCATCAAGAAGTCAATGCTTCATCACTTGTTGAGACAGGTGCAAGTCTATTGATTCGTGAACAAGAGTTATCAGGTGATCGGTTGTTTGAGGCATGTGAAAAAGCATTAGCACAACAACAAATGATGTCTGAAGCGGCGCTTGCACTCGGTATGCCGAATGCTTCACGGGACTTAGTCGATGAATTGTTACGACTGACAGGACAAAAAAACTAAACTATTGCAGGAAAAGACCGATAGGGAAATGAACTGTTACGTATAGAGGGGGAATGAGACGTGAGGGAACGGAGATCGGTCGGACGACCGCAAGAGGACGAGAACGTCCGCAGCCTCGAGGATAAGATACCTTATATCCGTGAACAACGTCGCAAAAAAGCCAACCGAAGACTCATCTATGTCCTGATTCTGATTGGTCTATTGGTTGGTGTCGTCTTTTATCTGCAATCGAGTTATTCTCGGGTCGCACAATTTGAGGTCGACGGAAACGTCAATGTAAAATCATCCGATATTTTGCAAGCATCCGGAATAAAGGTGAAAGAGACACATGCCTTCAACGTGTCGGAGGAAGATGTGCTTGAACGAATCGAGAAGGTTCCAGGCATTCAGGAAGCGACGATGCAAAAACAATTTTTGCATCAATATCGCGTGACGGTGACGGAAGAAAAAGAGATTGCCTACGCGAAGGATAAGCCAGGAGACCGAATCGTGCTTGCGGATGGAACGATCATTCCGGGAAAGTCAAAGGAAGAATTGTTCGATGCTCCGATCCTGACGGGGTTCACGGATCAGTCTTTGAATCGATTGACGAAGGAACTCGTTAAGATCGAGCCGAAAGTACGTAGCCGGATCTCAGAAATCGTCGCAAATGATAAGACGGACAAGGGTGGTCTGAAATTATTCATGACGGACGGGAATACGGTATTACTTAGTACGTCTGCTTTTTCAAATTCCTTGAATGAATACGTGAAGGTCATTTCTGCCTTACCGAAAGGAAAGACAGGGACGATTACAATTGATGGTGGCATCTATTTCAAACCATATAAAGGGAAAAAATAGAAGATTCGTAAAAGGCTGATGAACAAAAAAACAAACATGTGTTTTCATTCGTCGACCTTTGTTCGAATCGTCATCAAATCGTAATCTATTCGAACGCTAAGACGGGCAATAACTTCTTTTCGTAAGTATTTATATAGTGTAGACTTAAACGAGAAGAAGCCTGTCCCTTTCCTAGAATATAATTAGGAATAAAAAGGATTAGTATTATGAAAGTGGAGGTGTCACTCCCATGGAAACGAAAGGTACGATTGCCGCGCTCGACATTGGGACATCGGAGGTGAAACTCATCGTCGGTGAACTACTTGGTGGAACGCTGAACGTTCTTGCTGAAGGTTCTGCACCATCCGCGGGTGTTAAACGAGGTGTCATCGTTGACATCGATCAAACGGTACATGCCATTAAACAAGCGGTCACAGAAGTGGAACGCACACTTGGTGAACCAATTGGTGAAGTATATGTCGCTATTTCTGGCGAACACATTCAAGTGAAGGATTGCCAGGGCATGACGTCCATCAAAGGTGAGGATAATGAAATCACAGATGATGATGTGAAGGATGTGCTACATTCTGCGATGGTCATGCGAATTCCAAACGAACTCAGTGTCGTGGATGTTCTGCCGAAGACGTTTACGGTCGATCAGCAGACAGAAATCACTGATCCGAGAGGAATGATCGGTTATCGTCTCGAAGTAACAGGAAAGCTCATCATCGGAGCAAAGACGATCCTACATAGCATTAAACGTTCCATTGAACGGGCTGGTTTAGAGCTTGCTGGATATGTGCTGGAGAGTTTAGCGGTATCTAGAATCGCAGCATCGATTGATGAACTCGAACTCGGTGTCGGGATCATCGACATCGGACACGAGACGACGACACTTTCAATCTATGAAAAGAACGATCTCGTCTACTCGACGACATTGCCATACGGTGGTGATCATCTGACACGTGATTTGACGTACAAGATGAATTGTAAATACCAAGATGCGAAACTGGCAAAAGAAGAATATGGTGTTGCGCTTGAAGCACTCGGGGATCCGGAAGAGAAAGTCTCTTACGTCACGATCAACGGCGAACATCGCTTCGAACCACAATCAGAAATCGGGTTCGTCCTCGAAGCACGACTTGAAGAAATCTTCGAAATGATTCAAAAACGAATGACTCAAGCCGGGTACGCCCACATGAACAGCGGTTTGATCTTATGTGGCGGAAGTTCTTCTCTGCCTGGCATCGACCAGCTTGGAAAACGAATCTTCAAGCAAAGCGTCAACGTCTATCAACCTGCTAGTCTTGGTATTCGTCATCCGAAATATGCGGTTGCAGCGGGTATGTTACGCTACGTCCTCTCGAGAAGCGCCGTATCGAAATCAGGTTTTGATCGGGCGGAAGAGAAGGAAGTCGTAGCACAAGGACATGAACAGGATGCACTGCTCGTGAACGAACAGCCGTCTCCTGCACGAAACGAACGGTCAACACGTGAACAGCCTCCAAAAGAGAAAAAGTCATTCAGCAGTTTCTTTGAGAAATTCTTTGGTTAATGCCTACAAAAAAATCCAATGAGTAAAAAATATTAGGGGGCCCTTTTTATGTTGCATTTTGATGAAATGATGGACCAAGTAGCAAAAATCAAGGTCATCGGTGTAGGTGGTGGCGGTTCGAACGCCGTCAACCGAATGATTGAACACGGTGTCCAAGGTGTAGAATTCATCGCAGTAAACACGGACGCGCAGGCATTGAACATGTCACAAGCTGATGTGAAGTTACAACTTGGCGCAAAATTAACACGCGGTCTCGGTGCAGGTGCCAATCCGGAAATCGGTAAAAAAGCAGCAGAAGAAAGCCGCGAGCAATTAACAGAAATTCTTTCAGGCGCTGATATGGTCTTCGTCACAGCAGGAATGGGTGGCGGAACAGGAACAGGAGCTGCTCCTGTCATCGCTGAGATTTCTAAAGAAATCGGTGCCTTAACAGTCGGTGTCGTGACAAAACCATTCATGTTCGAAGGGCGCAAACGGATGCAACATGCCGTCTCAGGTGTCCAGAACTTCAAAGAAAAAGTCGATACGTTGATCGTCATCCCGAACGATAAGTTGCTTGAAATCGTCGATCGGAACACACCGATGCTTGAAGCGTTCAAAGAAGCGGATAACGTTTTGCGTCAAGGTGTACAAGGGATTACAGACTTGATCGCCGTACCTGGTCTCATCAACCTCGACTTCGCTGACGTGAAGACGATCATGACCGAAAAAGGTTCTGCATTGATGGGTGTAGGTGTCGCAACAGGTGAACACCGTGCGACAGAAGCAGCGAAAAAAGCAATTTCAAGTCCATTGCTTGAAACATCGATCGAAGGAGCTAAAGGTGTTCTGATGAACATCACTGGTAGTGCGAACCTCAGCTTGTACGAAGTGACGGAAGCAGCACAAATCGTCCAGAGTGCAGCAGATGAGGAAGTCAACTTGATCTTCGGTTCTGTCATCAACGATAACCTGGAAGATGAAATCATCGTTACAGTCATCGCGACAGAGTTCGAAAACGAACCACTTGATTTCGAAATTCCGTCGGCACAAGAAATGATGAAGAATCTCTTGAAGAAAAAACAAGCGACTCCACCACCAATAGAGGAGTCAAAACCACAAGTCGAAGAGACACCTGTCAGCTCGAATCCTGAACCGGCTAAAGCGCCAGATGTCGAAGAAACGATGGACATCCCATCTTTCCTTCGCCGGAATAATCGTTAATCGATTTTCCAGTGACACGACTGCTAAACCAAGAGGTGTCGCGAAAGCGGCGCCTCTTTTTTTAAAATCGAAGGAGGCATGAACATGTTTGGACAATGGATCAAATGGGATACACCAACTGGTACCGTACGTGCCGCCTTTACGACGAAATTCGCTGCACCACATGAGAATGGCAATCTAGGACTGCATGTCAACGATGACCGGGATGGTGTCATTCAGAACCGACAAGTCATTGCACGTCAGCTGGATTTATCACTTGAGAACTCGATTTGGGCACAGCAAATCCACGGGAATCATGTCGAACAGGTGACGACACTTGATTCTGGACGTGGTGCTTTGGATTACGAAACGGCGATTCCGGGTACAGATGGATTGGTGACGACTGATTCGAATGTCTTACTGATGATGCTCTTCGCTGACTGTGTTCCATTAATTTTCTGTGATCCGACAACAGGTATCATTGCGAACACGCACGCCGGATGGCGAGGAACCGTTAGTAATATCGTCGAGGAAACCGTAAAACAGATGGAACGTGCGGGTGCTAGTCGATCTTCCATTCAAATGGTCATCGGTCCATCGATTCGGGACTGTTGTTACGAAGTCGATCAACCGGTCATCGATGCCATTGATGCGCTCGAACTAGACGAGTCTCCTTACATACGCAAGGAAGATGGAAAAGCGATGTTATCGCTACAAAAAACGAATGCTGCGCTAGCTGAACGATGTGGAGTAGGCGACGTCCTTGACTCAGGTCTATGTACACACTGTCAGGCGGAAGATTACTTCTCTTATCGCCATGGCGACCACGGTGGTCGGTTTGCAAGTTTGATCGTAAAGGAGTCATTGGATGTCAATTCTTGAAAACGTACAAAATGTTACACAACGGATGGAACAAGCAACTGAAAAGAGTTCTTCTAAAAAGCAGGTACAGCTGATTGGTGTGACGAAATCAGTCTCAAGTCAAGTTGCTTCTGAATTATTAGCCGCAGGCGTGACACATCTCGGAGAAAATCGACCGGAAGGGTTGCTCGAAAAGCAGGCAGAACTCGGACGAACCGCTTGTACGTGGCACTTCATCGGCACGTTACAGACACGCAAAGTTCGTCAAATCATCGATGCCATTGACGTGTTGCATTCCCTCGACCGTCTTCATTTGGCGGAAGAGATCAATAAACGAACGGACCGGACGATTGATTGTTTCATTCAAGTCAATGTTTCTGGAGAAGAATCGAAGCAAGGCATCGCACCGGAGGATGTGCCATCGTTTTTACATGAAATCGGGCAGTATCCAGCGATTCGTGTCATTGGACTGATGACGATGGCACCATTGACGGAAGATGAGACGCGTATACGTGAAGTATTCCGGTCGTTAAAAACATTGCAAGAAGAGGTCAAGGCGAAAAAATTGTCGTATGCTCCATGTACGGAGTTATCCATGGGGATGTCATCTGATTTTGAGATTGCCATCGAAGAAGGGGCGACGTTCGTTCGAATCGGGACGACGCTTGTTCACACCTAAACGAGAAGAAGGGAGAATGGATATGGGCTTCAAATCAAAAATGCAAAATCTATTTCTCGGAAACAGCGACGATTTAGATGAACTTGAATATGAAAATGATGCTACAATAAATAAAGGTAGAGGTACGTCGCAACAAGAGTACGAAGAGTATTACGAGGAATCTACCCCAAGTGTTACTCAAAAGGAGGACAGCGTGAGACAATCGAATATCGTGCCGCTTCATGCAACGAAAAAAACGAAATCGCAAGTCATCTTGAGTGAACCACGTGTCTTTAACGAAGCCCAAGAAATTGGGGAACATCTTCGTCAAAACCGTGCGGTTATCGTCAATATGCAGCGTATGTCAAAAGATCAATCACGACAGATGATCAATTTCTTGTCTGGTGTCGTGTTCGCTCTTGATGGAACAATCACGACGATCAGTCAGAATACCCTCCTCTGTGTCCCGAACAATGTCGAGTTGGCAGGTAGCATCTCGAATCTTCTTGGAGAAGATGATATTAATCATAAGGGGTGGTAAGCATGGATTCTCAAGTGATGTACGCAATTGGTCGTACATTAAGCACATTGCTGCAATATTACAGCTATGTCATGATCGTTTATATTTTACTTTCGTGGTTCCCGAATGCCCGTGATTCGAAATTCGGACAAGTGCTCGCGATGTTGGTCGAGCCGTTCTTAGCGCCCTTCCGTCGTATCATCCCGCCTATCGGAGGCATGCTAGATATTTCGCCGATTGTAGCCTTCCTCGTATTGAACTTGGCTCAATCTGGAATCCGAGCTATCTTTTTAGTATGAGCGTATATGATCATTATCGCGGAAGCGAGCGGGAATTCGTCGATTCAGTCTTGAACTGGATTGATCACGTGGAAGCGACCTATACGTTCAAATTAACGGATTTTCTAGATCCTCGTGAACAACAAATCACACAAGAACTCGTCGGTTCGAAATGCGCCCTCTTTTTTGAGGGCGGTTTCGAAGGCGCTGAACGAAAGCGGGCAATCCTCGCACCAGATTATTATGAATACAACGCGGATGACTTTGACATTTCCATTTATCGCATTCATTATCCCACTAAATTCGTTGAACTTTCTCATCGTCAAGTCACCGGTACATTATTGAACGTCGGATTGAAACGAGCCAAATTCGGCGACGTCATCATCCAGGATCAAGTACAGTTTGCCGTCGCAGACGAAGTCGCGACATACATTGAAGCAAACGTCGAACGAGCAGGGAAGACAAAGATTCGTCTTTCACGTGTTGACGCAGAAGATCGTTTGAAAGTGAAGGAACAAGAGTGGGAAGAAACGCTCGGCTTCGTTAGTTCACTTCGGTTCGATACGGTCGTGAGTGAAATTCTCGGCTTCTCGCGTCAAAAAGCACAGACGCTCATTAAACAAGGTGAAAGTAAGGTCAATTATAAGGTAGTTGATGATTCGAGTTTCATGCTGCAAGAAGGCGATTTACTTTCTTTGCGTGGAACAGGACGCGTTAAGTTGATTGCGATTCTTGGATCAACGAAACGGGACCGGATTAAGCTGCAATACGGTATTTTAAAAGGATAAGATAAATGCGGAGGAGGAATTCATCATGCCATTAACGCCACTCGATATTCATAATAAGGAGTTCACACGAAAGTTTCGCGGCTATGACGAAGATGAAGTGAACGAATTCCTAGATCAAGTCATCAAGGACTTTGAATTGTTGTTACGTGAGAATCGTCAACAACAGGAAGTCATTCAAAATATGCAAGCACGTGTCGACTACTTCAGTTCAATGGAAGAAACATTAAATAAATCGATCATCGTTGCACAAGAAGCAGCTGAGGAAGTGAAAGCGAATGCTTCAAAAGAAGCTAGCTTGATCCTAAAGCAAGCAGAACGCGAAGCAGAGCAGTTGCAAGACGCAGCACAGCGTCGGGCGCAACGGACGGACTTCGAAGTCGAGCAGATGCGCAAGAAAATCGAGCTTTACCGCAACCGGTTCAAAGTGTTGATCGATGCACAGATGGAATTATTAACGAGCCACGACTGGGATGCGTTTGATTTCTCTTCTCGTGGAGCGCTTGACGATGTTCCAGCAGTTGCGTATAATGACGACGATGTCGTATAAATAAAATCAATGACAAGGACACGTCGCATCTTGGACGGTTGACAGCGAATCGGGGAATGGTGGAAGCCCGAGCAACGAAAGAGATGAGGTATCCCCTTGGAGTGCATGACTGAACGTTCGACGAACAGTAAGCCATGCCGGTTCACTCCCGTTATCGAGTACTTAAGCGGTCCTGTGTCGTCGAACTGACGAGCAGGATTAGTAGGGTGGTACCGCGAGTTTAGCCAAGCTCGTCCCTATCTCAGGGATGAGCTTGGTTTTTTTTGTACTTTTAAAGCGAAAGGTGAGAGATGGTCAGATGGATTACAAAGAAACCTTATTGATGATGAAGACCGAGTTTTTAATGCGAGGCAACTTGCCAAAACGCGAACCAGATATGCAAGCACGTTGGGAAGAGATGAACCTCTATGCTGCTGTACAGGAAAAAAATGCTGGGAAACCAACATTCATCCTCCACGACGGACCTCCTTATGCGAACGGTGATATCCATATGGGACACGGATTAAACAAAGTCTTAAAAGACATCATCGTCCGTTATAAATCGATGAATGGCTTCCAGTCGCCTTACGTACCAGGCTGGGATACACACGGATTACCAATCGAAACAGCACTTCAAAAAGCCGGTGTTGATCGTAAATCGATGACAGTCGCAGAATTCCGTGAGTTGTGTGCGAAATATGCACTAGAGCAAGTCGACCACCAACGTGACCAATTCAAACGCCTTGGTGTTCTTGGGGATTATGACAATCCATATATCACGCTTCAGCCTGAATTTGAAGCTGCTCAAATTCGTTTATTCGGAGATATGGCAAACAAAGGCTATATCTACAAAGGTAAGAAACCGGTCTACTGGTCACCTTCTTCTGAATCGGCACTAGCTGAAGCAGAAATCGAATATCAGGACAAACGTTCAGCTGCAATCTATGTCGCATTCCAAGTCATGGATGGGAAAAACATCCTTGAGCCGACGGATCATTTCGTCATCTGGACGACGACACCATGGACGATTCCAGCGAACCTCGGAATCTCTGTCAGTGCAGAATTGACGTATGCACGAATCGAGTACCAAGGAAAAGGTTATATCGTGGCAGAAACGCTCGTTCCTGAAGTCATCGAAGCGCTTGGGTGGGAAGACGCAACGGTCGGACGCATCTTCAATGGTGCTGACTTCGAGTACATGAAGGCGAAACATCCACTGTACGACCGTGAATCACTCGTCATGCTCGGCGATCATGTTACAGCAGAAGCTACAGGTGTCGTGCATACAGCTCCAGGTCACGGGGAAGATGACTTCCGCATCGGTCAAGCGTACGGTCTTGACGTCCTTTGCCCAGTCGATGATAAAGGGGTCATGACAGCGGAAGCTCCTGGATTCGAAGGTATGTTCTACGAGGATGCAAACAAAGAGATCGGTCTTGCGCTTGAAGAAGCAGGCGCTCTCTTAAAACTTTCGTTCATCAAGCACTCGTATCCACACGACTGGCGGACGAAAAAACCGGTCATCTTCCGTGCGACGCCACAATGGTTCGCTTCAATCAAGGACTTCCGTGCGGAAATCCTTGATGAGATCAAAGGTGTCCAGTGGGTACCAGAGTGGGGCGAAACACGACTTCACAACATGTTCAAAGACCGTGGCGACTGGGTCATCTCGCGTCAACGTGCGTGGGGTGTACCACTTCCGATCTTCTACGCTGAGGATGGTACGGAAATCGTCACACCGGAAACGATTGATTATATTGCGAATCTGTTCGCAGCTCACGGGTCAAACGTCTGGTATGAACGCGACGCAGTCGACTTGCTGCCTGAAGGATTCACACATCCAGCAAGCCCGAACGGGATCTTCAAAAAAGAAACGGACATCATGGATGTCTGGTTCGATTCTGGTTCATCACATGCCGGTGTTCTCGCGACACGCCCTGAATTGACACGTCCAGCGGATCTCTATCTAGAAGGATCTGACCAATACCGTGGTTGGTTCAACTCGTCGCTATCGACAGCCGTCGCAACGACAGGGAAAGCACCATACAAAGCAGTCGTCAGTCACGGATTCGTCCTCGATGGTCAAGGTCGCAAGATGTCTAAATCGATCGGTAACACGATCGCACCGATTCAAGTCATGCAACAATTCGGAGCAGAGATTCTTCGCTTGTGGGTCGCATCCGTTGATTATCAAGCGGATGTTCGCGCATCGATGGATAACTTCAAACAAGTCTCAGAGTCATACCGTAAAATCCGCAACACAGTTCGTTTCCTCCTTGGAAACTTGGATCAATTTGATCCTGCAACGCACCGAGTCGCATTTGAAGACTTACCAGAGTCAGACCGTTTCATGCGGACAAAGCTTGACCAACTTGTTGGTAAAGTAAAAGCTGCCTATGATGCGTACGACTTCATGTCGGTCTATCAATTGCTTCACAACTTCTGTGTCCTTGATTTGTCGTCGTTCTATCTCGATTACACGAAAGATATCTTGTACATCGAAAAAGCGGATGCGACATCACGTCGTGCGGTTCAGACGGTCATGTATGATACAGTCGTCGCGTTGTTACAATTGATGGCGCCCGTCTTACCACACACGGCAGACGAAGCATGGGAGTTCGTACCAGCTGTAGAGACGAAGAGCATCTTCTTGACGGATCTTCCGGAAACGGTTGAAGTCTCAAAAGAAGGACTTGCTCTCATCGAGAAGTGGAATGCGTTCTTGACGTTCCGCGATGATGTCTTAAAAGCACTCGAGGAAGCACGCGTTGAGAAACTCGTCGGTAAGACACTCGAAGCGAAGCTTCTGCTCGCGCCGAAAGAAGAAACGAAAGCCTTGCTTGGAACGATTGATCATCTCGAACAGTTACTCCAAGTCTCACAACTCGAATTCGTGGAAACAGCGGATAAGATGTACGAGACGACAGGCATCACGGTTCAAAAAGCTGACGGTGAAAAATGTGAACGTTGTTGGACATATTCGACGGAACTCGGACAAGATCCGGCTCATCCGACGCTTTGCCCACGTTGTACTGAAGTCGTCAATTCTTTATAATGATACAAAGGGAGGGGCGGCTGCGACTTCGCAGGACGCCCCTCATTATTTTTGGATGCGGAGGACAATAGGATGTGGCTTTACTTAGGGATTGCTGCTTTACTCGTTGGAGTCGACCAGTTGACGAAATGGATCGTCGTTCAAAATATGACGATTGGTCAAGCGATCACGGTCATTCCGGATTTCTTTTATCTCAACTCGTATCGAAATCGAGGCGCGGCATGGGGGATGCTTGAAGGGAAGTTCGGTTTCTTCTTCATCGTCACGGTCGTCGTCGTCATTGGATTGATTTACTTCCTCTACAAGGAAGGCACGAAAAATAAGGTATTTGCTTGGAGCATCGCGTTACTGCTCAGTGGTGCGATCGGGAACTTCATCGATCGAATGGCACGAGGAGAAGTCGTTGATTTCTTCCACTTCTTCCCGTTCGGCTATAATTTCCCGATCTTTAATGTCGCAGACGTCTGTTTGACGTTTGGTGTCATCACGATGCTGATCAGCGTCATGTTTGAAGAACGGTTGACTAAGAAAGGAACGATGGATAAATGAATGAAGTAGAAACATGGTCCGTACAAGCGGATGGAGCGACAGGGCGCATTGATAAGTGGCTCGCAGAACAAAACGAATGGTCGCGTTCGCAAGTACAGGAATGGTTAAAAGCGGGACGCGTCGAAGTCGATGGTCGTGTGGTCAAACCGAACTATAAATTATCGGGAACGGAATCAATTGACGTTCATATCCCGGAAGCGGTAGAACTCGAGATTTTACCAGAAGATATCCCGCTTGATGTCGTCTATGAAGATTCGGACGTCATCGTCGTCAACAAACCAAAAGGGATGGTCGTCCACCCGGCGGCAGGTCATGTCTCAGGAACGCTTGTCAACGCCTTATTACACCACTGTCAAGATCTCTCAGGCATCAATGGCGTCAAACGTCCAGGAATCGTTCACCGGATCGATAAGGATACGTCAGGTCTGTTGATGGTCGCTAAGAACGACTTAGCGCATGAATCACTTGCACATCAGTTGAAAGAGAAGACGACAGAACGTCTCTACATCGCGCTCGTTCACGGTGAAATTCCTCACGAACTCGGAACGATCGAAGCACCAATCGGACGTGACAAGAACGATCGTCAACGGATGACGGTGACGGATAAGAATTCAAAATCTGCCGTAACCCATTTCCGTGTTCTTGATCGGTACGAAGGCTTCACGGTCGTTGAATGTAAACTCGAAACAGGGCGGACACACCAGATTCGTGTGCATATGCGTTATATCGGTTTCCCGCTCGCTGGTGACCCGAAATATGGTCCACGTAAGACGATGAAAATGAATGGTCAAGCCTTGCACGCTGCGGTTCTTGGCTTCGAACATCCACGAACAGGCGAATGGATGCGTTTTGAAGCACCACTCCCGGAAGAGATGACATTCGAGATCGGTCAGTTGAAAAAACTTGAATTAGAGTCTTGACGTTTTTCTAATAAAACGGTAGAGTATCACCTAGAGAGCGATGCGAGACATCCTCTACTGACACTTCGGTCGTCCGAGTGACGATCCTACCAAACTAGTATCACCTTTAATCGAGTCCGGAGAGGCTGCGAAAGGGAGAACCTACCACAAACGTGAGTAGGCATGCATACATGACGTATGCCATGATTCTGTCTTCGATGACCTTCTGCGGATTTACGCAGAAGGTCTTTTGTATGAAAGGAGAAACTATGAAACCAGCCGTCATCTTAGATGAAGCCGCGATCGGACGTGCACTGACACGGATCGCCCATGAAATCATCGAACGTAACAAAGGCATTGCTGATTTGATGATCGTCGGAATCAAGACGCGTGGCGAGACACTCGCTCGCCGCCTTGCGAAGCGGATCGAACAGATCGAAGGTAAATCGGTCTTACTCGGTGTCGTCGACATCTCAATGTACCGAGATGACTTGTCAAAGCGAAGTTTAGAGCCAGAAATCAAAGGTTCAGATTTGCCGGAAGACATCACCGGGAAAATCGTCGTCCTCGTTGACGATGTGCTTTACACAGGTCGTACCGTCCGAGCTGCGATGGACGCGCTCGTCGACCACGGAAGACCGAGTATGATCCAACTCGCTGTCCTCGTCGACCGTGGGCATCGAGAGTTACCGATTCGACCGGATTTCATCGGCAAGAACGTTCCGACGTCACGCGACGAGCAAGTCGTCGTCGCGCTCGCTGAAGTCGACGAAGCCGATCAAGTCTTTATTAAACGCTAAAAATCAAAACCTTTAAGGTGGTCCAGAGAGACCAGAAAGGGAGTCATCCATATGGCAAAACATGCCGCAGTACTTGATGTACAAGAAGTACCTACTCATCCTCTAAACTGGCTGATGCTCAGCCTACAACACGTCTTCGCGATGTTTGGTGCGACCGTGCTCGTTCCGCTCTTAACGGGACTCAACACATCGGTCGCGCTCGTCGCAAGCGGAGTCGGCACACTGATTTTCCTCGCCGTCACCCGCTTCAAAGTACCCACATATCTTGGTTCTAGTTTTGCCTACATCGCCCCGATCATCGCCGTTAGTGAACGGTGGGGTGTCGAGGATGCCTTAATCGGCGGAATGGTCGCTGGACTTGTCTACGGACTTGTCTCACTTCTCATCCGTTACACGGGAGCTGCTTGGTTGCTCCGATTACTCCCGCCCGTCGTCATCGGTCCGGTCATCATGGTCATCGGGTTATCGCTCGCACCAACGGCTGTCAACATGGCGATGAACGGAGCAGATGGTAAGTATAACGGTCTCTACTTCCTCGTCGCGATGGTCACACTCGGTGTCACACTCCTTGCGATGACATACTTAAAAGGAATGTGGAGTACGATTCCGATCCTGTTCGGGATCACGGTCGGTTATCTCGTCGCAGCATCCGTCGGAATCATTGATTTCACACCACTACAACAAGCAACGTTCTTCCACGTGCCGGACTTCACGATTCCGTTCCTGAACTACACGCCATCGTGGAATACAGCAGCATTACTACTCATAGTGCCAGTAACGCTCGTCACACTGACAGAACACATCGGAGAACAAAAAGTGACATCCCGCATCATCGGGCGCGAGACGCTCCTTGACCCTGGGATGCACCGGACAGTACTTGGCGACGGAATCGCAAAAACAGTCGCATCGATGCTCGGTGGACCACCGGTGACGACGTACGGTGAGAACAACGGCGTCATGTCGATCACTCGTGTGTATAGTGTCTTCGTCCTAGGTGGGGCTGCGGTTCTTGCCATCAGCTTCGGATTCCTCGGATATGTCGAAGGATTTATTAAGACGATTCCGACACCAGTCATGGGTGGCATCAGTATCCTCTTATTCGGAGTCATCGCTTCAAACGGTCTCCGGACACTGACGGAAAGTAAGATCGACCTTGCCGATAAGCGGAACTTGACGATCACAGCCGTCATTCTTGTCACAGGAATCGGAGGGGCAGCCTTAAAAATCGGAAACTTCTCTCTCGAAGGCATGGCACTGGCGACGATCCTTGGGATCATCCTGAATCTGGTCCTTCCGAAAACGACGGAACAGGTCGAAGAAACAGCTGAAACAACGGAAAACTCTACAACTCAATCTATAGCGAACAACTTTTAAGACGTTCCGAGAGAACGATAAAGTGAAGGCCATGAAAAGATGCAGGGACTCCTCTGCCTTCTTTCGGCGCACCTTCACTTAGAAGGTGCGCCTTTTTCATGACCTGAAGGAGTGAAATACATGAAAACGATCCTACAAACCCGACATTTCGTAAATGTAGAAAGCTTATCTACGACGGAGATCAATTCGTTGATTGAACGAAGCCTCGCTTTTAAACAAGGCGAACCGGTACCAGACTTTTCTGACAAGACACTCGTTAATCTGTTCTTTGAAAACTCGACGCGGACACGCTCTTCCTTTGAAATGGCAGAGCATCGCTTGAACATGCACCTACTGCCGTTCGAAACAGCGACGTCATCCGTGCAAAAAGGGGAGACGTTACGAGATACGTGCAAAACACTCGAAGTGATTGGCGCCGATGGGTTGGTCATTCGCCACGGTGAAACCGGCTATTACGAAGAATTGATGCAGACACTCGATATTCCGATTATCAATGCAGGAGACGGGAGCGGACAGCATCCATCACAGTCCTTACTCGATCTAATGACGATGGTCGAGACGTTTGGAACGATTGCAGGAAAAGTAGTCGTCATCTGTGGAGATTTACAACATAGTCGTGTAGCTCGGTCGAATGCCGATATCTTAAAACGACTTGGTGCCACCGTCTACGGATCAGGACCTGTTGAGTGGTATGACGAAGCGATGGGTATACCGTATCTTTCAATGGACGAAGCAGTCGAGCAGTGTGACATCTTGATGTTGCTTCGAGTTCAGCACGAACGGCATGACGGGACGACTCGATTTGATCCAGATGTCTATCACGTCACACACGGATTAACACATGAGCGGATGAATCGACTGAAACCTTCAGCGATCGTCTTGCATCCGGCACCGGTCAACCGCGGAGTTGAGATTGCCGACGAACTCGTCGAACATCCACAATCGAGAATTTTTGAACAGATGAAAAATGGTGTCTTTGCGCGAATGGCGATTCTTGAGTGGTGCTTTTCGACGAAAACAATCAAAGGAGACGATGCAGATGACAACACGAATTGAGAATGCGACATGGTACGAGGCAGGACAAGTTCGAACAGGGGATATTCGGATCGAAGCCGGGAAAATCACTGATTTAGCAGCAACACCGCAAGCTGGGGAAACGGTCATCGATGCATCCGGATTATTCGTCTCACCAGGATTCGTCGACATCCATGTCCATCTCCGAGAACCGGGCGGCGAACATAAGGAGACGATTGCGACAGGTACGGCAGCAGCGGCAGCTGGTGGGTTTACGACGATTTGTCCGATGCCGAATACGCGCCCGGTTCCTGACGATCGACAAACACTTGATGCATTGTTCCAAAAGATTGAAGAGACGGCGTCCGTCCGGGTTTTGCCTTACGCGGCGATTTCAAAAAATCAACTCGGACAAGAACTCGTCGCGTTCGATCAATTAACGGATGCTGTAGCGTTCACGGATGACGGTGTCGGGGTCCAGACGGCAGCCGTCATGCGAACAGCGATGCAACAAGCAGCCCGCCTTGGGAAAACAATCGTTGCTCACTGCGAGGATGATTCGTTGAAAGCAGGGTGTGTCCATGAAGGAAGTTATAGTCGGCGTGAAGGTCTGCAAGGCATTCCATCGCTTGCAGAGAGCATCCATATCGCCCGCGACGTCCTGATTGCTGAAGAAACCGGTTGTCATTACCACGTCTGTCATGTCTCGACGAAAGAGTCGGTCCGCGTCATTCGAGACGCCAAACGAGCAGGCATCCGTGTGACAGCAGAAGTCACACCGCACCATCTCGTGTTGATCGATGAGGACATTAAAGACCGGAATCCGAACTTTAAAATGAACCCTCCCTTGCGAAGTGAAGCGGATCGTCAAGCATTGCTCGAAGGGCTAGCGGACGGGACGATTGATTGCATCGCAACCGATCACGCGCCCCATGCAGCAGAAGAGAAGGCATTCGGTATCGAACGCGCACCGTTTGGCATTACAGGATTCGAGACAGCGTTCCCACTCCTGTATACAAAGCTTGTCGCTGAAGGCAAGATGACACTTGAGACACTGATTCGGAATTTAACGGACAAGGCAGCAACAATCTTTGAACTACCCTACGGCAAACTTGAAGTGGGGGCGGAAGCAGACTTGGTCCTGCTTGATCTAGAGACAGAGCGGACCGTTTCACCGGAACGGTTCCGTTCAAAAGGTAAGAACACACCGTTCGCAGGAGAACGGTTAAAAGGATTCCCGGTCATGACGCTCGTCAAGGGAGAAATCGTATTCAAGGAGGACACAGCACATGCGTAAACGGACACTGGTATTAGAGGACGGGATGACGTTCGAAGGAACGGCATTTGGCTCGGACACGACAACAACAGGAGAGGTCGTCTTCCAAACCGGAATGACCGGTTATCAAGAAATGCTATCGGATCCATCTTACTGTGATCAGATGATCGTGCTGACGAATCCGTTGATCGGCAATTACGGAATCAACCGAGAAGACTACGAAACGACGCGTCCACTCGCTAAAGCGTTGATCGTACGCGAACATTGCCAAACACCATCGAACTTCCGCAGTGAGATGTCGCTCGATGCAGCTCTTCGAGATCTTGATATCCCAGGATTAAGTGGAATCGATACGCGTCAATTAACACGACATATTCGCTCGAAAGGCGTCATGCGCGGTCGACTCGTTGATGGAGAGTTCAACCTAGCAGCGGAATTAAGCCACCTGCAAGATGCACCAGTCGAGACGGATCAAGTCAAGCGTGCTTCAACGGAACGGGCGTATATCATCCCAGGAGCTGGACCACGCATCGTCCTCGTCGACTTCGGTGCGAAGCTCGGAATCGTCCGCGAACTTGTCAAACGTGGCTGTGAAGTCGTCGTCGTGCCCTACGACGTGAGCGCAACGGAAGTCTTGCGCTATCGTCCAGACGGTGTGATGCTGTCAAATGGACCAGGGAATCCAAAGGATGTCCCGACAGCGATTCCACTGATTCAAGAATTGACAGGGAAAGTCGTCATCTTCGGAATTTGCCTTGGGCACCAGTTGATCGCACTAGCACATGGCGCGGACACGTTCAAGCTGCCATTCGGTCACCGAGGGGCGAATCACCCTGTACAGGATATCCGGACAGGTCGCGTCGATATCACGTCGCAGAACCACGGATATGCCGTCGACGAACACTCATTGTGCGATACCGTGCTTGAAGTAACGCACCTCGCAATCAACGATGGAACGGTCGAAGGCATCCGTCATACGTCAGCACCCGTCTTCTCGGTTCAGTATCACCCGGAAGCATCACCCGGTCCAATGGATGCGAACGGTCTATTCCAACAGTTTTTAGAAGAAATCACGAAACAACAGGAGGTCTCTCATGCCTAAACGTCAAGATATCCAGAAGATTCTCGTTATCGGGTCCGGTCCAATCGTGATCGGACAAGCAGCTGAATTCGACTACGCCGGAACACAAGCGTGTCAAGCCTTGAAGGAAGAAGGATATGAAGTCATCCTCGTCAACTCGAATCCGGCGACGATCATGACGGATCCGACGGTTGCTGATCGTGTCTACATCGAGCCTCTCCAAGCAGAGTTCGTCTCGCGGATCATTCGGAAGGAACGACCAGACGCCTTGCTTGCGACCCTCGGTGGTCAGACGGGTCTGAACTTGGCTGTCGAACTGGATCGTCTCGGTGTCCTTGCTGAATACAATGTCGAGTTACTCGGGACGAAATTATCAGCTATCGAAGAGGCAGAAGATCGTGATTTGTTCCGTCAACTGATGTTCAGACGCGGACATGGTGTACCGGATAGTGAAATCGTGCATACGCTCGAAGAGGCACAGCAATTCCGACAACAGATTGGTCTACCGATTATCATCCGTCCGGCATATACACTCGGAGGAACGGGTGGGGGGATCGCCAACACACCGGAAGAGTTCACGCGAATCGTCGAAGGGGGACTCAAGGCAAGTCCAGCAACACAAGTGTTACTTGAAAAATCGATTGCTGGGATGAAAGAGGTCGAGTTCGAAGTCATGCGTGATGCAACGAACCAAGCCATCATCGTCTGTGCGATGGAAAACTTCGACCCGGTCGGTGTTCATACAGGAGACTCGATCGTCTTTGCTCCGACGCAAACGTTATCGGACCGCGACTATCAATTGCTACGTAACGTCTCGCTCGATATCATTCGCGCACTCGGAATCGAAGGTGGATGTAACATCCAGTTCGCACTGGATCCAACGAGCTTCGACTACTACGTCATCGAAGTCAATCCACGCGTTTCTCGCTCGTCAGCCCTTGCTTCAAAAGCGACCGGATATCCGATCGCAAAACTTGCCGCGAAGATTGCTGTCGGATATGCCTTATCCGAATTAAAGAACCCGATCACCGAGACGAGCTTTGCTTCGTTCGAACCAGCACTCGATTATGTCGTCGCCAAAATTCCGCGCTGGCCATTCGATAAATTCGAAACGGCAGACCGGACACTCGGAACACAGATGAAGGCGACTGGTGAAGTCATGGCGATGGGGCGGACGATGGAGGAAGCATTGATGAAAGCCGTTCGATCACTTGAAATCGGTACAGCGGATCTGTACATGCCACGCTTCATCGAGATGGATGATGATGCACTGCAACAAGCGATTCGCCAAGCGACCGATGATCGACTCTTTGCTTTATACGCTGGTTTTGTTCGCGGCTATAGCGTCAAACAGATTCATGCTTGGACGGCAATTGATTGCTTATTCCTCGAAAAGCTCCAGCACATTTGTCAACTCGAGCAATCGGTCGCTGCCGGTTTGACGCCTGAACTGCTCCTTCATGTGAAGCGATACGGATTCAGTGACCCAATGCTTGCCCGGATCACAGGACAAACGGAAACGGAAATTCGCCGGATGCGTGAAGCGCAAGCGATTCATCCGGTCTACAAGATGGTCGATACGTGTGCGGCAGAGTTCGCATCCGACACACCGTACTACTACGGCACATACGAACGCGAAAATGAAGCCATCGCGACGAACCGTTCATCGATTCTCGTCTTAGGATCGGGTCCAATCCGAATTGGTCAAGGAGTCGAGTTCGACTATGCGACAGTCCATTCGATTCAAGCGATTCGTCAAGCGGGCTACGAAGCAATCATCGTCAACAACAATCCGGAAACCGTGTCGACCGACTTCTCAATCTCCGATCGGCTCTATTTTGAACCATTGACGACAGAGGATGTCCTCGAAGTCATCCGAAATGAACGTCCACTTGGTGTCATCGTCCAGTTCGGCGGACAGACGGCGATCAACTTAGCCGAATCACTGGCAGCAGAAGGTGTAAAAATCCTCGGCACATCGCTTGAAGATCTCGACCGGGCAGAGGACCGGAAACAGTTCGAAGCAGCGTTGACGGCACTCGAGATTCCACAACCACCTGGGAAAACGGCGGTGACGGTTGAAGAAGCGGTTACGGCAGCAGCGTCACTCGGTTACCCGGTCCTCGTTCGTCCATCGTATGTCCTCGGCGGTCGGGCAATGGAAATCGTCTATGCTCAAGAAGAACTCGAACATTACATGAAACATGCCGTCATCGCCTCACCAGAGCGACCAGTCCTTGTCGACCGCTACCTGACAGGAATCGAACTCGAAGTCGACGCGATTTGCGACGGAACGGATGTCGTCATCCCAGGCATCATGGAGCATATCGAACGTGCCGGTGTTCACTCAGGTGACTCGATTGGTGTTTATCCACCGCAACGGGTATCGCAAGACATCAAGGATCGAATCGTCGATTATACGACACGGATCGCCAAAGCATTCGGCATCAAAGGGTTGCTCAACATCCAGTTCGTCTATGCGGACGGCGCCCTCTATGTCCTTGAAGTCAATCCACGCGCTAGCCGGACGGTGCCGTTCATCTCGAAAGTGACGGGTCTTCCGGTCGCGCGTCTCGCAACGGACATCATTCTTGGTGAAACGCTCGCTGCTTACGGATTAACAAGTGGTGTCTTACCAGAAGAACCACTCGTCTCAGTCAAAGTACCAGTCTTCTCATTTGCGAAGCTCAAAGAAGTCGATCCAACGCTTGGACCAGAGATGAAATCGACTGGAGAAGTCATCGGAACGGACCGAACGCTTGAAAAAGCACTCTACAAAGGATTGCTCGCTTCCGGGATGGCGATTCCAGAACATGGTCGTGTCCTCTTGACAGTCGCAGACCCAGATAAAGCAGAAATGACGGATCTCGCACGACGCTTTGCCTCACTTGGATTTACGCTCCTTGCGACAGAAGGAACGGCAGCGTACTTGACGGAACAAGGATTACCGGTCCAGACGGTCGGCAAAATCGACTCGTCTTCCGAATCGATGCTCGACGTGATTGAAAAAGGTGAGATCGAATACGTCATCAATACGATGAGTCGCGATTCACAAGTCACAAAAGATGGCTTCATCATTCGACGGGCAGCAGCAGAAAATCAAGTCGTTTGTCTGACATCACTCGATACGGCGGAAGCGATTCTACGCGTCATCGAGAGTCGCTCGTTCGAAGCGAGCGCGATCCAAGCCTTCGCACACGAAAAGAAAGTGGTGATCCAATGAAGCAACTCTTGACGGTCGTCTCTCGACGAACGGTAGCTCAAGGCGCGACAGAACTCGTCTGTCGCCTCGAGCAACCTCAGGACATTGCGCCGGGGCGATTCATGCATCTCCGCGTCGGTCCACTCTTACGCCGACCGATCTCGATTGCCCGGGTCGATCGTGACCTAATTACGTTTCTCTTTAAAGAAATCGGGCAAGGGACAGCAGAGCTGGCTTCCTTGCGTCCCGACGACAAAATCGATGCCCTCGGACCGCTTGGAAACGGTTTTCCGATCAACGCCATCAACCGAGACCAACGGGTCGTTCTCGTTGGTGGAGGGATTGGGGTACCGCCGCTATATGAGACGATGCGTCAACTCGTCGCACGTGGTGTGACGTGTGAAGCGATTCTAGGATTCGATACGGCAACGAGTGTTTTTTACGAAGCGGAATTCAATGCGCTCGGCAAGACGACGGTCACGACGGTCGATGGCACACATGGAATAAAAGGATTCGTTACGGTTGCCTTACATCCGGAAAGCTATGATGTCCTACTCGCCTGCGGACCAGAGCCGATGTTGCGGTCACTACAGCAACAACCGATCGAGCATAAGTATCTCTCCATCGAAAATCGGATGGGATGCGGCATCGGAGCTTGTTTTGCCTGTGTCTGTCAAACACCAACAGGCGGGTACGTCAAGACTTGTTCTGATGGTCCAGTCTTTCGGGCAGAGGAGGTTGTATTATGACGGAACGATTGCGTGTCGAATTACCGGGTCTTTCCTTGAAAAATCCAATCATGCCGGCATCTGGATGTTTTGGATTCGGTGAGGAATACGCGAAGTTATATGATTTATCAGAGCTTGGGGCAATCATGATCAAAGCAGCGACGGGAGAAGAACGGTACGGAAATCCGACGCCGCGTGTCGCGGAGAGTGGAATGGGGATGTTGAATGCAATCGGTCTCCAAAACCCGGGTGTCGATGGCATCTTAACGAAAAAACTACCGTTCCTTGAGACGTTTGATACAGCAATCATCGCGAATGTCGCTGGTTCGACACCGGAAGAATATGAGCATGTCGCAGAAAAAATGAGTCGTCATCCAGGCATTCATGTACTGGAATTAAATATTTCCTGTCCAAATGTCAAATCAGGTGGAATTCAATTTGGAACGGATCCATTGCTTGCCGCTGAATTAACGCGTCGTGTCAAACAGGTCTCTACCAAACCGGTTTACGTTAAGCTATCACCGAACGTCACCTCAATCGTCGAGATGGCACGTGCCGTCGAAGCGGCTGGCGCGGACGGGCTGACGATGATCAATACACTCGTTGGGATGCGAATCGATGTCCGAACGGGACAGCCAATCCTTGCTAACCGGATCGGTGGATTATCCGGTCCATCGATCAAACCAGTCGCGATTCGGATGATTCATGATGTCGCGCAAGCCGTCTCGATTCCAATCATCGGCATGGGTGGCGTGATGGAGGTCGACGATGTCTTAGAAATGATTTACGCCGGGGCTTCGGCTGTTGCTGTCGGTACCGCGAACTTCGTCAATCCATACATCTGTCAAGAATTGATTCAGCAGTTACCGGGTCGGATGGATGAACTCGGCATCGATCACATTTTAGACATCAGGGGGAAAGCATATGAGTCAACTTTACATCGCGCTTGATTTTCCGACCGAAGAAGAAGTTTTTTTGTTCCTCGAGCGGTTTGAAGAAACGCGTCCTGCCGTTAAAGTCGGAATGGAATTGTTTTATGCAGCAGGGGGGACATTCGTCCGAAAACTCGTCGAGCGTGGTCATGCGGTGTTCCTCGATGTCAAAGTCCACGACATTCCAGAGACGGCACGCCGGACGATGCGTATCATCGGACAATTAGGCGTCGAACTGACGAACGTCCATGTTGCCGGTGGGAAAGAGATGATGATTGCAGCCCGAGAAGGACTTCGTGAAACGAGCGCTACGACACAGCTGATTGGCGTGACTCAGTTGACATCAACGGATGAATCGATGTTACGCGATTTAAAGATTGAAGGAGCGATGCCGACTGTCGTTCGTGAGTATGCGCAACTGGCAGAAGCAGCGGGACTAGACGGTGTCGTCTGTTCAGCGCTCGATCTTCCTGAACTGGTCGGAGTTTGCCGAACGGAGTTCCGTTTCGTCACACCGGGTATTCGTCCTTCAAGCAGTGAATCAGATGATCAAAAGCGGGTCTCGACCGTTCTAGACGCTCGTCGAAATGGAGCGACGGATTTAGTAATTGGTCGCCCGATTACACGTGCCAAACATCCCGAACAGGTCTATCAGACGTTACTCGAAGAATGGAAGGGGCAATTATCATGGTAAATCCAATTGCAAATGCATTACTCCGTATCAAAGCTGTCACGTTATCTCCAAACGATCCGTATACGTGGGCGAGTGGGCTCCGTTCGCCGATCTATTGCGATAATCGGTTGACCCTTTCGTATCCAGAAGTCCGCTCCTTGATCGCAGATGCACTCGCTGAGAAAGTGAAGGATTTAGGAATCGAAGTCGTTGCTGGAACAGCGACGGCAGGTATTCCGCATGCGGCATTCGTCGCGGAACGATTAGGGTTACCGATGGTCTACGTGCGAAGTGGCAATAAGAAACACGGAAAAGGGAATCAAATCGAAGGTGTCATTCAACCAGGGCAACGCGTCGTCGTCATCGAGGATTTATTATCGACTGGAATGTCGGCAATCGAGGCAGCAGAAGCACTCCAAGCAAAGGGCGCGAACGTCATTCGCATTCAAGCGATCTTCTCTTACGGGATGGAACGCTTGTCGAATAATCTCCGAGACGCGAAGATTGACGCGGATGCACTACTGTCGTTCGAAGCGTTACTCGAAACGGCACAACAACAAGGTGATATTACAATAGAAGAACAGAATCAACTCGCGAACTGGTCGAAAGACCCGGTTGCTTGGAGCGAGCGTTTTACTGCAAACGTTTAAAAATCATCGATTCCGTCGGACGACCTACGATTTCTAGTGTATGATTTGGTACACTATAAAAATAAAGGAGGTCGTCGACTATGGTGACGCATTATCGTGATTATGAACAATTCAAAATGGTCGTCCTCCCGTTTCTGCTTAAACGTCCAGATACGCATCAGTTGATTCTAGGTATATTGGAACGGGGAGATGAGCCGCTCCTGATGGCAACGGCACAAGAAGGCGATCGACGCCTTGTCATTTTACAAACGATACCGGAGCAAGCGATTGTCGCAGGCGATGTGTTTTCAAAGGAAGGGATTCGAAAGCTAGCGCGTATTTTGGATAGTCCAGGGTTCGTTGGAGAACAGTCGATCTTAGATCCACTTTTATTGCCGCATTCGATCTATGACGTGCATATGGAGCAGGGCATGTATGCCTTGACGAAGGTAGTGATGCCGCGCATACCTGAAGGTGTCATTTTCCAAGAGA
Organism: Exiguobacterium acetylicum; assembly: GCF_022170825.1. NCBI lineage: Bacteria > Bacillati > Bacillota > Bacilli > Caryophanales > Exiguobacterium > Exiguobacterium acetylicum. The sequence continues at coordinate 2,073,495 of NZ_CP081878.1, read as the reverse complement.
TCCCGAAACAAGAAGCACGACATGCGATCCAGTTTGCGACGGGTTTTTTGAACGAAGTTGAATCGCGACCGTCTGATCGACAACTCACGCAACTCCATCAGTCGATGACGCGACACATCGAACAAGGAAGTTTGTTCGGAGTGTTTAGTGGATCAATGCTCGTCGCAATGGCAGCAGCAACGCGTCCGACACAAACAGGTATTACGATCTCTTATGTCTATACTCCAAAAGAACTACGTGGAAATGGATATGCTTCTTACCTTGTAGCTAAACTCTCTGAACACTTGCTACAATCTTACCCAGTCGTGACGCTCTATACAGATTGGTCGAATCAGACGGCGAATAAGATTTATCAACATGTGGGATTCGAGTTAGTCGGACGATCCTTACATATCAAGAAACAAGCTCGCTATCGATGAAGATGGACTGATGCTTTTTCAGCCAACGTTCAGGAAGCAAAAAATAGAGTACGACAATAGCCGACCGTCCTATTATTTAAGGACGATCGGCTATTTTGTGTCGCAGAACATTTTAATTAAATTTAGCGATGATTTTACCGCGGACGTGACGCTCAGATAAACGTTGTAAACCTTTGACGATATCTGCTGCTGGAATCTCTTCCGTGACGAGTGGATCAAGTTCTTTTGCTGCGACAAGTTTTAGTAATTCGCTTGCCATATGTCCAAGGTTACGGATCGCTCGGTCATCTTCGCTCGCGTAAGCAGCAGCAAGTGCCACTTCGTGAATCGATGGTGAGAGCGTGAACGGTTTGACGACGGATTGATCAGGACCGCCGGCGATGAAAGCAAGTTGACCCGAGAAAGCAAGGCGTCCAAGATCCGCTGTTGCTTCGTCGCGACCAATCGTATTGAAAATCAAGTCAGCACCGCGACCGTTCGTCCAGTCTCGAATGACCTCTGTTACATTTTCTTTTTTATAATCGATGGCAAGGTCGGCACCAAGTTGCTTAACCCATTTATGATTTTCCGTTGAAGCAGTCGTCGCGACGGAAAGACCAAGCCGTTTTGCAAGTTGGATACCGATACCGCCGACACCACCTGCACCAGCATGGATAAGAATCGTTTCTTTCCCCGTCGTGTTCATTTTTTGAACGATCGCTTCATACGCTGTCATCCCTGCGCATAAAATCGCGGCTGCTTCTGCAAAAGAAACCTCTTCCGGAATCAGGGCAAGAGCACGTGTATCGACAAGCGCGAACTCGGCAAATGCACCATTGCGTTGTAAGTTCGTATGAATCGCTACACGATCGCCAATTTTCACTTCTGCGCCAGGTCCGATTTGTTCGACGACGCCAGCTAAATCAACACCTGGAATATGGGGGAACGACCAAGCTGGATTGTTTGTTGCTTTATAGTCGACGGGATTCAAGGCGACCGTCTTGACACGAATCAAGGCTTGCCCTTCTGCTGGCGTTGGTGTCTCGACTTCTTCGAACGTCCATTGATCAATGGCTGTGCCTGAGTGGTTTAACCATGCTTTCATGTTTAATACGCTCCTTCCGAATACGTCAGTTCATATGAGTGAGAGTAAATTTCGACGAGGTTACCGAACGGATCCTCACAGTAGACCATCCGGTAAGGCTTGTCTCCCGGGTAGTACTCACGGATCGGCATCCGTTGTTTACCCCCATGGGCGACGATTTTTTCAACGAGTCCTTCGACGTCTGGATCTTGGATCGCATAATGGAAGATACCTGTTTTCCAGAATTCGAAGTTGTTCTCTGGTTGCTCATTGTTTGGGAACTCAAACAGTTCAATCCCGATGCGATCACCTGTCGCCATGTGGGCAATCCGGAACTTGTTCCATCCTGCACCAAAGACATCCGTACACATGACACCGATGGCAGAATCATCTTCGAGGACATCAGATGGTTCCATGATGATATACCAGCCCATCACCTCTTGATAAAAACGAACGGCTTCGTCGAGATTCGGTACAGAAAGACCGATGTGAGAAAAATTACGTGGATACGTCATAGTTAACACTCCTTTTGCAAAATGATTTACGCATACTCTAACTTACGCTACACTCGATTGCATAGTACGCACTTTGAAGTAACTACTGTGGAGGAGAGAACAACATGTCGACAGAACAATTTCCGGTCAATCGGGCGCTCGCCATCATCGGCGGAAAATGGCGTCCACAATTATATTGCACGTTAGAGAACGGTCCGAAACGTTTTTTAGAGTTACAACGTGCGATTCCTGGAATTTCTCGAAAGGTCTTGACCGATCAGCTAAAAGAACTCGAACGACTCGGAATGATTGAACGGATTGAATATGATGAAGCCGTTCTGCACGTCGAATATAAATTGACGGACGCGGCATTCACACTGCAACCTGCCATGAAAGGTTTATGTGCGTGGGGGGAAGGGAATCAACTATCCGAATCCTAATCGAGAGGCAGTGAAGTAGATGAAGCTAACTTATCACGGACAGTCAACTGTAACGATTGAGACGAACGGGCATCACCTCGTCATCGATCCATTCTTTAGTGGCAATGAAAAAGCGACGACGAATCCCGATGACGTCAAGGCAGACTTTATTTTGTTAACACATGCCCATGCCGATCATATGCTTGATGCGGAACGTATTGCAAAAGCAACCGGTGCGACAATCATCGCAACGCATGAACTAGCGACGTATTTGAGCTTTAAAGGACTCAATGTCCATCCAATGAACCTCGGCGGACAGTTTGAATTCCCATTTGGTAAAGTCAAGATGACGCAGGCATTCCATTCATCAAGTATCATCGATGAGGAAAAGCAAACAATTACGTATATGGGGATGCCGGCTGGTTTCTTGCTGACGATTGAAGGCAAAGAAATCTATCATGCTGGTGATACGGCACTATTCGGGGATTTAGCCCTTTACGGTGCACATCACGAAATCGATTTAGCCTTTTTACCGATTGGTGATAACTTCACGATGGGACCGGATGACGCGTTGATTGCAGCAGATATGTTGCAAGCCAAAGCCGTCGTACCCATCCATTACGATACATTTGATTTAATTAAACAAGATGCAAAAGCGTTCTCTGAAAAAATTGAAGCGCAAGGTCAAACAGGTCATCCACTTGCAATCGGAGAATCACTCGAACTGTAAGTCGGATCTTACGAAAGGAGAGGAAACGTCATCGTTCCTCTCCTTTTTGTCGCCATTTTTTAATCATGCTTCCTTCTTCCGCCCGATGGCGAAACGATGAACTTCTTCTATGATAAAAAGGGAGCTGTTGACAGCTGATTCGGATATTCGGAATAATGGTAGACATGAGATGGAGGGGCTGACATGGAAGAACATAATAGTAGGAGTGTGCGTAAACGTAAACAATCGTCGTTTACGCGCTTAAAAAATAAACAAAAACAAAAGATGGATGCGCGATTGAATCGAATTGGTGAAAAGGGACCAGTCAAGCGACCACTTTATTTATATGGTGGGGTTGTTCTCGGACTCGTAGTCGTCTATACGATTACGTTGCTCGTCTCAACAGATCTGTTATCGCGCGGTGAGTCCTTCAAGACGACGAATCGTTATAAGTCACTTGCCATTGAGGCACCACATGCAACGGTACAATTCGTTCGTAGTTCAGACGGAAACGTCCAAATCAAGCTCGTCGATAGTGCATCAAGCGGAAAACGATTGAAAATCAGTACGTCGACGAATACGGTAACGGTGACAGGACGAGATGGTTGGCTATCTCGACTCGGAAATCGTCCAAGTGAAAAAACGGCAGATTATACAATTCAAGTTGGTCTACCGAGCTATATGAACCGCGTCGATGTCGATGCCGGAACACTTAAAGGAATGGGCGTCTATGCGAAAACGATCGAGATGCATGGCGAAACGATGAATCTCGACAAAGTAAAAGGTGATGAGATTGCATTGACTACTACTCGTGCAGTTACCGTTAAGGAGATGGATGCCGTCCATGCAAAAGTGGCTGGCGAAACGGTCTCATTACAAGACTATATGGCGAAGTTGAGCCTCGACGTCACTACGATTGACGGTGCGACGAAATTAAAACCGGATAAAGCAGCTGGTACGATTACGATTGATACAGGAGGGGACATTAAAGTCTCTGATCGATACACGAAACAAAAAAATAAAGATGAAACGATTTATGAACTGTCGAAACAAGAGAAGCCAGAAGTGACGGTCAATAGTGAAGTCGGGCAGGTGACGCTCGAGTGAAGGTGAAATTTCGGATTGGACTACGAACGGTTAAAACAGGAATCGCAGTTGCTATCGCTCTCAGTATCTCCTGGTACGTCTTTGATATTTACTCCGGCATGGGCGCCGTAGCGGCCATCGTTGCGATGCAGCCAACGATCCATCGCTCGTTCAAAATCGTCTTCAACCGAATTTTTGGAACGGTGCTCGGTTTGATATGTGGTCTTGCAATCGTCGCGACACTTGGGGCAAATCCATTAACGATTGGACTTGCTGTCGTCGTCTCACTCGTGCTCAATTCGATGATTGGAAGAACCGATATGTCGACGTTCGCTGCTTTTGCGATCGTATTGATGTTCGAAAGCCCGACTGCCGATTATGTACACTATGCTTTATCACGGTCATTATTGACCGTCGTCGGTGTATTATCTGCTGTCGTCGTCAATTACATTGTCTTCCCACCACATTATGAGGATCGCTTATTGTTACTCGTCAAAAAAACGACGCAACAGTTGATGGAAGATTGGCGAAGTTTAGTGCAAGACGATGGGCGCTTGCTTGCTGTGCGTAAACAAATCCTCAAACATGAAGAGATGATGTTGATGCTACAAGAAGATCAAAAATATCCGTTAGTGGCAAGTGGTCAAAGTGAAGCATTCATTCGGTTGAAGGAACTCGTCGATCTCGAGGACAAATTGCTCGTCTTACTTGAAAGCATTGCGAGTCATCGAGACATCCCGATGACAGAAGAACAGGAAAAGACGCTCGGTCAGGAAATCGATTTTTTACTCAGTCATCATTATGATGTCATCTTCTCGCATGAACGAAAACAAGCGATGTTTTCATTTGATCAAGAATTAAGTGAAGCCAAAGACATCATTCATGGGCATCTGCTCGATTACCGGGAACAATTAGAAAAAATGAAATGACGACGAAAAACCGCTGTATTCCTTATTTTTCATTAGGAATACAGCGGTTTTTGTGTAAATTCATTGACGTAAGGATTGAACGATATCTGGATCAGGTGTGACATAAAGCGTCGTTTGGTCCGTATAGATGACGAATCCAGGTTTTGCACCACTCGGTTTTTTGACATAACGTAACTCCGTAAAATCAACGGGAACTTGGCTTGATTCACGTGCTTTCGAGTAGTAAGCGGCAACGATTGCTGCTTCTTTTAGCGTCGTCTCATCCGGAGCATCACTTTGAATGATGACGTGTGAACCTGGGATATCCTTCGTGTGTAGCCATGTATCGGACCGGCGTCCAAACTTGAATGTTGCGTAATCATTTTGTTTATTGTTTTTTCCGACGAAGAACGAGAGACCGGTCGAAGAACGATATTCTTCGAGTTGTGGGAGTTGCGGTTTCTTTTTCTTCTTTTGCCGTTCGCGTAGATAACCTTCTTCGACGAGTTCCTCACGCATTTCCCGAATATCTTCTGGAGATGCGACATCGAGTTGGGCAAGCAAGCTTTCGAAATACGTAATTTCAGCCTGATTCTTCTCAAGCTGGCGCGCGACTTCGACTTTGGCAGTTTTTAATTTGTTATATCGTTTGTAATAACGTTGTGCGTTCTCGTTCGGTGAAAAACGAGGATCAAGCGTGATCGTAATTTCAGCACCGTCTGGATCATAGTAATCGACGACGGTCGCTTCCTTCATCCCACGTTCGAGCTGATAGAGATAGGTCGTCAACAGTTCCCCTTTATGTTTCCACTCGTCCATCCGTAACGTCGCTTCTAAATCTTTTTCGAGTTTTGAGCGTTTTAAGATATTCTTATCGTATTCACTCTTAATGAACCGTTCGAGGTCGGCTGCCTGTTGTTTCACACGATCGCGGTTTGCTTTTTGATGGAAGAAGGCGTCGAGAACTTGACCACTTGTCTCGAACGTCTTCTCGTCGATGATCGATCCTTCCGTTAAGCGGACCGGTGCAAAGCGTTCCTTGCCGCCTTCCATCCGTTGCAATACATAAGGACCGTTTAGTTCATTTAAGACATCTTGGAAAGCAGTAGCAAGGTTCGTCCGGTTCGCAAGACCTGCCCGCGTAACGACTTCCTTTGCAATTTGTGGAGACAGACCACTGAATAGACCAAGTAACTGTCGATCTAGTTTACCGGCATTCCAGTCAATCCGGTGGAGTGTCTTTTCGATATCTCCCGTGAGCGGATCCACTTTATCCTGTGCCGGTGGGAGTTGATAGGTCATGCCCGGCATAATCGTCCGGAATGTATTTTGACTGAGGGGCAAGTGTTTGATTGCATCGAGAATCTTATCCTGTCCGTCCGTCAAAATAATATTCGAGTGACGTCCCATCAACTCGACATAGATTTTTTTCGCTTCCTCATCACCGAGCTCGTTCCGGGACCGGACACGTAAGACGATGATCCGGTCACGTTCCAGTTGTTCGATCGATTCAATGAACCCACCTTCGACATGCTTGCGGAGCATCATACAAAAGAGTGGAGGTTCACTCGGGTTGCTGACCGATTCCGATGTAATGTGCATCCGTGCATACATGGCATTCGCAGAGGCGAGCAATAATACGTTTTTTCGCTCAGCCCGGACCTGGAATACTAAATCCAATGTATAAGGCTGGTATACCTTATTGATCCGTCCTCCGACGAGCGGTTGGAGTTCTTCGACGACACGTGTCGTCATCAATCCGTCAAAAGCCATACGATTACCTTCTTTCTTGATTTCGTTCTCACTTTCTAAAGGTAACAGAAATGGCATCGTTATGGTATGATAAAGCAGTCGAGCTAAAAAAAGATGACTTGCGAACTTCCCGTCTCTACTGCTAATATGAAACAATGTGAAGTTTGTGAGATGGAGGGGTTTTGAAGTGATTTTCAAAGAGCGTGGCTTATTACTCGTATTATCTGGTCCAAGTGGTGTCGGAAAGGGAACGGTCTGTCGTGCCTTGCGCGAAGATCAGGATAATGATCTGCATTACTCGGTATCCTGTACGACGCGCCAACCGCGCGAAGGAGAAGTAGATGGTGTTCATTACTTCTTTAAATCGCGTGAAGAATTCGAAGAGATGATTGCGAACAATCAACTCTTGGAATATGCTGAATTCGTAGGGAACTATTATGGAACACCAGTTGAATGGGTGAACCAGATCCTAGATGAAGGAAAAGACGTCATTCTCGAAATCGAAGTTCAAGGGGCCATGCAGGTCAAAGAACATTTTCCTGAAGCTGTCTTCTTATTCCTTGCACCTCCAAGCCTCCAAGAATTACGGAACCGCCTCGTAGGGCGTGGGACGGAATCGGAGGAAGTCATTAAGCAACGTCTTCTCGTCGCTAAAGAAGAGATCGAGATGATGGATGCGTATGACTATGTCGTGACGAACGACGAAATTCATAAAGCCTGTGATCGTATTCAAGCAATCGTCACAGCGGAACATTGCAGTCGGGAACGTGTCGCGTCCCTATATAAAAAAGCCATGGAGGTTAAGTGATATGTTATATCCATCAGTTGATAAGCTTCAAAAGAAAGTACCATCGAAATATACAATCGTTACAGTTGCCGCTAAGCGTGCGCGTCAAATCCAAGACGGGAAACGCGTGAAAGTCATGAACCCAAAATCGCATAAACCGGTCGGGAAAGCTTTAGAAGAGCTTTATTTCGAAGAAGTAACCGTCACGAACCAACCGCAAGACTAATTTTGAAGCAGCCACTTGTCATCGTGGCTGTTTTTTTCAATAAGGAGGATACCTACATGTTAACCAACCGAAACATCCTACTGTGTGTCGGCGGTGGAATCGCTTCCTATAAATCAGCTGCACTCGCTTCAAAACTCGTTCAAGCAGGCGCACATGTCCAAGTCGCGATGACACGCAATGCCCAACAGTTCGTCGGGAAGACGACGTTTGAGGCACTGACACGAAAAGCGGTCTATGACAATGTTTTCATCGAGCATGATCCTTCGAAAATCGCCCACATCGATTTAGCGGACGAAGCGGATTTAATCGTCGTCGCACCAGCGACAGCAAACTTGATCGCAAAACTCGCACACGGAATCGCGGATGATTTCATTACGACGACGATCCTTGCAGCGACGTGTCCCGTCATCGTCGCACCAGCGATGAATGTCAATATGCTCGAACACCCGGCGACAGTTCGAAACATCGAACAATTGAAGCAGGACGGTGTCCAGGTGATTGCACCGGGAGTCGGAAATCTCGCATGTGGTTGGGTCGGAAAAGGACGTCTGCCTGAGCCTGAAGATTTAGTCGCCACATTATCGACCTTCTTTGAAGAAAAGTATCTAGCTGGACGAAAAGTCTTAATTAGTGCAGGACCGACAGTAGAACGGATTGATCCGGTCCGTTACTTGACGAATGATTCTTCAGGGAAAACAGGGATCGCGTTAGCGGAAGCTGCACGAGATGCAGGAGCAGATGTCACGCTCGTTCATGGTCCACTTCGGATTGGGTTACCAACAGGCGTCGCAACGATTGCCGTTGAGTCGGGAGAAGAGATGCTCGAGGCCATGTTACGTGACTATGAGTTGCAAGACATCGTCATCATGTCCGCTGCTGTTGCTGATTATCGACCATCTGTCCAGTACGATCAGAAGCAGAAGAAAATCCACGGACCACTTCGAATTGAACTCGAGGAGACGACCGATATTCTGAAGACGCTCGGTGAGCAGAAACAACATCAGCTATTAGTCGGATTTGCGGCTGAGACGACCGATGTCGAGACGTTCGCGAAACAAAAGCTCGTCCGAAAGAAAGCCGATTTCATCGTCGCAAATGATGTGTCACGATCCGATATCGGGTTCGTCAGTGATGAAAATGAAGTCGTCGTCTTTGGAAAGAACGATTCCGTCATACGGTATAATCAGCAGTTAAAATCGACGCTTGCAAAAGCACTCATGCGTCAATTCGCGGAGGCGTTGGCATGATTGCCGAAGTCATTGTTGACGTCGCGGCAGCAACGGTCGATCGTCCGTTTGATTACGCTGTTCCGGAACTCTGGCAAGAGTTGATCGTTCCCGGGATGCGGGTCGAAGTGCCATTCGGTCCACGCGCGCTGCTTGGAATCGTCGTCGGAACGAAAGCAACGTCTGATTTGACGAACGTTAAAGAAATCGTCCGTGTTCTCGATGAAACGCCAACCTATACGGAGGAATTGCTCGAATTATCGGCTTATCTATCGGAAACGACATTGTGTTTTCAAGCGACGGCGCTACTTGCGATGCTGCCTGCTGCCTTAAAGGTGAGTTATGATAAACTGGTCATAGTAGAATCAGGTCCCCTGCGGATCTATCACGGTAAGAAAATGAGTCAATTGCCAACGGAAGTGCAGCAAATCGTCTTGACGGCAGCGAAGCAAGCTGAAGTGACACTTCAGCCAGTCATTCGCGAAAAAAAGACATCTAAAACGGATAAACGAATCCGTCTTCTTGAGGAACAGGCAACCTTTACGAAACAAGCGAGCCAACAAGCGGCGCTCTATACCTATATCCAAGAATTCCCGAACGCTCTATGGAGTGAAGTGAAGCAGGCAACGGGAGCAACGAGTGCAACATTGAATGCACTCGAGAAAAAACACATCATTCAAGTCGAGACGATCGATGTGCGACGGAATCCGTATGAACATCTCGTCCAAGATATTTTTGTTCCGTCTTCTTTAACAGAAAAACAACAGGAAGCTGTCTCGGCGATTACGGCTGAAGCAGAGACCGGGACATTCTTGTTACATGGTGTGACAGGAAGCGGGAAAACAGAAGTGTATCTTGAGTCGATTCATGCACAACTCGAGCGCGGTAGACAAGCAATCCTGCTCGTCCCTGAGATCAGTCTGACGCCGATGATGGTCAAACGGTTCAAACGCCGTTTTGGCGAACGTGTTGCCGTCCTGCATAGTGGATTATCTCTCGGAGAAAAGTATGATGAATGGCGTAAGATTGCCCAAGGCGAAGTCGATGTCGTCGTTGGAGCACGCTCCGCTGTCTTTGCACCGCTAACGAACATCGGAATCATCATTCTCGATGAAGAACATGAAACGACCTATAAACAAGAAGAAAATCCACGCTATCATACTCGGGATGTTGCGAAGTGGCGAGCAGCCTATCATCGTTGTCCGGTTGTACTGGGTAGTGCGACGCCATTACTTGAGACGTATGCACGGGCACAAAAAGGGGTCTATCGCTATTTACCGCTTCGTGAACGCTTCGGTGGGGAATTACCGCCTGTTGACATCGTTGATATGCGCAAGGAACTCGAACGGGGCAATCGTACCCCGTTCAGTCTCGCATTAGTGGAAGGCATCAAAGAACGAATCGAACGCGGCGAACAGACGGTTTTACTTCTGAACCGTCGCGGGTATACGACGTTCGTCTTATGTCGGGATTGTGGAGAGACGTTGCAATGTCCGCATTGTGCGGTCAATTTAACGTACCATCAGCATGAAGATCGACTGAAGTGCCACTATTGTGGGTTTGAAGCCGCAATGCCGAAAACGTGTCCGTCCTGTGAATCGACGAAAATTCGTCAGTTCGGAACCGGTACGCAAAAGATCGAGGAAGAGTTGGCACATTTGATTCCGGAAGCACGGATCATCCGGATGGACCAGGATACGACGTCGCGTAAAGGGGCGCATGAGAAGTTACTCGATGCCTTTGAACGCAAAGAAGGAAACATTCTGCTTGGAACCCAGATGATCGCAAAAGGTCTCGACTTTCCGAATGTCACGCTCGTTGGAGTGATTGCTGCTGATGCGACGCTTGGTATTCCGGATTTTCGGGCAAGTGAACGCACGTTCCAGTTGATCACTCAAGTGTCCGGTCGTGCCGGACGGGGGCAACTCGCCGGTCAATCAATCATCCAGACGTACAATCCGGAACATTACGTTATTCAGACTGCTAAACAGCATGATTTTGAAACGTTCTATAAACGAGAGATGCAGTTACGAAAGCTCGGTGGGCATCCACCATTTTGGTTCCTTGGTCTGATTACAGTATCAGCGGCGCATCCACTCGAAGCACAAGCAGAGGCACAGCAAATCGCTACCGAGCTTCGTGCCTTTGAATCTGAGGATTTAGTCGTCAATGGACCGTTTGATGCACCGCTCGCTCGACTGAAAAATATGTACCGGCAACAGGTCTTAATTAAACATAAAGGACAGGAGGATGTCCGGACACATCTCCGTGATATCTTATCCCGTCGTCAAAAATCAAAAACACAAGTCGCGATTGACTTGAATCCATTTGTATTCATGTGAGGTGTCTGTATGTATAAAGTAGTAGAAGTACCAAATGATGTATTACGACAGGTGTGTGAACCTGTCACGAAATTCGATAAGAAGCTTGGTAAGATGATTGACCGGATGTTCGATACGATGTACGAGTATGATGGGGTTGGTTTAGCAGCACCGCAAATCAACCAGCCGATTCGTGTAGCCGTCGTTCATACCGATGATGAGACGGGACCAATCGAGCTGATCAATCCGGAAATCATCGAAGCGGACGGTTCGCAAATCGATGATGAAGGATGTCTCAGTATGCCAGGAATCTTCGGACCGGTCGAACGGTTTGACCGCATCGTCGTCAAGTCACAGGATCGTCTCGGACGGACTATCAAAATTAAAGCCAATGGTTTTTTTGCGCGTGCCATTCAACACGAGATGGATCATTTAGATGGGGTTCTGTTCACGGATAAACTCGTCGAACAAGAAAAACCGCGTGTCGTCTTCATGGGTACACCTGAGTTTGCAGCAGGAACACTGCGTGAAGTCATCGATGCCGGATATGACGTCGTTGGCGTCGTCTCACAACCGGATAAACCAGTCGGACGAAAACGGGAAGTCAAACCGACACCTGTAAAACTCGTCGCGATGGAACACGACATTCCTGTGTTGCAACCGAAGCGTATCCGTGAGGATTACCAAGATGTCCTCGATCTAAAACCAGATCTCATCATCACGGCAGCTTACGGTCAGATCGTACCGACAGCTATTCTCGAAGCACCACGTTTCGGGGCAATCAATGTCCACGCGTCACTCTTGCCGAAATATCGTGGAGGTGCACCGATTCATCAAGCAATCATCGATGGAGAAAAAGAGACAGGTGTGACGATCATGTATATGGTCGATCGACTAGACGCGGGTGATATGTTGTCAAAAATCATCGTTCCAATAGAAGAGAACGATACAGCCGGGACGATGTTTGAGAAGTTAGCAGACGCAGGAGCGCGTCTGTTACTTGAAACGTTGCCACGTCTGTTAGCTGGTGAATTGACACCAGAAGCGCAAGTCGAGGAAGAAGCAACGTTTGCACCGAACATTTCACGTGAGCGGGAGCGACTTGATTTTACGCTACCGGGTGAGACACTCTATGATCAAATTCGTGGGATGAATCCATTCCCGAGTACGTATACGATGCTTGGAAATGACCGCTTAAAAGTCTTTTTCGCAACGAAAGTCACAGGAACGGGACGACCGGGTGAAATCATCGCTTTAGAAGCTGATGGTCCAGTCATCGCAACGGGTTCCGAGACAGCGTTGAAGTTGATCGACTTACAGCCGTCCGGAAAAAAACGAATGGACGGTGCCACGTTCATGCGCGGAATTGGTCAATCGCTTGAACTCGGACAACAAGTAGGTGAGAACGCATGAACGTACGCGACGCAGCAGTAACGACACTCATGAAAATCGGTCAAGGTGGTGCTTTCTCAACGATCACGGTCCACCAAATGCTTGAAAAACGCGCCATTTCAACGTCAGATGTCGGCTTGTTCACGGAACTCGTCTACGGGACGCTCAGTCGTGAATTAACGCTTGATTATATTTTAGAACCGTATTTAGCGAAACAGAAAAAACTCGATCCATTCATGCGTCCGTTGTTACGGATGAGTGTCTATCAGTTGTTTTATCTCGATCGTGTCCCGGATCATGCCGTCATTCATGAAGCCGTTGAAATTGCCAAAAAACGTGGGAAAGTCCACGTCTCAAAAGTCGTCAATGGGGTCCTTCGGAATGTACTGCGCGCAGGTATGCCTAATTTTAACGAGATTGAGCCAGTTGCAAAACGGATCAGCATTGAAACAAGTCATCCGCAATGGCTCGTCGAGCGTTGGATCGAATTGTTCGGTCCAGATGAGACGCTACGCATCTGTCAGTTGAATAATACGCCTGCACCGGTCACAGTTCGTATCAATCGGACGAAGACGACGCCGGAAGAAGCGATTGCGCTTCTGCTTGACCAAGGTGTGACGGCAAAACCATCTGCTGTCGCGCCAGACGGTCTCGAAATCGAACGGGGAAGTGTTCAAAAAACCGATTTGATTGATCGGGGATATCTTTCCTTGCAGGATGAAAGTTCGATGCTCGTTGCGCGTGCGCTCGGGGCAGAAGCATCCGATCGCATACTCGACAGTTGTGCCGCACCTGGTGGGAAAGCGATGCATATTGCAGAAGGTTTGACGACAGGAACATTACAAGCACTTGATCTTCATCCACATAAAATTAAATTGATTGACCAGCAGGCGATGCGCTTAGGTCTGACGACCGTTCAAGCAGAAGCGTTAGATGCACGCAAAGCAGGTGAGCGCTTCGAAGCAGAATCGTTTGATCGGATTCTTGTCGATGCTCCTTGTTCAGGACTTGGTGTCATTCGGAGAAAGCCAGATATCAAATGGACGAAGCGTCCAGAACAACTTGAACAATTACCGAAGATTCAACGAGATATTTTGACATCTGTCTTACCACTCGTCAAAAAGGGTGGAACATTCGTCTATTCGACGTGTACGATAGATCCGCTGGAAAATGAAGAGCAGACGGCATTCATCCTTAGTCAGGGATTTGACTTCGATGCATCCTTTGCTACACGGATGCCGGAATCCGTCCGCCATTTAATTGGGGACCGGGCAGAGCTCAAGCTGTTACCGACGTCAGTCGGAACAGACGGTTTTTACATTGCGGCCTTTAAAAAACGAGAAGATTGACACGAACGGAGGACTGTCATGGAGTTAGCTCATCTGTCGACTACTGGGAAAGTCAGGACTAAAAACGAAGATACAGTGTTACTCGTCGGAGACACAGAACGTGGACTTGCCGTCGTGGCAGATGGTATGGGTGGACACGCCGCTGGCGATATTGCGAGTGCAATCGTTCGCGAGGTGTTCGAAGCATCTTTTTCACTTATGCCCAATCGTCCGATGGAACTATCAGAATGGATTGAACAACGCGTAGCTGAGGCGAATGCTCGGATTCTCCAGTTTTCAAAAGACGAGCAACTCGCGATCGTCGGAACGACCATTGCCTGCGTATGCTGGGTTGAGGAGTTGCTCGTCATTGGTCATGTCGGTGATAGTAGAGTGTATGCCCTTGAAGGTACGACGTTGAAGCAATTGACGGATGATCATTCATACGTCAATATGTTACGACAAATGGGAGAACTTTCAGATGAGGAAGTCGAAAATCATCCACGAAAGAATGTCATTACACGTTCGGTCGGTTCGAATGAAACGGTTGAAGTCGACATCCAAGTCAGAGATGCTCCAGATTATGATCTCGTTCTCGTCTGTAGTGACGGGTTAACCGATGAAGTACCAGACGATGTCATCGAACAAATCATCTTACAGGATGAACCGCTCGAAGAAATCGTCGGACGATTGGTGAAAGAAGCGAATGCTCGAGGAGGCGCAGATAATATTACGATTGCCGCCATCCGGTTCAAAGAAAGAAAGAGGGTCTGAATATGCGATACGGAGATCGATTAAATGACCGCTACCGCATAGAACGGCTAGTTGGAAGTGGCGGGATGGCGAATGTCTATCAAGCCTATGATGAGATTTTAAAGCGTCATGTTGCCATTAAGATTTTACGGACTGAATTCTCGCATGACGAACAGTTCATCCGTCGATTCGAACGTGAAGCACATGCTGCTACCAGCTTGAATCATCCAAACATCGTTGCCGTCTATGATGTAGGCGAAGAAGATGCCATCTATTACATCGTCATGGAGTATATCGATGGTATGACATTAAAGACATTTTGTGAAAATCAAGCGTTACCTGTGCCTCAGGCAGTCGATATCATCGCTCAAATTTGTGATGCCATCGATCACGCTCATGCACACCGGATCATCCATCGCGACATTAAACCGCAAAACATGTTGATCCGAGAAGATGGTACCGTCAAAGTAACGGATTTTGGAATCGCCGTGGCGATGTCGAATGCGACGCTGACGCATACGATGTCAGTCCTTGGGTCCGTTCATTACTTTTCACCGGAACAAGCAAAAGGTAAATTTGCGGATGAGAAATCGGATATCTATTCGCTTGGTGCTGTCTTATACGAACTCGTCACGGGACAAGTACCGTTTGAAGGTGATTCACCGGTAGCGATTGCCCTGAAGCACCTACAAGATACACCGCGTCGTCCATCCATCTTGAATCCGAGAGTACCGCAAGCACTTGAGAATTGTATCATGCAGGCGCTCTCGAAAGCGCCGCATGATCGACAACAGTCGGTCGCAGCCTTTAAAGCGGACATGGTGACGGCGTTATCGGATGAACGAGCAAATGAAGGCATCCGTGGTGCCGAAGAAGATGAGATGGAAAAGACGATGGTCTTATCACCTGTGCAAGTACCAGAGGAGTCAAAGGTGGAACCGGAATCACCGACCGTCACGACGGTTCAACCAAAACCACCGGAGAAGAAAAAGAAAAAACGCTGGTGGATCGTCCTCTTATTGCTCGTTTTACTTGGTGGAGCGGCTACAACATTTGCGATGTGGCCAGATCCAACGGTTACCGTACCATCTGTCGTCAAAACGGATGGAGATGAAGCGGAAACGAAGCTCGAGAAACTCGGATTTGTTGTTGAGACGACAGAACGGAATAGTGATACGGTCGATGAAGGAAATGTCATTAGCCAGACACCTCGTGAAAACGCACAAGTTAAAAAGGGTTCGACAGTCAATTTAGTCGTCTCTACAGGTAGTGCTCCGGTCGAAGTACCGGATGTGACGGATGACACTGAAAAAGAAGCGATTGCGACATTAAAAGAAGCTGGATTCGCAAAAGTCGAGGTCGAACGTGAGAAGTCAGATGAAATCGCGCGAGGTAACGTTATTCGACAATCGATTTCAGCTGGAACAGAAGTCATCGCCAAAGAACAGACGATTACAATTACCGTCTCGGAAGGAACATCTTCTTTCGAATTGAAAGATTTGACGAACTTATCGAGTGATGAAGCAAAAGCCTATCTCGATGAAATGGGTCTCGACGGCACGTTTGAACAAGAGTTTTCAAGCGACGTGAAGCTCGATCAAGTCATTCGTCAGTTCCCACAAGCAGGTGCGCAAGTCGAACCAAACGACTCCGTGACCGTCTTCATCTCTAAAGGTGAGGAAGAAAAAACAGTGACAGCGACGTTCCCTGAAAAGGTCGTGTACGACGCAGTATCTGAAGATGAAGAAGAGGAACCACCGAAGCAAGTCATCCGGATTGAGACAGAAGATGCCAAAGGAAAGCGGACCGTCATCGAGGAATCGATTGATCAAGATGAGACGTTCGACGTGCCGGTGACGATTGATCCGGGAGAAGAAGGAAAAATTACGATCTATAAAGACGATACGGTGTATCGTTCAAAAACCATCACGTACAATCAAGCAAAAGACGCACAGTGAATGTGACGAAAAAGGAGTGCATAGGATGACGGAACAGCGCATCGAAGAGAATCGAGAAGGAACGATCATACGGTTGCAAGGCGGCTTTTATGATGTCATGACACCAGAAGGAGAAGTCCGTTCACGAGCAAGAGGAAATTTCCGAAAACGTGGTATCAGTCCTGTCGTCGGAGACGAAGTCGTCCTTCATATCGAGAGTGAGACCGGCTATATTCTCGAAGTGAAGGAGCGTGACAATTTTCTAGTACGTCCTCCTGTCGCGAACATCGACCAGGCATTGCTTGTCGTCTCAGCAGCAGAACCTGATTTTTCAGCCCATCTGCTCGATCGGTTTCTCGTATTGATCGAAGCGAAGGAAATACAACCCGTCATCCTGTTAACGAAGATGGATTTACTCGACGATGTCAAAGGACCTGCTGTCCGTGAAGCGATTGCTGCTTATCGAAAGATTGGCTATACGGTCATCGAAACATCGAGTGAGACGTTGACAGGTGTCGAGCAAGTCCGACCATTACTTGCAGGAAAAACAAGTGTTCTCGCTGGACAATCAGGTGTCGGCAAAAGCTCGCTGTTGAATGCACTTGAACCATCGCTTGATTTAGAAACGAGTGCGATCTCGAAATCACTCGGACGTGGGCGTCATACGACCCGTCACGTTACGTTGATGCCGCTTGCGGAAGGGTTGATTGCCGATACGCCAGGGTTCTCGAATCTAGACTTTCCGTATGAAATGGAAATTGAGGATGTGCGATGGAGTTTTCCTGAATTCGTGGCTGTGCAAGACGATTGTAAATATCGGGGTTGCTTGCATTTGAATGAACCTGGTTGTGCCGTTAAGGAAGCGGTCGAAGCACAAGAAATCATGTCCTCCCGCTATGAGAATTATGGTATGTTTATAGACGAAATCAAGAATCGAGCCCGGAGGTATTGAAGATGATTAAAATTGCACCATCGATCTTATCAGCAGATTTTGCGAATCTCGAGCGTGATGTCAAGGCGGTTGAGGCGGCAGGAGCAGACTACATTCATTTCGACGTCATGGATGGTCAGTTCGTTCCGAACATCTCGTTCGGTTTACCTGTGTTAAGTAGCTTACGTCAAAAGACGGACATGGTCCTTGATGTCCATTTGATGATTGATCAACCCGAACGTTTCGTCGAAGATTTCGTCAAGGCAGGAGCCGACATCGTGACGTTCCACGTCGAAGCGACGAATCATGTCCATCGTGTCTTGCAACAAATTAAAGCAGCAGGTGCGAAGGCGGGGGTCGTCTTAAATCCACATACACCATTATCGACGATTGAACACGTTCTTCAGGACGTCGACATGGTCTTGTTGATGACAGTTAATCCGGGCTTTGGTGGTCAGGCGTTCATTGAGAGTGTCATGCCGAAACTTGCGACACTTGCACAAATGAAGGCAGATCGTGGTCTGACATTTGAAATCGAGATTGATGGTGGGGTCAATCCGGAAACGGCAAAACTTTGTATCGAAAACGGTGCAAATGTTCTAGTCGCAGGATCAGCAATCTACAATGCACCAGATTATGCGGAAGCAATCACTAGCATTCGTCAAGGGGCTACCGTATAATAAGTACGAGAAAACGAAATATGATGACCGCAAGGGGTGTCGCTTAAAAAGCGGCTGAGAGGAGTCTTTTCGACTTTAACCCTTCGAACCTGTTCCGTTCAAACGGACGTAGGGATGTGGCGCACGCAGGCAGTACGGCGTTCGTCGTACTGCCTTTTTGCGTCCCGTTTTATTCCATGAAGGAGGAAATTAGCATGAAACGGTTACAAATGATGATGGAAATTGCCATCTTCGCAAGTCTCGGAGTCGTCTTTGATTTATTGATTCCATTCAAAATGCCACAAGGAGGCTCAATCAGCTTAGCGATGCTTCCCATATTCGTTATGGCGTTTCGCCATGGTGTCGTCGGAGGTGTCGTCACTGGAGCACTAGTCGGTACGATCCAATTGATGTTTGCCCCGCAAGTCTTGACGGTCGTTCAACCACTACTTGATTATACGATTGCCTATGGTGTTGTCGGATTAAGTGGTCTGTTTGCGCGTCAAGTTAGACAAGCCGCGCGTAACGGACAAAAGAAAAGCTTGATGGCGTTCGTTCTTCTTGCGACACTGTTAGGAGCGGGACTTCGATATATCTGTCATGTCATTAGTGGGATCGTCTTTTTTGCCGAGTATGCTGAGGGTCCAGTCGTACCGTATTCATTGATTTATAATGCGACATACATGGTTCCGTCTTACGTTCTTTGCGGTGTCGTCACAGGTCTTCTATTCACGACTGCACCACGCTTACTTCGCTATTCAGCACGAGGTGTTTAATATGCGGGCGATTCTTGTCTGTGCGGGTCCGCAAGAAGAGGTACCGGACTTACGGACGTTTTGTCAGATCAATGATTTCATCGTTGGTGTCGATGGTGGTGTTCAAACGATTGAATCGTTTGGGCTGACATGTGATATGACGATTGGTGATTTTGATTCACTTGGCTATGTACCTGAAGGCGCAATCGTCCATCCGGCAGAGAAAGATGAGACGGATCTCGAACTTGCACTTCGGACAGTGTCAGAGATGGAACGGGGTGAGGAGATCATCATCGTCGGAGCGACAGGCGGACGACTCGATATGACCGTTCAAAATGTCTATCTGTTGAAGCAATATCCAGAAGCACGACTCGTAACGAAACGAGAAGAGGTGCGGTACTTGGCTGCGGGAACGTATCCAGTCGAAGCAGGGGGCTATCATTATCTTTCATTTATCCCGCTTGTGCCGTCGATTCTAAGTTTATCTGGAGTTAAATACCCACTCGATAAACATCCGGTTCCTGTTGGAGGATCATTGACTGTCAGCAATGAATGGAGCGCGTCTGAAGCGAAAGTAGTACTCCATCAAGGAGAACTATTGATGATGCGAACACTTAAGGAATAGAACAAGCATAAGAAAAGAGGCCGTGGATAATCCGCAGCCTCTTTTCTTATGAAATTATTCTTCGAGTTGAGAAGGAGCGACACGGATGTCGCTTTGTGCTGCTAGATGTTTTCCTTTGACGAAGAGATGATAGCTTCCCCACATGACGAGGAAGAATGGAACACCGATGTATAGGGCAATCCGCTGGTCCACTTGAAACGCAAGACTAACGAGGACGACGACGTTTAACGTCAACGAAATCAGCGGTAACACCGGATAGAGCGGTGTCTTGAATTTCAATTCGGATAGATCATGTCCGTTTCGCAAGAACTGCCGACGAAATGCGAGTTGAGAAGCAGAGATGGAAATCCAACCGACTTGAGCACCGAGCCCAGCTAAGGATAAGAGCCAAATAAAGACGGTATCCTCTGCGAAAAAGGCTGTTAGAAGCGATAACATCGCAAACATCATCGTAAAGAGTAAAGCACGCATCGGTACACCTCGTGCATTGACGTAAGATAATTTCTTTGAAATCATGCCTTCTTGCGACATCGCCCATAACATTCGGGTTGCCGCATACAGTCCCGAGTTACCGACAGATAATAGTGCTGTCAAGACAACGATATTCATTAAATCAGCAGCATAAGGGATGCCGATTGCATCAAAGACCATGATGAACGGGCTGCTGACTCCGCCAGCTGTCTCATATGGAATCAAGGCACCAACGATCGTAATTGATAAGACAAAGAAGATGAACGTACGCCAGACTGTATTCCGGATCGCTTTTGGAATCGATTTTTCAGGCGTGTCGGACTCCCCAGCCGCGACACCAATCAATTCGGTTCCTTGGAAAGCGAAGTTGACGGCAATCATCGTCGTCAAGACACCGAGAATCCCGTTTGGAAACCAACCGCTTGCCGTAAAGTTCGCAAATAACGTTGTCGGACGATCTGCTTCCATCGGTAACCAGCCGAACCAAGCAGCACCACCGAGGACGATGAAGAAGAGAATCGCGAGTACCTTTAAACTCGAGAACCAAAATTCTGCTTCACCGAACGCTTTGGCTGAGACGGCATTCAGACCAAACAGTAAGACCGTAAAGACGGTACACCAGACGACGACTGGTACATTCGGGAACCAACGATCCATCAAACTGCCAGCAGCCGTGATTTCGAGTGCGACTGTCACAGCCCAGCCGAGCCAATAAATCCAACCGACGGCAAAGCCGATTCCTGGTCCGATGAACCGGGTCGTATAGGTCTGAAATGACCCCGAGACCGGCATATAGACCGCTAATTCCCCTAGACATAACATCGTCAGATACATGATGGTCCCACCCACGATGTAACTGAGGACCGCCCCGAGAGGTCCTGCTTGTGAAATCGTTAACCCTGACCCTAAAAATAAGCCTGTTCCGATGATCCCGCCGAGTGAGATCATGAACAGGTGTCGACTCGTCATCTCTCGTTTGAGTTGCATGATGACTTCCCCCAATTCTGACAAAATAAAGTACGTTCCTATTGTAAGCGTTTTCAATAAAAGCGACAATTAGTTTATGAGAAAAATAAATGAGGGTATAAAAAAACCGGAAGGGAAGATTCCCATCCGGTGGTTGCGCCTTATACGCGTTCGACTTTACCTGATTTAAGAGCTCGAGCTGAAACCCAAACCTTTTTCGGCTTACCGTCGACGAGGATACGTACTTTTTGTACGTTGACTCCCCAAGTACGTTTTGTTTTGTTCAATGCGTGTGAACGGTTGTTACCCGACTTTGGCGATTTCCCAGTAACGTAGCATTTACGTGCCATGCGTTCCGCCTCCTTTTATGTTGTTTTGCGTTCGTCCTAATAGACACTTTGCTATCTTAGCATGGTGTCAGGGCGGTTGCAACATAAAAAAAGTAGCTGACAAGAAAAAAACTTGACAGACAACCTCGAAATTTAAAATAATGGATGAGGATGATGGTAAAAGTTCATTTGACCGCTACTATTTTTCACTTATTCATTGTATAGTCAGTACGGCGACTTTTCAATAGTAGGTCCTTATAGTAGAATTATGAGAAGAATACAATATTCAAAGGGGGCTACTCAGGTGGCGATCGAGATGAAAACGACCTATGGAAAGATTGATGTAGATAATGATGTCGTCGCGCAACTTGCGGGCGGTGCGGCAATGGAATGTTTTGGTGTCGTTGGTATGGCATCCCAGTCTCAAATCAAGGATGGTCTTGCTGAACTCTTAAAACGTGAGAACTTTGCACGCGGTGTCATCGTTCGACAGGCTTCAGAGCAGGTCCATATCGATATGCATATCATCGTAAGTTATGGAACGAAAATCTCAGAGGTGGCGAATAACGTACAGAGTCGCGTGAAATACACGCTCAGTCAGGCACTAGGTCTTGACGTGACATCTGTGAACATCTTTGTCCAAGGAGTCCGCTTGACGAATGTCTAAGGCGGGAATAGAGGAGGAAACTTTAGTGAGTGTAGATCGTTTAACAGGAGCGCAGTTAGTCAAGATGATTCAAAATGGCGCGGCGAATCTCTATCAAAATGCAGATTTCGTCGATTCATTGAATGTCTTCCCTGTGCCAGATGGTGATACGGGAACGAACATGAATTTGACGATGACTTCAGGTGCAAAAGAAGCAGGTAAATCGACATCGGATTCTGTATCGGAAGTCGCGAACGTCTTCGCACGTGGATTATTAATGGGTGCACGCGGAAACTCAGGCGTCATCTTGAGTCAATTGTTCCGTGGATTCTCAAAATCAATCGAAGGAAAAACGACGATTGATACGAAGGAATTCGCAGATGCGTTGCAAAAAGGTGTCGATACAGCATACAAAGCGGTCATGAAACCAGTCGAAGGAACAATCTTGACGGTTGCTCGTGAAACAGCTGTTGCGGCCATCGCACAATCTGAGACGACGCCGGATTTCTTAGAGTTGATGCGTCAACTCGTCGAAGCTTCGAAAGTGTCGCTCGACGGAACACCGGATCTTCTTCCGGTATTAAAAGAAGTAGGTGTCGTTGACTCAGGTGGTCAAGGTCTCGTCTGCATCTATGAAGGGTTCCTTGCAACGCTTGAAGGAAAAGAACTGGATAAGCCGCATGCGCCTGTCATGGAAGCACTCGTCGAAGCAGAGCATCACAAAACGGCTCAAAGCTTCATGTCGACAGAAGAAATTCATTACGGTTACTGCACGGAGATCATGGTTCGTTTCCAAGATGACAAGCTCGCAAATGCACCGTTCAGCGAAGAAGACTTCCGTAACGAATTAGCGGAATTCGGTGATTCGTTGCTCGTCGTTGCGGATGAAGAGCTCCTTAAAGTTCACGTTCATGTTGAAACGCCAGGAGAAGTCATCACAAAAGGACAACGTTTTGGTGAACTCGTCGCTGTTAAGATCGAAAACATGCGTCAACAACATTCGACGATCCTCGAAGAAGAAGGCGCGAACCAAGTCACGCCAGTCGCTGCACCGAAGGCAAAAGCGAAAGCAGCCCTCGTGACAGTCGCAATGGGTGAAGGAATCAGTGAACTCTTCAAATCACTCGGTGTCAGTGTCGTCATCGAAGGTGGACAAACGATGAACCCGTCGACGGAAGATATCGTCAAGGCGATCGAAGATGCACATGCTGAACATGTCTACGTCTATCCGAACAACTCGAACATCATCATGGCGGCTGAACAAGCGGCATCTGTTGCCTCTTGCGGTGTAACGGTCGTGAAATCAAAAACAGTCCCACAAGGATTGGCGGCAACGATCGTCTATAACCCAGAAGCGACTGTCGAAGAAAACGAAGCGCATATGGCAGATGCGATTGCAGCTGTTAAATCAGGTCAAGTCACATATGCTGTACGTGATACGAACATCGATGGTGTTGAGATCAAGAAGGACGACCATATGGCGATTGCTGAAAAACAAATCGTCGCTACGGACGGTTCAAGTCTTGGTGCTGTTAAGAAACTCGTCGATACACTCGTCACGGAAGACGATGAGATCATCACGGTTCTTTACGGTGAAGGCGTCTCAACAGATGAAGTTGACGCACTCGTCGCATACATCGAATCGGTCAATCCAGATGCTGAAGTGGAAGTACACGACGGTAAACAACCACTTTATTCGTACATTTTAAGCGTCGAATAAAACCATCATACTGAAAAAAGGCGACTAGCCTTTTCACGAATCCCACCATCTGCGATAATAGAGGTGGGATTTCGTTTGTTTCATAGAGAGGGGAAAAGAGATGAAATATCGTAGCGTCTTTGACATCATCGGACCGGTCATGGTCGGTCCATCGAGCTCGCATACAGCAGGTGCTGCACGGATTGGATTGATGGCGGGTAAATTGTTCGGGGAAACACCAACGGTCATCCATATCACGTTTTATGGGTCATTTGCTGATACGTATCGTGGACACGGAACGGACGTCGCGATTATTGGCGGTGTTCTCGGATACGACACGTTTGACGACCGAATTCCGCAATCGATCGACATCGCAAAATCAAAAGGGATTGAGATTCATTTTGAGACGAGTGAAGCGTTGACGGATCATCCGAATACGGCTCGTGTCCACTTGACGAATGGTGTAGAAGAGTTTGAACTTGTCGGGATTTCAATTGGTGGGGGAACGATTGAGATCACGGAACTAAATGGTGTGCCGCTTCGTTTGTCCGGTGGGGGACCGGCACTCGTCGTCTTACACCATGACCGCTTTGGTGCGATTGCTGCCGTGACGAGCATACTGGCTGATTACGAAATCAACATCGGTCACATGGAAGTATCACGGCACGAAAAAGGAAAACAAGCACTTATGGCGATTGAAATTGATGACCGAATTACAGCAGAAGTGTTGGAAGAAATCGATCGGTTACCTCAAGTCGAGCGTGCCGTCATGATGGGAGAGTGAAGACATGTTTAAATCCGTAAAAGAACTCGTCGCCATCGCGACGGAACGAAATATTCCGATTTCGGAAGTCATGATTGAACAAGAGATGACGGTTCGTCATTTAGAGCGCGATGAAGTTTATGCGATGATGGAGCGAAACCTACAAGTCATGGAAGAAGCAGTAGCTCGTTCACTTGACGGAGAAGGTGTCCAGTCAGTGACTGGATTAACAGGCGGGGACGCTGTCTTGCTTCAACGGTACCGTGCCTCAGGTAAAGGTTTGTCAGGAGATCTGCTACTTGATGCCGTCAGTAAAGCGATCGGTACGAACGAAGTCAATGCTGCGATGGGGAAAATTTGTGCGACACCAACGGCAGGAAGTGCCGGAGTTGTACCCGGTACGCTATTTGCGGTCAAAGATCGCTTGAATCCAACGCGTGAGCAGATGTTACGTTTCTTGTTCACATCCGGTGCGTTCGGATTTGTCGTTGCGAACAATGCGTCGATCTCCGGAGCAGCTGGTGGTTGTCAGGCAGAGGTCGGTTCAGCGACAGCGATGGCAGCAGCTGCCATCGTTGAGATGGCGGGCGGAACGCCGGATCAATCGGCACACGCGTTTGCGATTGCCCTGAAAAATATGCTCGGACTCGTCTGTGATCCGGTTGCTGGACTCGTAGAAGTGCCGTGCGTCAAACGAAATGCAATGGGTGGAGCGAATGCGGTCGTCGCTGCCGATATGGCACTCGCTGGAATCACGTCACGGATTCCGTGTGATGAAGTCATCTCAGCCATGCATGAAATTGGTCAGATGATGCCATCTGCACTTCGCGAAACGGCAAAAGGTGGACTAGCGAATACGCCAACTGGTCGCTGGCTCGAAGCAAAAATCTTCGGAGAGTTATCGAATGAATCCATCACGTGACGTCAAGACATTAAAAGGTGTCGGACGGGATTTGGCGAAAAAACTAGAAGAGATGAATATTCTCACCGTTGCGGACGTGCTTGAGCACGTCCCGTTTCGTTATGACGATTTCGTGACGGGAAGTCTAACGGAAGCGATTCATGAGGATAAAGTTAAATTCACGGGGCAAGTCCAGTCCGAACCGCTTGTGCGCTATTACGGAAAAGGGAAGAACCGGTTGACGTTCCGCTTGCTCGTCGAAGAACGGTATAGTGTGACCGTAACGATGTTCAACCGAGCATTTTACAAAGACCAACTGCAACTCGGAGCAGAAGTGACGGTCAGCGGCAAATGGGATTTACACCGGATGACGATCTCTGCGACGGAGTTGCAATTTGGAGCGATCGAAGGTGAATTGACACCGGTCTATTCGTTACGTGGCGATATGCGGATGAAGACGTTCCGTCGTGTCGTTGATTTAGCATTTAAAGAGACGGAGACGTTAGGTGAGCGGATTCCTGACAGCATTCGCAAGACATACCGATTGCAAGACCGGATGACGATGCTGAAGGCACTCCATTTCCCGACGAATCGAAAAGAGTTAACGGCTGCTCGTCGGAGTTATGTCTATGAGGAGTGTCTTTATTTTCAGCTGAAGTTACAGGCGTTGCGTCTTGGACGACGAAAAGGTCAAGGGATTGCCTTACCGCTACATGAAGCGGATATAGCGAATTTCATCCAGAGTCTACCGTTTCCACTGACAGGTGCGCAACAGCGCGTGACAAAAGAAATCTTAGACGATATCGGACGTGGCGAACGGATGAACCGACTGTTGCAAGGGGACGTTGGAAGCGGAAAGACTGTCATCGCAGCGATTGCGCTATTTGCGACGGTTCGTGCCGGAAAACAAGGTGCTTTAATGGTGCCGACAGAAATTTTAGCAGAACAGCATGCGGCGTCGCTTGCTCCATTGCTTGAACCGCTCGGGATTCGCGTCGGTTTACTGACAAGCTCCGTTAAAGGAAAAGCACGGGTGCATTTACTAGAAGCGCTCGTAACGGGAGAGATTGATGTCTTAGTCGGGACACATGCACTGATTCAAGATACCGTCCAGTTCAAGGCATTACATCTCGTCATCACCGATGAACAACATCGATTCGGTGTCGAACAACGAAAACGTCTGCGGGCAAAAGCAGAACAAGCAGATGTATTATATATGACAGCAACACCGATTCCGCGTACGCTTGCGATATCGGTCTTCGGCGATATGGATGTTTCGATCATCGATGAGATGCCGGCGGGACGAAAGGAAATCGAGACCTACTGGGCGAAGCCGCAACAGATGGAGCGCGTCTTCGGGTTCGTCGAGAAAGAATTGTCGCAAGGACGACAAGCCTACGTCATCACGCCATTGATCGAGGAATCCGAATCACTTGAGGTTCAAAATGCGATTGAATTACATGCGATACTGACCGAACGGTTCGAACCGTATCAAGTCGGTTTGATGCATGGACGACTGACGTCTTCCGAAAAAGATGATGTCATGCAGGCATTCAAGGAAAACGCTGTTCAGATCCTTGTTTCGACGACAGTCGTCGAGGTCGGCGTAAACGTTCCGAATGCATCAATCATCGTCATTCATGATGCGGAACGTTTCGGACTCGCCCAACTGCACCAGTTGAGAGGGCGCGTTGGACGAGGAGATGCCCAGTCTTATTGTATTCTGATTGCTGACCCATCTTCTGACACGGGTAAAGAACGCATCAAAACGATGACGGAAACGAACGACGGCTTTAAATTAGCCGAGAAAGATTTAAAGCTACGTGGTGCCGGTAATTTCTTTGGAACCGAACAGAGTGGTTTACCGCGATTCGTCTTGACCGATCCGGCGCTCGATATACAAGTCATGGAGACGGCACGGCAGGACGCGGTCCGATTACTGCGATCGGATGCCTTTTGGCAAGCACAAGAATACAGTGTCTTGCGTGAATTTATCGAACGCCAAGGGTTGCTTGAAGGAGAAAGAATCGAATAATACTTGAAAGTGAACAACAAGGGATATATACTACTGTTAGTACCAGGTAATAATAGTGGTCATCCTTCTTGTGGGAGGAACATACATGCGGGTACCTAAAAAAGAAAGACAGCAAGAGTTATTACAGACGATCGAGCAAAATCCGTTCATCACGGATGAAGCGCTGGCAACACGATTTCGTGTTAGTATCCAGACGATTCGTCTGGACCGGATGGAATTAAAGATTCCAGAATTACGGGAGCGAATTAAACATGTCGCGACCGAACGCCTCGATGATGTGCGTACGTTGACTGAAAATGAAGTCATTGGTGATATGATTGACCTGAAGCTCGATACATCTGCTATCTCAATCCTTGAGATTTTGCCGGAACATGCGTTTAGTCGAAATGCGATCGCCCGCGGACATATTTTGTTCGCGCAGGCAAACTCGCTTGCGATTGCGCTCATCGACGATGAACTCGCGTTGACGACACGTGCGAACGTCCAGTTCACACGCTCCGTTCACGTCGGGGAACGCGTCGTTGCGAAGGCATTCGTCAGTTCGCATCGTCAAGATGGACGTTCTGACATCACGGTAGAGAGTTATGTCGGTGAAGAATGTGTCTTCATTGGCGAATTTACGGTGTATCGAAGTAGTAAGGAGGAATCGAAATGATTTTAGCAGTTGACGCCATGGGGGGCGATCACGCACCCCGTGCCATCGTAGAAGGGGTCGTTGCCTACTTGGCAGAACGTCCAAAGGAAAACATCGATATCCGATTAGTCGGAGATGAGTTGAAGTTACGCTCATACACAATCGAGGATCCGCGCGTGACGATCGTCCACGCGGCATCCGTCATCACCGGAGAAGATGAACCGGTACGTGCGATTCGCCGCAAGAAAGATAGCTCACTCGTTGTGGCTGCAAACCTGGTGAAATCGGGAGAAGCAGATGCCTTGATTTCAGCAGGCAACACGGGAGCGCTCATGACTGCCGGATTGTTCGTCATCGGTCGTATCGAAGGGGTTGACCGTCCTGCACTGGCCCCGACCTTCCCGACACGTAATGGGAAAGGTGTCGTCATCTTAGATGTTGGCGCTAACCCAGATGCGAAGGCAGAGCATTTGCTTGATTATGCCATCATGGGTTCTGTCTACGCAGAACAAGTTCGCGGCATCACGCGTCCGAAAGTCGGACTCCTCAATATCGGATCAGAAGCCGGTAAAGGGAATGCGCTGACGAAGGAAACGTATCCGCTACTTGAGACAGCCCCGATTCATTTCGTTGGGAACGTCGAGGCGAGAGAAGCGATGAGCGGTGACGTCGATGTCATCGTCACGGAAGGTTTTGCCGGTAATACGTTACTTAAAAGTACAGAAGGTGCAGCAAGCATGATCATGGGTGTGATGAAGGAACAATTCATGAGCTCTTGGACATCAAAGCTCGCCGCTCTCGTACTAAAACCGAAGTTGAAAAAAATGAAGCAGTTGCTCGCCTATGAAGAATATGGTGGGGCTGGATTATTTGGGATTGCGGCGCCGGTCATCAAAGCGCATGGTTCAAGTAATGCTTATGCGTTTAGCCGGGCGCTTGCTCAGGCAGAAAAGATGGTCGAACAAGACGTCGTTTCCAAAATCGTTCAAGCGAAAGCAACTGAAGCACGTTAAAAAGGAGTGAGACGAGATGGGGAAAACAGTTTGGATGTTTCCAGGACAAGGGTCGCAAACTCCTGGAATGGGACAGACGCTCATCACGCAAGAAGAGACACGCCAAGCACTCGCTGACCTCGGAACGCGAATTGGTCTGGACCTGACGACGCTGATGACGACAGGAACGAAGGATGAATTGAAAGCGACGGATATCGCTCAACCAGCCATCGTCGCACATAGTGCTCTACTCGCACAGCAGTATGCATCACAAGGACATACACCTGATTTTGTACTCGGACACAGTGTCGGAGAGTACAGCGCGCTAGTCGCAGCTTCTGTCATCACACCGTCTGAAGCCGTCTATCTCGTCCGCGAACGCGGAAAACTCATGAACCAAGTCACAGGCGGAACGATGGCGGCGGTCATCGGCATGAATGATGTTGAGGCAGCGCATCACGCGGTCGAATCAATTGCGGCAACGGGAGAAATCGTTCAAATCGCTAACTACAACTGTCCTGGACAATTCGTCATCTCAGGACAAATCGCAGCGGTTGAATCTGCCACAGCGAAGTTAAAAGAACTTGGAGCAAAACGTGTTTTACCACTCGATGTATCGGGTGCGTTCCACTCGTCGCTCATGACACCATTCGCACCACGATTCGAAGACATTCTCGTCTCGTCACCGTTTGAAACGGCGAAGACGAAGTTCATCTCGAACGTCGACAGTGCGTTCCACGATCAACCGGATGAATTGATTCGTTTGCTCGTCCAACAGCTTTACTCGCCTGTTCGATTCGAATCATGTGTTGAGCGTCTGATCGAAGAAGGTGCCGATACGTTCATCGAGTTTGGTCCGTCGTCTCCGCTTAGCGGTCTCGTGAAACGAATCAAAAAAGATGCGAAGATCATCAGCATCACGACACTTGAGCAATTGGAAGCGGAGGGAATTCGTTGA
The DNA here is from genome assembly GCF_022170825.1 of Exiguobacterium acetylicum. Classification (NCBI taxonomy): domain Bacteria; kingdom Bacillati; phylum Bacillota; class Bacilli; order Caryophanales; genus Exiguobacterium; species Exiguobacterium acetylicum. Next base: position 2,043,311 of record NZ_CP081878.1, on the reverse strand, counting down.
GTAAAGTAGCACTCGTCACAGGCGCATCGCGTGGAATCGGTGCTGCCATCGCAAAGCGATTGGCAACAGACGGTTTCCGTGTTGTCGTCAACTATGCAGGAAGTACGGACAAGGCGGAAGCTGTCGTCCGTGAGATCAAAGAAGCAGGCGGCGAAGCACTCGCGATTCAAGCGAATGTCGCTGAAGTGGATGCCGTCAAGCAGATGATCAAACAGACGATCGACACGTTCGGTCAACTGGATTGTGTCGTCAATAATGCCGGCATCACGCGTGATGGCTTATTAATGCGCATGAAGGAAGCGGATTTTGATGCTGTCATCGATACGAACCTCAAAGGAGCGTTCCTTGTCACACAAGCGGCGACACGTCCGTTGTTAAAAACAAGCGGTCGTATTATCAATATCGCGTCGGTCGTCGGTATTTCCGGCAATCCGGGGCAAGCCAACTATGTCGCAGCAAAAGCGGGACTGATCGGGCTGACGAAATCCGTCGCACGTGAACTCGCTAGTAAAGGCGTCACAGTCAATGCGATCTGTCCGGGATTCATCGAAACGGACATGACGGATGAATTGACGGAAGAACAGCGGAACCTGTCACTTGGGCAAATTCCGTTGAAACGCTTCGGTCAAACGGAGGATATCGCTTCACTCGTCAGTTTCATCGCTTCAGATGAAGCGCGTTACATCACTGGTCAAACACTTGCCGTTGATGGCGGCATGACGATGTAACATAAGTAACGGTAGTACTTTGCCAAATTGGCAATCATCTTATATACTCAACTCATGGAGGGATTTTAAAATGACAAAAGAACAAATCTTAGTAGACGTACAAGAAGCAATCGCAGAAAAATTAGGAAAAGAACAAAGTGAAATCACACTCGATAAATCGTTCAAAGACGACCTCGGTGCTGACTCTCTAGAAGTTATGGAACTCGTCATGGACTTAGAAGACAAGTTCGAAATCACGATCGAAGATGAGCAAGCAGAAAACTTGAAGACTGTCGGCGATGTCGTTAGCTACATCGAAACACAAGTCTGATCATTGAAGCTGACCCACCGCATTTTGCGGTGGGCTTTAGCTGTTTAGGAGGAACTATGACGAATCAAAAAGGACGTCGTGTCCGAAAAGGACCTTATGTCAAACGACGCAAAGATGCACGAACGCTCGCTCAAATCGAGCAGAAATTCGAAGCGTTACAAGAGCGTCTTAACATCACATTTTCCAATGTCGAACTATTGAAACAAGCCTTCACGCACTCTTCGTTCGTCAATGAACAACGTGAGTCTGAAGGAGATAACGAACGCCTTGAATTTTTAGGGGATGCGGTCCTAGAGTTGACGGTATCACGCTATCTATTCGAACACTACCCGGAACGTTCCGAGGGGGAATTAACGAAATTGCGAGCGGCGATCGTCTGCGAACCGTCACTCGTCCAATTTGCGAATCACTATCAGTTTTCCGATATGATTCTGTTAGGTAAGGGGGAAGAACTGACCGGTGGTCGGAACCGTCCAGCCTTGCTTGCGGATGTCTTCGAATCCTTCATTGGGGCCTTGTATCTCGATCAAGGTATCGAAGCAGCCGAACGATTCCTCGCCGAAGCGGTTTTTCCGAAAGTGGCGACAGGCTTCTTCGAAGAGCAGACGGATTTTAAGAGTCAATTACAAGAAGCCATTCAACGTGTCGGTCTAGGTGTCATTGAGTATGAAATCATCGAAGAACGCGGTCCAGCGCATAGTCGGGAGTTCATCTCCCGTGTCCAAGTCGCCGATGAACTCGAAGGCATCGGGACAGGGCGGTCGAAAAAAGAGGCAGAACAACAGGCGGCAAAACAAGCCTTACTTGAATTAAAGAAACAATTTTAAACAACAAAAAGCCGACCATCTCTTAAACGCGTGAGAGATGATCGGCTTTTATCGTGTGATGCTCGCTCAATTAGACAGTCTTAAGGGATTTCAATTCGTCGACGATTGCGTCAACTTCTGCGAGAGACAACGAGTCTCGCATCATGACGAACTCATAAATCTCTTTTAAGTCTTCGTTTTTTGAGCCGTCGAACTGGTCTGCTTTAATGACCCCTTTATTGATGATGTTCAATTTATCTAAGATCGCTTCAATCATTTGTTCAATTGTCATCGTGTTATTCGCTCCTCTTCTTCTTGTTTCGCGTGATACTACCTTAAAACCTATCATGTTGCTAGCGTTTCGGCTATGGTAAACTGAAAGAAATTCAAAAGAAATTTAAACATACGGGTGATCAAGATGTACTTAAAACGAATTGAAATCAATGGCTTCAAATCTTTTGCTAGTCGAACTGAACTAGAATTCCTTCCAGGTGTCACGGCAGTCGTCGGACCGAACGGAAGTGGGAAATCAAATATATCGGACGCTGTCCGCTGGGTGCTCGGAGAACAATCGGCGAAGTCGCTGCGTGGAGCAAAAATGGAAGATGTCATTTTTGCTGGTAGTCTATCCGAACATCGGAAACAATTTGCTGAGGTGACACTCGTCTTAGACAATGAGTCAGGAACGGTCGCGTTACCTTATCAAGAGATTAGCGTCACGCGACGTGTCAGTCGCAATGGAGATAGTGATTATTTTTTAAATAAAAAACCATGTCGCCTGAAGGACGTTCTCGATCTATTCATGGACACTGGTCTGTCCCGTGACGCGTTTGCGATCATCGGACAAGGACGAGTCGAACAAGTCATTTCGGGGAAACCGGAAGAACGTCGTGCTGTCATTGAGGAAGCAGCAGGCGTCTTGAAATACCGCCACCGGAAGAAACAAGCAGAACGGAAACTAAGTGATACAGAAACGAATCTATCACGTGTCGATGATATTTTATATGAGCTTGGTGGTCGAATCGAGCCATTACGCGAACAAGCGGCGCTCGCAAAAGAGTATCTCGTCGCTCGCGAACGTCATGACGAATTAGAACGTGGCATTCTCGCACAGGAAATCACGACGTATCAGACGGAACTTGAAACATTGGCGCATGACATCGAGCAATGTGAAGAACGACTTGCGCTCCAAAAGACGACCTACGAAGAGACGATCGTTTCGCGGGAGACGCAAGAGACGACGCTCGAAGAAGAGCGACAACGCGAAAATGACTTACAAGAACAACTCCGACATGTCTCGACTCGACTCGTCGAGATCCAGGGAGCGCTCAACTTAGCAAAAGAGCGTGAAAAACATGGTACCGAGACGAAGGAGCGACTTGAGCAAGAAGTCGCTGTCATGGAAGAGCGTGTCAAAGAGTTAGAATTAGAATTAGCAGCACTTCAAGCACGCCAAGCAGAAGTCGATCAGGAAGCAACACGGATCACGGCTGAGCGAGAACGTGCTGATCAAGCGCTGACGCAAACAGATCGTGACTTTGATAAAGAAGCTGAGGAATTACGCTCAGAAGCCTTTGAAGTGGCAAGCCGGTTGGCTGCGACGAATAACGCTTTCAATCGAGCGAAGCAAGATCTCGCACAGGCGCAAGAACAGCAACGCACCTTTACGGCAGATAGTGGTTCGAAGCAGTCGACCCGTCGTCAGCTGGAAGAAGACGTCGCTCGACTAGAAGCGGACGTTGCTTCGATTCGGACGAAACTGGATCAAGCAACAGAGGAAGAGGCAACGGCACTTACGGCGAGAAACGAACAACAACACGTATTACGTCAAGTTGAACAATCCGTTGCTGATTTAGAACGCCGTCGCCATAAGACGGAAGACCGGATTGAGTTCCTCGAATCCGTCAAAGCGGATTATAGCGGCTATTTCGGTGCCGTTAAGACAATCTTAAAACAACGGGACCATCATCCAGGAATCCACGGAGCGGTTGCGGAGTTGATTTCGGTACCAGCGCGCTTTGAAGCGGCGATCGAAACAGCGCTTGGTGGAGCAATGCAAAATATCGTCGTTGATACCGATGCGACCGGTCGTCGTTTGATTCAGGAACTCAGACGATTAAATGCAGGTCGCGCGACGTTCATGCCGCTCGCATCACTTCAAGCGCGGGAAGTTAACCGTTCGGTGCGAGAGCAAGTCGGTGGAATGTCTGGATTCGTCGGGATTGCGAGTGATCTCGTGACGACCGACGAGACGTTGACGAAGTTAAAGATGAACTTACTCGGGACGACACTGGTCGTCGAGTCGCTTGAACAGGCAAACCAAATTGCCCGTTCGACAGGCCATCGTTATCGTCTCGTCACGCTTGAAGGCGACGTCGTTAACGTCGGCGGAACGATGACCGGCGGAAGTCGTAAAAAAGGTACACCATTGTTCAGTCAAACGCGTGAGCTCGAAGAGTTAAAAGAGGGACTGACGCGTGGGCAAGCTGTCATTCGTGAGCAGATGCGCCGCTTAGAAGATCTTCGAGAGGCGATTCAGACGCTTGACGCTACCGCACGAACGCGCACGGAAACAATCCAAACATTACAAGGACAACTGGAACAGTCGCGCGATACGTTAGCTGATGCCAACCGTCATCTCGCCGTCATGACGTCTGAATTATCGGTTGAAGATCGGCAGATGGCACGCGTGCTTGAACAAGAACAAGAAGCACGTCGGATCATCGAGACGTCCGAAGTCGAGATTGCGACATGGACGGCGCGTCAAATAGAGCTCAGACAAGCTCTGGATCGTCTGAAGGATGCCCAAGCCCGTGGTGCCGTCACGATGGACGAACTGAAGAAGGAACAGGCTGAGGCGGTTCTCGAAGAGCGGACGATTCAAATGAAACAAGCGCAGCTTACTCAAGATATCGAACGTCTGACGGAACAGATGAGCCACGCAAAACTCGAACGCGGACATAAACGACGCGACTTGCGTCATGTTCTCGAAGGATTCGATGAGGCGAAAATCGATGCTCTGCACGCAGAACAGCGTGAACAGGAGCAAAAACAACAACAAGTCGAGGCGGATCTCGTCGCAATCGGACAACGGATTCAAGTGCAGGCGGAATCTCTGCGATTGATCCGGATTCGTGAAGCGAAGACAAAAGACGATCAACAAACGACGAAACAGACGCTTGAGCAACTGCGTCTTGCGCAAGGAAAAACGAGTACACGTCTTGAAACAAGACAAGAAATGCTCGACGAGATGGGATTACTGCTCGAGTTGATTGCACCGCTCGATTTACCGTATGAAGAGGCGAAAGAAGAAATTCACCTGCTTAAACGCCAACTTGAAGAGATTGGCATCGTCAACATCGGTGCGATTGAGGAATTCGCAGAAGTCGATGAACGGTTTACGTTCCTATCAGCGCAACGTGATGATCTTGTCGCTGCTAAAACGGATCTCTATGGCGTCATCGAAGAGATGGACCGAGAAGTCATTCGGTTGTTCCGTCAAACGTATGATGCTGTCCGTGAGCACTTCCGGGAAACATTCCGCGAGTTGTTCGGTGGCGGAGAAGCCGATCTAGTCCTCGTTGATCCAAGTGATTTGTTGACGAGTGGGATTGATATCGTTGCGAAACCACCAGGGAAGAAGTTGCAGAATCTGTCGCTCTTATCAGGCGGAGAACGTGCCTTGACGGCAATCGCCTTATTATTCGCGATTCTAAAGACTCGCCCCGTACCATTCTGTGTGCTCGATGAGGTCGAAGCAGCGCTTGACGAAGCAAACGTCGCTCGATTTGGAGAGTTCGTCCATCAGCTAGCACGCGATACACAGTTCGTCATCATCACCCATCGGAAAGGGACGATGGAGGCGGCAGACGTTCTATATGGCGTTACGATGCAGCAAAACGGGATATCTGAAGTGTTATCCGTTAAACTAGAAGAGGCACGACGTACATTAAGTGAAGAACCAAAGGAGATTAAACGATGAGTTTCTTTAAAAAACTGAAAGACCGCTTGACGACTTCGACTCAAGAAGTCACGACTAAATTCACAGAAGGCTTGACGAAGACACGTGACGGACTAGCTAGTGCCGTCAATGATCTCGTCTACCGCTTCCGCGAAGTCGATGAAGATTTCTTCGAAGAATTAGAAGAAGTCTTAATCCAAGCCGACGTCGGTGTAACGACGACGATGGATTTAGTCGAGGAGTTAAAAACAGAAGTCAAACGCCGTAACGTCAAAGATCCAAAACAAGTCCGAGACGTCCTCGTTGAAGTTGTCGCGAACATGTTAGTCGAAGAGGAAGAGACGGCACTTGATCTTGATCACGAATTGAACGTTATCCTTTTCGTAGGTGTCAACGGTGTCGGGAAGACGACGACGATTGGGAAACTTGCGAACCGATTGAAACAAGAAGGTAAGAGTGTCATGTTAGCAGCGGGGGATACATTCCGTGCAGGTGCGATCGATCAGTTGCAAGTCTGGGGCGAACGCTCTGGTGTACCGGTCATTCGCCAAGGGGAAGGATCGGACCCAGCTGCTGTCGTCTACGACGCCGTTCAAGCAGCAAAAGCGCGTAAAGTCGACGTCCTGATTTGTGATACGGCAGGACGCCTTCAAAATAAGGTCAATTTGATGAACGAGCTCGAGAAAGTCAAACGCGTCATCGAACGTGAAATTCCAGGAGCGCCACATGAAGTGTTACTGGCACTTGACGCAACAACAGGGCAAAATGCGATGGTGCAAGCAAAAGCCTTTAAACAAGCGACGAACGTCAGCGGAATCGTCTTGACGAAGCTTGACGGGACAGCGAAGGGCGGGATCGTTCTTGCGATCAAGAACGAGCTGAATCTACCAGTCAAGTTTGTTGGTCTCGGTGAAAAAATCGATGATTTGCAACCGTTTGATGCAGAACAATTCGTGTATGGACTGTTCGGCGATGTCTTTGAAGAAAAGGAAAACGTCGACACGGAAGAAAGCGCAGAATAAGCGACGTTTCATGTAAAGAAAAAAACTTGACAACACACTGTGAGGGCTGTACTATACTATCTGTAAAGGAATTTCACTTAACATTGCGGAGGTGCTCGGATGACACTTGATAAAACGAACCGGATGAACTATCTGATTGACTTTTATCAGGAGCTTTTGACACCAAAACAACGGAACTATATGTCACTCTATTACTTAGATGACTTTTCCTTAGGTGAGATCGCCGATGAGTTTGAAGTCAGCCGACAAGCAGTCTACGACAACATAAAACGCACGGAAGCCATGCTTGAGCAATATGAGGAACGATTATCTCTGTTTAAGAAACATGAACGGCGAAAACAGTTGCTCGACCAGCTAAAGCAATGTGACCTTCCGGGTGAAGCCCTAGTGATCATTGAGACATTGGAGCAATTAGAGTAGGAGGCATTCTTAATGGCATTCGAAGGATTATCGGAACGGCTTCAAGCCAGTCTCGCTAAAATGCGAGGTAAAGGTAAGATTTCTGAAGCAGACGTCAAAGAGATGATGCGCGAAGTTCGCTTAGCGTTACTCGAAGCTGACGTTAACTTCAAGGTCGTCAAACAATTCGTAAATGATGTAAAGGAACGTGCCGTCGGACAGGATGTCATGACGTCTTTGACGCCAGGACAACAAGTCGTCAAGATCGTCCATGATGAACTGACGAATCTGATGGGTGCGGAAGTGTCGCCATTGACGCTTGCGAACCGTCCACCGACCGTCATCATGATGACAGGTCTGCAAGGGGCAGGTAAAACAACGACAACTGGTAAACTTGCCAATCATTTACGTAAAAAACATAATCGTAGTCCTTTGCTTGTTGCAGCGGATATTTATCGTCCGGCAGCAATCAAACAATTAGAGACACTCGGAAAACAATTGGAGTTACCGGTCTTCTCAATGGGAGATCAGGTCAGTCCGCAAGAAATTGTTACCGGTGCACTCGATTATGCAAAAGAGCATCATCACGATATCGTGTTGATCGATACGGCAGGTCGCCTACATGTTGATGAGGAACTGATGCAGGAACTCGTTGATGTGAAGGAAATTGCCAAACCGCATGAAATCTTCCTTGTCGTCGATTCGATGACGGGTCAGGATGCCGTCAACGTCGCAGAGAGTTTCAACGAGAAACTTGGCGTGACGGGAGTCGTTCTGACGAAGCTCGACGGAGATACGCGAGGTGGTGCAGCACTCTCCATCAAGGCAGTCACCGGAGCACCGATTAAATTCGTCGGTCTTGGAGAGAAGCTCGATGCCATCGAACCATTCTATCCCGAGCGGATGGCGTCTCGGATTTTAGGCATGGGAGACATGCTGACGCTGATTGAAAAAGCAGAGTCACAAATGGACGCTACGCGTGCCAAAGAGTTAGAAAGCAAAATGCGCGATGCATCGTTTACATTCGATGATTTCATCGAGCAGTTGCAGCAAGTGAAACAGATGGGTCCACTCGACGAACTGTTGGGAATGATCCCTGGGGCAGGCAAAGGGAAGATGAAGGGGTTGAAAAACGCCCAAATCGATGAGAAGCAACTCGTGTATGTCGAAGCGATTATCCAATCGATGACGAAGCGAGAGCGGACTGAACCTGAAATCTTGAATGCGAGTCGCCGGAAGCGGATTGCCCGTGGTAGTGGACGTAGTATTCAAGAAGTCAACCGTCTCATTAAACAGTTTGAAGACATGCGGAAAATGATGAAACAATTTTCCGGACAGATGGGCAAAGGGAAAAAGAAAGGCTTTGGTCTTCCATTCTTTTAAAAGTCTTTTCTCTTTTGCTGTAACGTTGTATACTAATGAAGTTGTCAATTTGACTAAACGAAAAAATTATTTATTATTTGGAGGGACTTACGAATGGCAGTTAAAATTCGTCTTAAGCGCATGGGCGCAAAAAAATCACCTTTCTACCGTGTGGTAGTAGCAGACTCACGTGCACCACGTGATGGTCGTTTCATCGAGCAAATCGGATACTACAATCCAGTTGCTAAACCAGAAGCAGAAGTTAAAATCAACGAAGAGCTAGCTCTTAAATGGCTCTCTGAAGGTGCTAAACCTTCGGACACAGTTCGTAACCTCTTCTCACAAGCTGGTATCATGGAGAAATTCCACAACGCGAAACTCGCGAAGTAAGACGTTAGGAGGTGAGCGAAAGCTTACCTCCTTTTTTTAATTCAAGAAAGGAAGTGAAACGAATGGAATGGTTGGAAATTGCGAAAATCGCCAATACGCATGGTCTAAAAGGGGAACTGAAGTTACTCGCAAGCACGGATTTCCCGGAAGAACGCTTTAAGGTCGGGAAAGAAGTCTTTCTTGGTTCTGAAGGCACCTATACGCCGGTGACGATCAGTGGCTACCGAAAGCATAAACAATTCATCATGGTGACGTTCAAAGGAATGCATCATATCAATGACGTCGAGAAGTACAAAGGATTGAAACTCTATGTCCACGCAGAAGACTTGCAGGACTTAGACGAACATGAATTTTATTATCATGAAATCATCGGTTGTACGGTCTACGATGGTGAGACGAAAATCGGGGTCGTATCCGATATTCTCGAGACAGGCGCAAACGATGTCTGGACGATCAAACGGGACGGAAAGAAAGATGTCTTGATTCCTTATATCGAACAAGTCGTTGCTTCCGTCGATGTGGAGCAGAAACGCATCCAAATCACACCGCTTCCAGGACTGATTGAGGAATGAACATCCGTGTGTTGACGCTGTTTCCGGAGATGTTTTCAGCGCTCGATCATTCGATTGTCAAGCGAGCACAAGATGATGAGCGCGTCCGTCTCGAAACGATTAATTTTCGTGACTTCTCGACGAATCGTCATGGCAAGGTCGATGATTATCCGTACGGTGGGGGAGCGGGTATGCTGTTGACACCGCAACCCGTTTTTGATGCGATGGCGAGTTTACCGGAACGCAAAAGACGGATCATCGTCATGACACCGACCGGAAAACGATTTTCGCAACGGATGGCAGAAGAATGGGCAAAAGAAGAAGAACTGGTCTTTTTATGTGGTCACTATGAAGGATTTGATCAACGAATCCATGATCAGCTTGTAACGGATGAGGTTTCACTTGGAGATTTCGTCTTAACCGGAGGAGAACTTGCTGCGATGACGATGATCGATGCCGTCGTCCGTCTCTTACCGGACGTGCTCGGTGCGTCTGCGAGTCACGAAGATGATTCGTTCTCGACAGGTCTTCTCGAGTACCCACATTACACACGACCGGCTGAATATGCAGGACATCGTGTACCAGATGTCCTCTTGTCCGGTGATCATGCTCGAATTGCTCGCTGGCGGCGTGAACAGTCGCTGAAGCGGACATATGAGCGTCGACCTGATCTCCTCATGGATGCACCGTTAACGGAAGAAGATCGGCGTTATTTAGACTCGATTTCAGGATTGTCAAACGACTGAATCTATGATAAGTTAAAACATGTGGCAAAAGCCACCCATTAACGATGTTCCGCTGTCGGATGCTTGAAGCAAATGAAGATAAGAACATTGGTGAAAAAAGGAGAAATCATTCATGAACACACAACAATTGTTCCGTGAACTTACACAAGAACAAATCAAGTCAGACGTCCCTGCGTTCCGTCCTGGGGATACAGTCCGTGTACACGTTAAAGTCGTCGAGGGTACGCGTGAGCGGATCCAGCTTTTCGAAGGCGTAGTCATCAAACGTCACGGTGGCGGCATCAGTGAAACATTCACAGTCCGTAAAATTTCTTACGGAGTTGGCGTTGAGCGTGCTTTCCCGCTCCACTCACCACGTGTTGCACAAATCGAAGTCGTTCGCTACGGTAAAGTCCGTCGTGCGAAACTTTACTACCTCCGTAACCTTCGTGGTAAAGCGGCGCGTATTAAAGAAATCCGTCGTTAATCATGTGAAAAAGTGGCTTGTCTCCGGACAAGCTTCTTTTTTTTGTCGTTTATGCGTATACTAGTCCTTAGGAAGAAATTGCGTTAATCAAGGGAGTGGAATTCGTGAAGGAGTTATTCAGTTGGGTAAAGGCGCTCGTCGTAGCGCTCGTCATCGCGTTCATCATTCGAACATTCCTGTTCGTACCCGTCATCGTTGATGGGGAATCGATGATGCCAACCTTACACAATGCGGATCGAATGATCGTCAATAAGGTCCCATACTATTTTAATGAACCAGAAAGAGGCGATATCGTCGTCTTCCATGCAACAGAAACACGAGACTACATCAAACGTGTCATCGCTGTTCCGGGAGATACGATGTATTACAAAGACGATACGTTGTATGTCAACGATAAAAAAGTCGCCGAACCGTACTTGAAAGAATACAAAGCTCAGATGAGTGGTGTACCGTTGACGGAAGACTTCACGCTTGAAGAGCGAACGGGAGAAACGACCGTTCCAAAAGGAAAAGTCTTCGTCATGGGAGACAACCGTCAAAATTCAAAAGATAGTCGCGATATCGGTTTTGTGGATGAGGATCAAATCGTCGGAACGACGAACTTCGTTTTCTACCCATTCAACGACTTGCGCTCTGTCGATTAAAATGAAAGAAGATGAGACGCTTACCGTGAAAAGTAAGCACCTCATCTTCTTTTCTTGTCTGAAGTTGCGTATACTAGGGAGTGGATGTTTTTTCGGGTATCGTATGATCAGCAAGAAGTCCAGGAATATATGAACGAGGTGAAGGATATGACGATTCAATGGTTCCCCGGTCACATGGCCAAAGCACGTCGGGAAGTCACAGAAAAATTAAAGTTGATTGATGTGGTCATCGAACTTGTCGATGCACGTCTTCCGATGTCGAGCCGTAATCCGATGGTCGAACAGATCACAGCAGGTAAGCCACGACTGATCGTCCTCAATAAGGCCGACATGGCGGATAAACGATTGACGGAACAATGGATGAACGCATTACGAGCAGATGGTGTCGATGTCGTTGCGGTTGACGCAAAGCATAACAAAGGATTGAATCAAATCCATGAAGGTGCATTACGTTTAATGAAAGAAAAGCATGCACGGATGCGAGAAAAAGGTCGGAATCCGAGTGCGATCCGTGCCTTGATCATCGGCATTCCAAACGTCGGGAAATCGACGCTCATCAATCGACTCGCTGGTCGGAACATCGCGATTACCGGTGACCGTCCGGGTGTGACGAAACGCCAACAATGGATCAAGATGAAAACAGGTGAGATGGAATTACTTGATACACCAGGTATCCTCTGGCCGAAGTTCGACGATCAAGTCGTCGGCTACCGTCTAGCCGCTACCGGTGCGATCAAGGATGATATCTTAAACATCGACGACATCGCGCTATTTGCTCTTCGTGAGCTAAAGACGCGGTATCCGGAGCAGTTACGTGAGCGTTATCGACTCGATGAAGTATCAGGAGAAGCGGTCGACGTACTCGAAGCAATCGGTAAAAAACGTGGCTTCGTCTCAGGTGGGTATGTCGATTTCGAGCGGACGAGCGAAATGCTTCTGCATGAGCTACGGACGGAAAAGCTTGGTCGTGTGACACTTGAAACGGTCGAAGAGTGGGAAACGAATGAATAACGGACTTGGACATCTTTTGATGTCCAAGTTTTTTTCAAAGGAGCAGGATGTATGAACATAGCAGAATTGAAACAGCGATTGCACGAGGCAACACTAAAAGAATTTATTCAATTGAAGCAGGAACTTGCGACAGATGCGCGAAAAGGGGTGCATACACTGTTTCGTCAGACAGAAAGACGATTCGCGCTCGAGGAGCAACAACGAATGGATTTCAAAGAACGGCTCGCATTCGAGGAACAGTATCGTCAGCAAGGATACGTGCGAATTGCCGGGGTTGACGAAGTCGGACGAGGTCCACTAGCTGGTCCCGTCGTCGCGGCAGCGGTTATCTTACCAGAAGGTTTCTATCACCCGGGACTAACGGATTCGAAACAGATGAGTAAAATACAGCGACAAACGGCACTGAAACATCTACAAGAAGTGGCTGAGATTGCGATTGGAATCATCGAACCGGCTGAAATTGACGAAATCAACATCTATCAAGCGTCAAAACAGGCGATGCAAAACGCTGTCCGTCAATTGCAACCGGATGCCTTACTCGTTGATGCGATGACACTTGAAGGCGATACACCACAACAGTCTCTCATCAAAGGAGATGCCCGAAGTGTTTCCATCGCAGCAGCAAGTGTCGTTGCGAAAGAGACACGCGATGCAATGATGGAAGAATATGCGATTAACTATCCGGGATACGGATTTGAAACACACGCAGGCTACGGAACACCGACACATTTACAGGCACTCGATACATTGGGAGTGACACCGATCCATCGGAAAACATTCCGCCCTGTTAAAGAACGCCTCTAGGAGGAAACGATCATGCAAATCGAACATCGTGCCTTACTACCCTTTAAAATCATCGATCATGCGAACCTACCGTTACGTGAAGGTGCGAATATCGTCGGTAAAGTGTTAAAACTTCTACCAGACGGATTGATGGAACTACAAGTCGGTCAACGTGTTTTGACGGCAGGGACGACTGCTGAACTAAAAGAAGGCAATATGTATCGTTTTCAAGTCGTGTCAGCAGAAGGGCAACCGGTCCTAAAAATCATCTCGACCGAGACGGTTCCGCAAAAGTCGGCTTTACCGCAGCTACTTGATTCCTTTTTACAACGTCAGACTGTACCGACTGTAGAAACACGGGAACTACTCAGGCAAATCGGTCAACCCGTGACGGAAGGAGAAGCGAAGCAGTTGAAGCACGCTCTTACGGAACTCGTTCAATTGGCAAAGGGGGACGAGATAGGTCGAACGCTTGATCGAAAGACAAGCGATCAAATTTTAGCGCAACAACTCGTTCAAGCAACGAACGAAGCCGGTAAAGGAGTTTATTTATTTCAATTACCTCAGTTTGGACCGTTTGAAGATGTTGATCTCATAATGGAAGCGCCGTTCGAACGAACGTTTGATCCGAATCATGCCCGAGTCGTCTTGTATTTACAATTACCACGGCTTGGCGAGGTCGCTGTTGACGTCTTGATTGCAGATCGGAACGTCTCGATTTCTGTGTTTCATCCAAATGCGCATGTCGATACGTTCATGCAAGCTTATACACCTCAGATTCAAGCACGACTCGAGGAACAGGGCTATACGTTGACGCGATTCGATTGGGTCGAACAGAAGAAAGAGCGTGTCCCGCATGATATCTCGACGCGCAACGGAAGGGTGGATCTTCATATATGAAAAAAGCGATTGCCTTATCTTACGAAGAACAGATGCATGCCCCAAAAGTCGTCGCTAAAGGATCGGAACATATCGCTGAACGGATTTTAGAAGAAGCATTAAAACATGATATTCCGATTCGACAGGATGAAACGTTGATGACGTTACTCGATGCTGTCCAAGTATCAGAACAGATTCCGGAAGAATTATATGGTGTCATCGCCGAGTTATTTGCCTTTTTATATCGTCTCGATCAAGAGGAAATTCTGAAAAAATAAAGCTTTCGGTCGATAACGATAGACAGCGCTTCCAATTTTAACTACAATGAAAGAGCCGAAACTAAAGGGGTTAAGGGGGATTTTTTCATGAATGTACATGAGTATCAGGCAAAAGAATTACTTCGTTCGTACGGTGTACCCGTACCAAACGGAATCGCAGCCTTCACCGTCGAAGAGGCGGTCGATGCATCAGAACAATTGTCAGGCCCGATTAAAGTCGTCAAAGCTCAAATTCACGCGGGGGGACGCGGTAAAGCAGGTGGCGTCAAGCTTGCAAAATCGCAAGAAGAAGTGAAGGAATATGCGACGGAGTTACTCGGCAAAACGCTCGTCACGCACCAAACAGGTCCAGAAGGAAAAGTCGTTCAACGTCTTCTCGTCGAAGAAGGCTGTGCGATTGACAAAGAATACTATCTTGGAATCGTACTTGATCGTGTGACAGGTCGCGTCGTCATCATGGGTTCAAGTGAAGGTGGTATGGACATCGAAGAGGTGGCGGAAGCGACACCAGAAAAAATCATTAAAGAAGTCGTCGATCCTGCAGTCGGTCTTCAAGGGTTCCAAGCGCGTAAACTCGCGTTCGCAATGGGTGTTCCAGTGAAGCTTGTCAACAAGTTCGTCGGTATGGTCACGAAACTCTATAATTTCTTCGTCGACAAGGATTGTTCGATTGCAGAAATCAACCCACTCGTCACGACGAAGGATGGCGAAGTCATCGCGCTTGATGCGAAGTTGAACTTTGACTCGAACGCGTTGTATCGTCATGCGGATATCGTAGCGTTACGTGACGAAACAGAAGAAGATCCACGTGAAGTCGAAGCGTCGAAGAGTGATTTGAACTACATCGCGCTTGATGGAAACATCGGCTGCCTCGTCAATGGTGCAGGTCTTGCCATGGCAACGATGGATATCATCAAACACTTCAGTGGTGATCCTGCGAACTTCCTCGATGTCGGTGGTGGTGCGACAAAAGAGAAAGTTACAGAAGCATTCAAACTGATCTTATCAGATGAGAACGTTAAAGGGATTTTTGTCAACATCTTCGGTGGAATCATGAAATGTGACGTCATTGCAGAAGGTATCGTAGCGGCGACAAAAGAAGTCGGACTCGAACTTCCACTCGTCGTTCGTCTTGAAGGTACGAACGTTGATGCAGGGAAACAAATTCTCAAAGATTCAGGTCTAGCGATTACAGCAGCTACATCAATGGCAGACGGCGCAGAAAAAATCGCTGCGCTCGTGAAGTAAGGGGGAGCTAAAGATGAGTATTTGGGTGAACGAATCGACGAAAGTTATTATTCAGGGGATTACAGGTAACCAAGGAATGTTCCATGGTGAACAGATGATCGACTACGGAACAAACCTCGTAGGCGGTGTTACACCAGGAAAAGGCGGTACGGAAGTACTCGGCGGTGTACCTGTTTTTGACACGGTCGCACAAGCGGTCGAAAAAACGGGTGCGAACGCATCAATCATCTACGTACCACCAGCATTCGCAGCGGATGCAATCATGGAAGCAGCAGATGCGAACATCGCGCTGATCATCTGTATCACAGAAGGTATTCCAGTGCTTGATATGGTCAAAGTCAAACGTTACCTTGATGGCAAGCCAGTTCGTCTCATCGGACCAAACTGTCCAGGCGTCATCACTCCAGGTGTTGCGAAGCTTGGTATCATGCCAGGATATATCCATACACCAGGTCATGTCGGAATCGTCTCGCGTTCTGGGACATTGACATATGAAGCTGTCCATCAATTGACGACAGCAGGTATCGGTCAATCGACAGCTGTCGGTATTGGGGGAGACCCAGTCAACGGAACAGACTTCATCGATACGCTCAAAGCGTTCAACGAAGATCCAGAAACAAAAGCAGTCATCATGCTCGGTGAAATCGGTGGAACAGCGGAAGAAGAAGCTGCTGAATGGGTCAAAGCGAACATGACGAAACCAGTTATCGGCTTCATCGGCGGTCAAACGGCTCCAGCTGGTAAACGGATGGGTCACGCAGGTGCGATCATCTCTGGCGGTAAAGGTACAGCTGCTGAAAAAATCAAGACACTCCGTGCAAACGGAATCGAAGTAGCAGAAACACCAGCAATCATTGGTGAGACGTTAATCCGTGTCATTAAAGAAGCAGGTATCTATGACGAGTGCGTAACAAACAGCACAGTCAAATAATTCAAAAAAAGAAGCTGTCCTGATCAAATCAGGACGGCTTTCTTCTATATAATAAGGAGCGTTGGTCTAATGAAACGTGAACTGTATGTCCGCTTCGCGATGTGTCAGGTACCGTACACGATCGTCCAGTTGATTGAGCAATTCGGAATCGTTCCAAGTCATGAACTGCCTGTGTCTAAACGTCTTCGAAATCGTTATGAACAAGCACTACATCTAGAGCAGATCGAGGAGTCGATTTTAGTCAAAGGCGATCCGCTGTTTCCGGCGATGTTACTTACGATTCCTCAACCGGTCTATGCCCTCTTTTATCGCGGTGATCCCTCTTGCCTGACTCTTCCACGCGTCAGTATCATCGGTAGCCGAACCCCTTCACCGCAACATCTTTCCCGTATGCGTTTCCTGCAACCTTTCTTTCATCCAGATCTCGTCACCGTCTCCGGTGGAGCGTATGGTATTGATGCCCTCGTTCATCGCCTTTCCTTAAAACATCAACAGAAAACGATTGCTGTTCTCGCTGGAGGACTTGATCGCCTGTATCCTACTTCCCATTCTACTCTTTTTGAACGTATCCTCTCACACGGTCTCCTTCTCTCGGAATATCCACCCGGAACACCGATTCAAAAATTTCAATTTTTAGAACGAAACCGAATCATTGCCGGATTGTCTTCGTCGTTGATCATCGCTGAAGCAGCAAAACGAAGTGGTACGATGAACACAGCAGGTCACGCCCTCGATCAAGGAAAAGATGTCTATTGTTTACCTGGTTGCCCGACTGAATCGTTCTTTACAGGAACGAATCAATTGATCGCAGAAGGAGCGATTCCACTCCTTGATCCGGAAGAAGTTTCAAAAAGTATTCGGCTGAACGTTGACAAATGGGAATCGAGACTACTATGATAAGTGAGATTAAAATACGAGTACGCCTCTAATAGGGAGCGATTGCAATGGCAAAATATCTAGTAATCGTCGAGTCACCCGCTAAGGCAAAAACCATTAAACGTTATCTCGGATCCAACTATACCGTGAAAGCGTCGATGGGGCACGTCATTGACTTGCCGAAAAGCCAAATGGGAGTCGACGTCGAACATGACTATGAACCGAAATATATCACGATCCGTGGTAAAGGTCCGGTCTTAAAAGAACTAAAGACAGCTGCGAAAAAAGCACAAAAAATCTATCTCGCAGCCGACCCCGACCGTGAGGGGGAAGCGATCGCATGGCATTTAGCAAAAGCACTAGGTGTTGATGAGTCAACGGAATGCCGCGTCGTCTTCAATGAAATCACGAAGGATGCTATCAAGGATTCGTTCAAGCGACCACGCAAGCTCAACTATGATCTTGTCGATGCACAGCAAGCACGTCGTATCTTGGACCGCCTTGTCGGTTACAGCATGAGTCCGTTATTATGGAAAAAGATTAAAAAAGGATTGTCTGCAGGACGAGTTCAATCGGTTGCTGTTAAGATGATCATCGATCGGGAACAAGAAATCAATGCGTTCATGCCAGAAGAATACTGGACGATCAAACTAGAGCTTGATGCAAACGGTGAAAAGCTTGAAGCGAACTTCTATGGAGTCGATGGCAAGAAACGTGAACTTCATTCGCAAGAAGAAGTCGATCAAATCTTGAATCAACTCTCGGAAGACTTCACGGTCGATTCGGTCACGAAAAAAGAACGGAAGCGAAATCCAGCATTACCGTTTACGACAAGTTCTTTGCAACAAGAAGCAGCGCGTAAACTTAATTTCCGGGCGAAGAAGACGATGATGATCGCGCAACAGCTATACGAAGGAATCGAGATCGGAAAAGAAGGAACAGTCGGTTTGATTACGTACATGCGTACCGATTCGACCCGGACGTCTGAGACAGCGAATCTTGAAGCGCATGGTTTCATCGAACAAGCTTACGGAAAAGAATATATCGCAAGTGAGAAACGCAAAGAGAAGAAGTCAGCAAACTCACAGGATGCGCACGAAGCAGTCCGTCCGACTTCAACGATGCGCGAGCCGCAACTCGTCAAATCGTATCTCTCACGTGATCAGTTCCGCCTATACAAATTAATTTGGGAACGATTCGTTGCGAGTCAGATGGCACCGGCGATTCTCGATACCGTTAAAATTGATCTCGTATCGAACGACGTCACATTCCGTGCGAACGGATCGACGGTTAAATTCCCGGGCTTCATGAAAGTCTACATCGAAGATACGGATGATGAAGCAGTCACTGACGTTAAGGAAGGGTTACTTCCTCCACTCGATGAAGGGGAGGAATTGAAGCAGTCAGCGATCGAACCGAAACAACACTTCACACAACCGCCACCACGCTATACGGAAGCACGTCTCGTCCGAGCAATGGAAGAACTCGGGATCGGTCGTCCGTCGACGTATGCCCCAACGCTTGATACGATTCAAAAGCGTGGATATGTGACGCTCGAAGAGAAGAAATTCTTACCGACAGAACTTGGGGAACTCGTCATCGACATGATCAGTGACTATTTCCAAGAATTCATCACGGTCCAGTTCACAGCAGACATGGAAGCGTTACTCGATGCGATTGAAAAAGGTGATATGCAGTGGACGGAAGTCGTTGATCCGATCTACAAATCGTTTGCGAAGCGTCTGACACGAGCAGAAGCAGAGATCGAAAAGATTGAAATCAAAGATGAACCAGCTGGGGAAGATTGTGAAGTCTGTGGTCATCCTATGGTCATTAAAATGGGACGTTACGGCAAGTTCATGGCGTGCTCGAACTTCCCAGAATGTCGCAACACGAAACCGATCCAAGTTGAGATTGGTGTGAAGTGTCCGACATGTGGAACAGGTGACATCGTTGAACGACGGAGTAAAAAAGGTCGTTTGTTCTACGGTTGTTCGAACTATCCAGAGTGTGAGTTCGTCTCATGGGATAAACCGGTCGAAGAACCATGTCCGGTTTGTAGCAGTATGATGGTACAAAAGAAAATCAAGAACGGTGTGAAAGTAGAATGTACATCTTGTGGACATCATGAAACACGCATCGATCAGGAGCAAGAGGAGGAATGACCGTTGAAACGTGTAACGGTAATCGGCGCGGGACTTGCAGGTTCTGAAGCAGCATGGCAACTTGCAAAACGCGGCGTACAAGTAGATTTATATGAAATGCGGCCTGTCAAGCAGACACCCGCGCACCACACAGACCAATTCGCTGAACTCGTCTGTTCGAACTCACTTCGAGCAAACCAGTTAACGAATGCCGTTGGTGTTTTAAAGGAAGAGATGCGTCAGCTCGATTCCTTGATCATGAAAGCAGCAGACTTAGCG
Organism: Exiguobacterium acetylicum; assembly: GCF_022170825.1. Classification (NCBI taxonomy): domain Bacteria; kingdom Bacillati; phylum Bacillota; class Bacilli; order Caryophanales; genus Exiguobacterium; species Exiguobacterium acetylicum. The sequence goes on along the minus strand of NZ_CP081878.1, from coordinate 2,023,497 downwards.
AGCGTCCCAGCAGGTGGCGCACTTGCCGTCGACCGGCATGACTTCGCAGGATACGTGACGGAAACGTTGAAAAACCATCCGAACGTCACGGTCCATCATGAAGAAATCGAAGCGATTCCAGACGGTCCAACAATCGTCGCAACTGGCCCGTTGACGAGTGCGGCATTATCGGAATCACTCAAACAATTCACGGGTGAAGATTATCTGTACTTCTTCGATGCAGCGGCACCGATTCTTGATGGAGATACAATCGATCGTGAGAAGGTGTACTTGAAATCACGTTACGATAAGGGTGAAGCAGCCTACTTGAATTGCCCAATGACGGAAGAAGAATTCCAAGTCTTCTACGATGAGTTAATCAATGCAGAAGTCGTTCCACTCAAGGAATTCGAAAAAGAGATCTACTTCGAAGGCTGTATGCCGTTTGAAGTTCTCGCTTCACGCGGACCGAAAACGCTCTTGTTCGGACCAATGAAGCCAGTCGGACTCGAAGATCCGAAGACAGGTAAACGACCTTATGCTGTCGTCCAGTTACGTCAGGACAATTCAGCTGGAACACTATTCAATCTCGTTGGTTTCCAGACGCATTTAAAATGGGGCGAACAAAAACGAATCATCCGACTGATTCCTGGTCTTGAGAATGCAGAAATCGTCCGTTATGGTGTCATGCATCGTAATACGTTCGTTAACTCACCAAACTTGTTAAAACCGACGTATCAGACACGTACACGTGACGACTTGTTCTTCGCTGGGCAAATGACAGGTGTTGAAGGGTATGTCGAGTCTGCAGCATCCGGTTTGACAGCAGGGATCAACGCGGCGCGTCTCATCAATGAGGCGGAACCGGTAACGTTCCCGCAAGAGACGATGATGGGTGCGATGTCGCACTATATCACGACGACGGAAGGGAAGAACTTCCAGCCAATGAATGCCAACTTCGGATTGGTGCCGGCACTCGTCGGTCACCCGGTTCGGATGAAAAAACCAGAGAAGTATGCGCTCTACGCAGAGCGAGCACTTGAAGCAATCAAAGATTTCACGGATATGTGATTTTTGATGGGGAGAAAGGCGTGATTCAGCGCTCTTTCTCCCCATTTCTTAATTTGTCACAAAAGCGCGATAATTTCGTTAATTTTTCGGTTTTTGGTCTATTGTCAGACTACTTGGTCTGTGCTATGCTAAGGGCGATTCGAGAATGAAATGGTCAGAAGGGGGCGCATTCATGGGGATAGACACTGCTTTTGAGCGACTGCTAGAAGATTTTATGCGGTATGTTCATATTGAACGTCAATTATCTCCGAATACAGGTCGCTCTTATGATCAAACACTTCGACAATACGCCGCTTTTTGCCGCGATCATCAATTACGATCGATTGAATTGGCAAGTGCACGGCGTTATTTGTATGCTCTTTACGATCAGGAGCTGGCGCGGGCGACGATTGCACAAAAAGTTTCCTGCCTCAAACAATTTGGTCGTTTTTTGACACGTGACACCGATGAACCGAATCCATTCGATGGATTAAAAGCACCAAAACGACAACAAGGACTTCCGACCTTCCTCGTGCCAACGGAATATGAACGTTTTCTCGATGCTTTTCGATCGAGCGATACGCTCGGTAACCGGAATGTGGCGCTAGTGGAACTGTTATATGCGACGGGGATGCGTGTCAGCGAGATCGTTCATCTTGATCTTCGTGACCTCGCTTCTGACAACTCCTACGTTCATGTGTATGGAAAAGGTGGGAAAGAGCGCATCGCGCCAATCGGAACCTTTGCAAAAGAAGCATTAGAACGATACTTACCATCACGAGATCCAATCGCAGGTCATGAACAAGCGTTGTTCTTGTCTCATTCAGGGCGTCGATTAACGACGGATGCGATTCGAAAGATCATGAAAAAAGGGGAACAGCTCGTTGGGAAACATGTGACACCACATGCACTTCGTCATAGTTTCGCTACGGATTTACTGGAGAGAGGCGCCGATTTGCGAGCCGTCCAAGAGTTACTAGGTCATGCATCGCTGTCGACGACCGGACAGTATACACACGTAACGACTGAACGATTGCGACATGTTTATCAACAAGCACATCCTCGTGCCTAAGGGAGGAAACATTCATGTTTCATGCAACGACGATTTTTGCGATTCAACATAACGGACAATCCGCGATGAGCGGGGACGGACAGGTGACTTTCGGAAACCAAGTCATCATGAAGAAAAGTGCGAAAAAAGTACGGCGCCTCTATGGTGGCAAAGTCATTGCCGGATTTGCAGGAAGTGTTGCAGATGCGTTTACACTCTTTGAGAAATTCGAAGCAAAACTTGAAATGTATAACGGGAACTTACAACGGGCAGCAGTTGAACTAGCAAAGGAATGGCGAGGAGATAAGATGTTGCGTCAATTAGAAGCACTCTTACTCGTCATGGATGGTACACATCTCTTACTCGTATCCGGAAACGGTGAAGTCATTGAACCGGACGATGGTATTCTCGCCATCGGTTCAGGTGGTAACTATGCGCTTGCTGCAGGTCGTGCGTTAGCTCGACATGCCAGTCATCTTACAGCAGAAGAAATTGCAAGAGCAGCTCTTGAAACAGCTGGGGAACTCTGTGTCTTTACGAACGATCAAATCATCCTAGAAACGATCGGAGGCAACGACCATGCATGAATTGACACCAAGACAAATCGTCGAAAAGTTAAATGAACATGTCATCGGGCAAGCAGACGCAAAACGAGCGGTGGCGATTGCTTTACGAAATCGATACCGTCGACAGTTGCTCGATGCATCGATGCGAGATGAAGTCACACCGAAGAACATTCTGATGATCGGACCGACTGGTGTCGGAAAGACAGAGATTGCACGACGACTTGCAAAACTTGTCCGGGCACCGTTTGTCAAGATTGAAGCGACGAAGTTCACTGAGGTAGGATATGTCGGTCGTGACGTGGAATCAATGGTGCGTGATCTGGTGGAAGCTTCTCTTCGACTTGTTAAAGATGAGAAAAAAGAAGCGCTCAAAGATCGAGCGGAAGCAGTAGCGAATGAGCGAATCGTTGATGCGTTGTCTGGGAAAAAAGCATCATCTGGTCTTGGTGGCGGAACGAATCCATTTGAAATGTTGTTCGGCGGGAATCAAAAACAGCAAGAGCCGGATACATCGGAAGCGACAGCCGACCGTTCGCTACTTCGCCAGCAATTGCTGACGGGTCAACTTGAAGATCGGATGATTGAGGTCGATGTCGAAGAACGTCAAGTTGACTTGTTCTCAGGGCAACAAGGGATGGAAGGGCTCGCGAATCTTCAGGACATGCTCGGACAAGTCATGCCGAAGAAAACGAAGAAGCGTCAACTCACAGTCAAGGAAGCACGTCCAATTTTGACAGCAGAAGAAGCGGAACGACTACTTGACTTGAACGAAGTCCATGACGAAGCAGTGCGTCGTGCGGAACAGATGGGAATCATCTTTGTCGATGAGATCGATAAGATCGCGACAAAAGGACATGACTCTGCTGGTGTTTCACGAGAAGGTGTTCAGCGTGACATCTTACCGATTGTTGAAGGATCAACGATCGTTACGAAATATGGACCAGTCAAGACGGATCATATCCTGTTCATCGCTGCAGGTGCGTTCCATATGGCAAAACCATCTGATTTGATTCCTGAACTTCAAGGGCGTTTCCCGATTCGTGTCGAACTCGACAGTTTGACAGAAGATGACTTTGTTAAAATTTTGACTGAACCGAATCAAGCATTACTCAAACAATATAAAGCATTACTAGGGGCAGAACACGTTCATGTCACCTTTACAGAAGAAGCCATTCGTGAAATCGCACGGATTGCTGCACAAGTGAACGATGAGACGGATAATATAGGAGCACGGCGCTTATATACGATCATGGAGCGCGTCCTCGAAGAATTATCCTTCGAAGCAGCAGACATGCCGGAAACGGATGTGACGATCACGCCACAATACGTGACGGATCGAGTTGGAAAAGTAGCAGATGATCGTGACTTAAGTCAGTTCATCTTATAAAGTGGAGGAAGAAAAAATGAATTTATTGGCGAAAACGCGGAAGCTGAATACGATGTTACAACAGGAAGCGAGCACACATGTTGATTTCAAGGTCATGGCTGACCGTCTCAGTGAAGTCATGGAATCAAACACGTTCATCGTAAGTCGGCGCGGTAAGTTACTGGGTATCGCAATCAAACAACAAATCGAAAATGACCGGGTCCGTGGTTTCTTAGAAGAACGTCAATTCCCGGAAGATTATACGAAAAAATTGTTTAACGTCACTGAAACGACAGCAAACATCGCTATCGATAGCGAACATACGGCATTCCCAGTCGACAACCGTGATACGTTCGAAACGTCGAAAACGACGATCGTACCCATCATCGGTGGTGGCGAACGCCTCGGTACGCTTGTCCTTGGTCGTATGGTGGAAGACTTCAACGAAGAAGATCTTGTGCTTGCTGAGTACGGTGCAACAGTCGTTGGGATGGAAATCCTGCGTGAGAAGGCACACGAGGCAGAAGATAAGGCACGTAAGAAAGCAGTCGTCCAGATGGCAATCAATTCATTGTCTTATTCTGAACTCGAAGCAATCGAACATATCTTCGAAGAACTCGAAGGAAATGAAGGGTTACTCGTCGCTTCAAAGATTGCGGATCGCGTCGGTATCACGCGTTCCGTTATCGTCAACGCGCTTCGTAAGCTCGAAAGTGCTGGTGTCATCGAGTCACGTTCACTCGGAATGAAGGGGACGTACATTAAAATCTTAAACGACAACTTCCTATATGAATTAGAACGAATTAAATCGAACTAAAAAAAGGAAGTTGCTGCTAATAGAGAGAAGACCTAGTTAAGCACTAGGTCTTTTTTGTTTGACTAGGTATTATTTATCATTTTTATAAGAAAAGGGAATAAAAAACAGAATATTAACATCTCATTACCCTTTTTTTCAAAAAACTTCTTTTCAAACATTGACCTATTTGTTTCAATTATTTCAGATATGTTACTAACGACTTACTTTTTTCGTGAATTTGAATATAGTTTCCGTGAGTGGAGGAAAGAAGATGAATTGGTTAGGGTCTGACTATAACGTAATGACACAAGCCGTCAATCGAACGGTCATGGCACAAGAAGTCATTGCGAAAAATATCTCAAATGTCGATACACCTGGGTATAAAGCAAAGCGTGTCACTTTTGGAGATGTTCTAGATTCAGAAATGAAAATGAGTTTAAAACGACATGCAACGATCGGAACTTCTGGTAGCATCGTCGATCGACCGAATACGATGCGTAACGATGGAAACGGTGTCGATATCGATCTCGAGATGTCTGAATTATCACGCAATCAAATTGAGTACGAGGCGTTGGTAGAACAGTTGAATCGTAAGTTCTCTGGCATTCAGTCTGTCATCCGAGGAGGAAAATAATCCATGAGTATGTTTAGCGGATTCCATACGTCTGCATCTGGTTTAACTGCCCAGCGACTACGGCTTGATACGGTCTCGGCAAACATCGCTAATGCGCAAACGACACGAGGCGAGCTCGTCAATGGTCAGTGGCAACCGTATGCTCGAAAACTTGCTGTTTTGAAAGAGACTGCTAATGGTGTCACGGTCAGTGAATTGAAGAAAGATCCCGAACCATTCAAATTAGAATATAACCCAACGCATCCTGATGCGGATGAACTTGGATACGTCAAGATGCCGAATGTCGATATCTTAAAAGAAATGGTCGACATGATGGGCGCAACACGTTCTTATGAAGCAAACGTAACAGCCTTGAACGCAACAAAAGCGATGCTCGTAAAAGCGATGGAGATTGGTAAATAAGCAGAGGAGATGACACGATGGCAATTCAACCTATTCAAAACATGCAGATGGTATTACCCACACAGACCATTGCAAAGACGACACCAAGTGATTTTAGTGAAGTACTTAGCGAGGCGATGAACGGTTTGAATACAGCACAGAAAGCCTCCTCTCAAGCGCGTGTGGACCTGGCGACAGGGAAGACGACAGATCTACATAACATCATGATTAAAACAGAAGAGGCATCGCTTTCTATGCAACTCGCCCTTGAAGTCCGTAACAAAGGCATCGAAGCATATCAAGAAATGATGCGTATGCAACTGTGACTGTTAAGGAAAGCGTGGGAGATGTTGAATGAACGAACGAATAAAAGCTCGATTCGGAGCAATGAATACGACGTGGAAAGAATGGTCCCTTGCGAAAAAAGCGATGATTCTAGGGATTATCGTCGTAGTTTTAGCAGCGTTGATCGTCACCATCATCTGGTTATCTAAACCGACGATGACACCTCTTTATTCGAAGTTGTCCCCTCAAGAAGCAGGGCAAGTGACAGAAAAGCTCAATGAAGATGGGATTGCGTCGGAAGTCGTCAGTGAAGCAAATGGTGTGACGATTCTCGTTCCAGAAGCAAATGTCGAGAACCTGAAAGTCGAACTGGCGACAGCTGGTATTCCGAAATCCGGTCAAATCGATTATTCCTTCTTTAGTGAAAATGCTGGATTCGGAACGACTGATAAAGAAATGAATATTCTCGAGCGCGATACGATGCAGACAGAACTTGAAAACTTGATTACACAAGTAAACGGTATCGAGTCTGCGAAAGTCATGATTACTCTTCCGGAAAAGAGTGTTTTTCTTTCCGACGAAAAAGAAACATCAACGGTCTCTGTTGTCTTAACTTCTAGCACAGGAAGTAATCTTAACAATCAAACAGTTCAAGGTCTTTATCATTTGATTGCAAAAAGTATTCCGAATCTAAAAGAAGAAAACATCACGATCATGGATCAGTACTTTACGTATTATGAACCTGGTAATGCTACACAAACAGCGGGTGGAACGGATCCGATGGCGTTGAAAAAAACGACAGAGAACGATTTACGTAAGCAAATTCAGCAGATGCTGTCTGTTGTTCTCGGTCCACAAAAAGCGCTCGTTTCCGTTACAGCGGATGTCGATGTCACGAAACGACAGGAAGAACAAAAACTCGTTGAACCAGTAGATCCCGATAAAATCGAAGGAATCGTAACGTCTGCTGAGAAAGTAGCAGAAGCCTACACAGGGTCTGCGAACGCCGGAACGGCTGGTACAGGTGAAAATGAGACGACGAACTTCCCAGCAGGTACAGAAGCGACTGGTGATACGAGTGAGAAGACGCACGACATCATCAACTATGAAGTCAATCGAATCACGAAACAAATTACAGGAGCTCCGTATGAGATTCGTGATTTAGGGATTCAAATTATCGTCGAGCCACCAAAAGGTCAAAATCAGATTGATCCACAGTTACAAACCGACCTACAAACGATGATGTATTCGATCATCCGGACATCGATAACGAAGACGGATGCAAAAACGACACTGACGGATGCAGAACTTGCTAACAAGGTCGTAGTCATGTCTCGACCATTCGCGGAGACGACGACAGCGACGAAAACGACGACGGCAACGCCGGTGTGGGTTTGGTTCGCACTTGGTGGAGCAGCAATTCTTGTCATTGGCGCAGTCATTCTCCTTATGCGTCGACGTCGAGCAAATGAAATTGAAGAACTTGAGGAATGGACACCGATTGAGACAGAAATTCCAGAGCTCTCAACAGAAGACACAAGCGATGGTGCCGTCAAACGCAAACAGCTTGAAAAACTCGCTGAATCCAACCCGGATGAGTTTGCGAAATTATTACGTACTTGGTTAGCGGAGGATTGATGAGATGAAGAAGCTGGAAATGAACAGTCGTGAAAAGGCTGCGGTTCTCATGATTTCGTTAGGTCCTGAAGTCGCTGCCAGTGTATATAAACATTTATCGGAAGAAGAGATGGAATGGTTGACCCTTCAAATCTCAAGTATGAAACGAGTCGATCCAGAAGATAAGTTAATCGTCCTCGATGAGTTCCATGAATTAGCAACAGCGCAAAATTATATTACGCAGGGTGGAATCGGATTTGCTAAATCCGTTCTTGAAAAAGCGCTCGGTGAAGAGAAGGCGATGGAGCTCATCTATCGCCTGACGTCGACGTTACAAGTCCGACCGTTTGAGTTTGCTCGGAAGGCAGATCCAAAACAACTTTTGAACTTCATTCAAAATGAACATCCACAAACAATTGCACTCGTTCTTGCTCACCTCGATCCTGCTAAATCAGGACAAATTCTCTCGGAGCTCCCGGCAGAAGCACAATCCGATGTAGCACGGCGGATTGCGACGATGGACCGAATGAATCCGGAGATCATTAGCGAAGTAGAGCAAATTCTCGAACGGAATCTGTCGCAAGCAGGCATGCAAGATTTTGCGCAATCTGGCGGTATCGAAGCTGTCGTTCAAGTGTTGAATGGAGTCGACCGGACGACGGAACGAACGATTCTCGATACGCTCGAGATTCAGGATCCGGAACTCGCAGAAGAAATCAAAAAACGGATGTTCGTTTTCGAAGATATCGTTACGCTCGATGCACGGGCGATTCAGCGTATCATTCGCGAAGTATCGAACGAAGATCTACTCCTGGCACTCAAAGTATCGTCAGACGACGTCAAGGATATGGTCTATCGCAACATGTCACAGCGGATGGTCGAATCGTTCAAAGAGGATATGGAATTCATGGGTCCTGTTCGTCTCCGAGACGTCGAAGAAGCACAAAGTCGAATCGTCGGAATCATCCGCCGCTTAGAAGACATGGGTGAAATCGTCGTTGCTCGTGGTGGAGGAGATGATATTGTTGTCTAACGTCATCAAAAGACAATCTGTCATTGAACGACAGGAGCGAACGCTCGTACAGATTCGAAGTGCTCAGGAAGAACCAGCTATCGTTCCAGATACGTTCTACGAAGAACGGATGGCGGAAGGTCACGCTGAACTGGAACGTCTTCACCAGTCGATGCTCGATGAGTTCCAACAACGTCAGCAGCAGTTCGAACAAGAACGTCTACAAGCGCTAGAGGACGCACGTCAACGAGGATATGAAGAAGGATATCAGACGGGATTTGAAGCGGGTCGTGCGGAAGGACAAGCCATCTTCGAAGAGCAGATTGCAACGACGAATACTTTTGCTGCTCGATTAGAAGGGCAGAATCAAGAGCGGTTGATGCGATTGGAACATGAATTATGTGTTCTTGGACTACAAGTGACACATCAATTTTTAGAAAAGTTACATGATGAAGAAGAAGAGGCGTTATACCAATTGTTACATCAATTGATCATTCAGTTCCGAGATCGTGAAAAAATCATCATCTACGCTTCACCAGCAGATTTCGAACGAGTCGTTTTGCTTGAAGAACGACTTCAAGGTGTTCTCGGTGCGAATGCGACGATTCAATTACGATTCGACCCGGCGTTAAAAGTACGTGATTATCGGGTTGACTCGGAGAACGGAGCCATCACAGGTGGTTTAACAAGTGGCTTTGAAGCACTACAAACTAAAATTAAAGAGGTTTTACATCATGTTTAACCTCAATGCGATGCAAGCTGCAGTTCGAGAAATTCGTCCGGAAGAATTGGTTCAACATTCAGGAAAGGTCGTTCAAGTGATTGGACTGATGATTGAATCACGTGGACCGACGGCTGTAGCAATCGGAGAACGTTGTTTGATCCACATCCAACAACGTCAGACGATCGAAGCAGAAGTCGTCGGGTTCAGAGAAGGACACGTCCTTCTCATGCCGTACGGGGAAACGACATCGATTGCTCCAGGATCAATCGTTCTTGCGACAGGAAAACCACTCCACGTACCTGTAGGAGATGAACTGATCGGGAAGGTGCTCGATGGGCTTGGAAGACCACTGGACGGTGAGTCATTAACGGATTTACGAACGACATCAATTGTTCGTAAACCACCGAGTCCGCTCGAACGTCCTCGTATCAGTGATGTCCTCTCGACCGGTATTCGTGCCATCGATGGACTACTCACTGTTGGTCAAGGACAACGTGTGGGTCTGTTTGCAGGATCGGGTGTTGGGAAATCGACATTACTCGGAATGATTGCGAAACGATCGACAGCAGACATTAATGTCATTGCCTTGATTGGTGAACGAGGACGAGAAGTAAAAGAGTTCGTAGAGGCAGAGCTTGGTGAAGAAGGGATGAAGCGATCCATTTTGGTCGTAGCGACAAGTGATCAACCACCACTCGTTCGTCTAAAGGGTGCCTATACGGCAACGGCAATCGCTGAATATTTTCGAGATCAAGGGAAAAACGTTGTCTTGATGATGGATTCGGTCACTCGCTTTGCGATGGCGCAGCGAGAAATCGGTCTTGCGACAGGGGAACCACCCGCTTCAAAAGGATATACACCAAGCGTATTCGCATTACTTCCTCAACTACTCGAACGTAGCGGGAAGACACAAGATGGCTCCATTACTGCATTTTATACTGTACTCGTTGATGGAGATGACATGAATGAACCGATTGCTGACGCCGTACGAGGGATTTTAGACGGTCACTTCGTTCTTGATCGTAATCTTGCGAACAAAGGTCAGTTTCCGGCCATTCATGTCTTACGGTCGATCAGTCGTGTCATGAACCAAATTACGACGTCTGAACAAAAAGCAGCTGCCGTCGCTTTTCGTCAGCTGTTATCTACGTATCTTGATTCAGAGGATTTAATCAACATCGGCGCGTACAAAAAAGGAACGAACCCGGAGATTGATCGTGCTGTCGATAAATATCCGGAATTGATTCGTTTCTTGAAACAACAGATTCACGAAGACAGTGATTTCGAAGCGGCATGTCATCAACTCATGGCAACGATTCAGTAAGGAGGACGGAAGATGAAGACGATTTATGAACGAATCATTCCTTTAGCAGAAGCGGAGAAAGATCGCGTTGCAAAAGAACTGAGCTTTCATAAAAAGCAATATGAGCTCGAAGTCGAAAAGTTATATCATCTGCTTGTCCGTTATGAGTCCTTTCTGAAGGCACAAGATGAGATTGGTACCGTCGAATTAATGTCTTCGCAATATCGAGAGCGAGCGCGAGATGTCGTAAAGCAGGAAATCGAACGACAACAACTGTACGTGACGCAATCGAAAAATCGCTATGAACGAACCCAAGAATCACTGGAACGAGCATTAATCGAAGAGAAGAAATTCAGTCGTCTCCAAGAGAATCATACAGTTGAAACGAAACGGATTGAGGCATTGACGGAACAAAATCAATTAGACGAACTGGCATTGTTACAGTTCGGAAGAGGACGGATGATATGAGTGAAAACAAAACGTCAAAAGGATGGGTTTTGCCTTTATTAATCATCCCTTTGATTTTAATCTTACTGACGGCTTATTTCGTATTAAATTATGCGAATGGACGTCCTCTATTATCCTTACCGTTCGCAACCGACAAAACGACTACGAGTCTGACGAATCCGTCAGCAGAACTCGAACGTCGTCTGAAAGTCGCGAATCAAGAAATTAAGAAATTACGCAATCAAAGTAAGGAACAATCGGACACCTTAAAAGCCAAAGAACAGGAAGTCGAACGTTTGATTGCTGAGCGGGATCGTTTAAAGCAAACTCCAACTCCGGCAACAACGGATCAAACGAAGACGACGAAGAAAAAAGCGGCGTCCGTTACTGATGTCTATGCTGAAATGGCACCAAAGGATGCGGCACTCATTTTAAACGAACTTAGTCCGACAGAAGTCGTACCGATCATCGAGGACATCGATGCGGAACAACAGGCAGCGATCATCGCTAAGATGGATGCTAAAAAAGCGGCAGCCTTAACGCAATTACTCGCAACGAAGTAAGGAGGGAAGCCTGATGAATATGACGGAAGTAACGCAACCATCCTCCCCAAACTTAAACACCGGAACAGGGAAAAAGGGAGAGATGACGACGGTCGGTGGTCAATTCGCCTCGCTACTAGATTATCTGACCAAGTTACCGGCGACGTTACCGTCACCAGTCTCTGCTGCGACATCAAACACAACAGAACTCGAATTGAAAACAGAGACACCACCATTGCCAGATTTTATTCAACAACTCGTAGATCAACCAGACGAGCTTCTCTCTTTACTGAAACAACCGGAAGTAGAGACGCTAAAACATGAACCCAAAAAAATGGAACAACTACTAGCGTTCGTTAAACAATTGCTTGACGGAAATGTCGAGCAGGCGAAAAGTCAATTCGACCAATTGCCACCATCGTTGCAGCAATTCGTTTTACAGACAGTGACGAACGATACGATCAAAATAAAAGAGCACAACCTAAATAACTTAAAGCAACCGCCACTCCCGACGATTGAAAGTGTCGTCTCCGCATTACCTATAAAGCAAACGTTACCGCAAACAACTCGTACGGTTGAGACAGTCAAGCCGGACATTGTAGCTGTAGCAGAGCAAGTGAAAGGGAAGACGCCGCTCCCGTTAGCGATTGCTTCACTCGTTCGGAAAACGACCATGCCAGTTGATCCAGAAGGAAAAGTTGTATCGCTTCCGATGAGCATGCCAATTTATAAAGGGGCTACCGTTCAACAGATTCGTCCAGTGCCTTTACCAGTACCGGAACAGATTCAACAACGGATTGAAGCTGCACTTCAGCAAGCGCCATTTCTAAAAGGAGCTGATGGATCAACGCGATTATCGATTCGTCTATATCCTGAACAGCTTGGAGAGGTCGTCGTTCAACTCGATCGTAAGGAGGGAGCATTGACCGTCAAACTGTTTGCGAGTACCGAGCAAGCGAAGCAATCGATTGAGCAACAACTCGGGAAATTACAGACAGCGTTGCACCAACAGACTCCTGTCGTGAAGATTGAGACAGGGATGATTGCTTCTAGTACGCGAGATTTTCAACAGTCCTTCACACGTGATCAGCAGGAACACGAGTCTCCTCAACAAGAGACCCCTGTTCCGATAGAGGAAGAAGAGGAGGAAGACGATGACTGATGCGATAAAAACAGACGGTAGTTCATACCAACTTCCTGAAAAGTCACAAGTACCAACGAATAAAGCGATGGATAAGGACATGTTCATGAAGATTCTGATTGCACAACTGTCGAATCAAGATCCGACGGCTCCCATGGAAGACAAGGATTTCATTGCTCAGATGGCGCAGTTTTCTTCACTTGAACAGATGCAAACAATCGGTAAGACGATGGACACGATGGTGTTGAATCAACATGCGACAGCGTTACTCTCTTACAGTAATCTGATTGGCAAAAAAGTTACTTATGAAGCGGAGTCGAAGACAACTGATGCTTCAGGAGCCGAGCAGACGACGACCGTCGAAGAGACAGCCAGTGTCGTTAGCGTAAAAAGGGATGGGCTAGATATCATGGCCGAATTATCGAACGGAAAACAGATTAGTGTTTATGAACTGACTCAGATTCAATCAAAGGAGGAAAAATAATGTTACGTTCAATGTACTCGGGAATTAGTGGGCTTAAGAACTTCCAAACGAAGCTTGATGTCGTCGGTAACAACATTGCGAACGTCAACACGTTCGGTTACAAAAAGGGTCGAGTCACGTTTAAGGATCTTGTCAGTCAATCGGTTGGTTCATCATCCGGTGCTGGTGGTAATGTCGGTGGGACGAACCCGAAACAGGTCGGTCTCGGAGCATCGATGTCAACAGTCGATAATGTCTATAACCAAGGAGCACTCCAAAACACAGGTCGTGTGCTTGACGTCGGGATCTCGGGTGAAGGATTCTTCCAAGTCGTTACGGCAGAAGGGATCCGCTATACGCGTTCTGGTAACTTCTATACCGATCTTGATGGAAACTTGGTTACAGGTGATGGAAACTACTTGGTTGGTACTGGAACACAAGGAGCTGCAAACGGTACGCCACCAGTACCACTTCCAGAAGCAGGTGGCGCAGGGTTCCAAAAACTAAAAGTACCGACTGATGCACGTAACCTATCAATCGGGAAAGATGGCCTCGTTACTTATGTGGATACGACAGGTGCACTACAAAATGTTGGATATATTACTATCGCTAACTTTGCTAACCCAGGTGGTTTAGAAAAATCAGGTGTCAACGTCTTCGCAGCGTCACAAAACTCAGGTGAGCCAGTACTTGGAACACCGAGCTTAAACGGAATGGGGCAATTGACATCTGGAACACTTGAGATGTCAAACGTTGACTTATCAGAAGAGTTCACGGAGATGATCATTGCCCAACGTGGTTTCCAAGCGAATACGCGAATCATCACGACTTCTGACCAAGTTCTTGAGGAATTGGTCAACCTGAAACGATGATTACGCTAACGACATTACGTAATGCACCACTCGTACTAAACGCCATATTGATCGAATCTGTCCGTTCTACTCCGGATACGACGATTCAACTCGTTGGCGGACAGATTTATGTCGTGAAGGAATCAATAGAAGAGGTCAAGGCAATCGCAATCGCTTTTTATAAACAAATCGGATTAGCGGGCTTGAACAGTGTAAGGAGGCTCGAAGATGGCCGAGGAAAAGAAGAAGAGTAAATTAAAAATCCCTTTAATCATGATCATTGTCGCAGCACTGATGGTTGGGGCAGGTTACATGATCATGAATTACTTTTTAGCTAATGATACGACAGAAGCCAAAGTCGAACAGCCGACTGGTGAAGAACTTGATGCACGAAGTCTTCAGACAGACGACTTGACGACGAACATCGCAGACGAACGGTTCTTGAATGTCCAATTTACGATCGTTACGGACGATCAAGCTACGCGTGATGATTTAGAATTACGAAAGTTTCAAATCAATAACATCATCTTAGGTGATTTATCTGCGATGAAAAAGTCGGACTTAGACTCAAAAGCGGATATGGAGAAACTCGAAGAACGGTTGCGGATGCAGTTCAAGAAGCTCATCCAAGAAGGTGATGTCCAGCGTGTCTATACGACGAAAAAAATCATCCAGTGAGGTGGCAGCATGAGCGAAGTATTATCCCAACATGAAATCGATGCCTTGCTATCAGCCATTTCAAGCGGAGATATGGAAGTCGAGGAAATCCGAAGCCAAGAGGAGCAGCGTCGTGTCAAAGTCTATGACTTCAAACGAGCACTCCGCTTTTCAAAAGACCAATTACGGAATTTGACGCGTATCCATGAACAGTTCGCCCGAGTGTTGACGACACATTTTTCTGCACAACTTCGGACGTACGTCCAGTTCACGGTCAATACAGTCGAGCAACTGCCTTATGATGAATTCATTCATTCCATTCCGAACATGACGTTGATCAATTTAGTGAACCTGCATCCACTTGACGGTAAAGTCTTGTTTGAAGTCAACCCGAACATTGCCTATGCGATGCTTGACCGTTTACTCGGAGGACCGGGTGAAGGAATGAACAAGATCGAGAACTTAACTGAAATCGAGACGCGGATACTGACGCAACTCTTTAAGCGCGCTTTTGTCCAATACGGAGCTGCTTGGGAGTCGGTGACGGAAGTCGAGGCGGAGTACGACGATTTAGAAATCAATCCGCAGTTTTTACAACTCGTTTCTCCGAATGAGACGGTCATCCTCGTATCGATTTACGTAACGGTTGGAGAAGTGAGCGGTACATTGAATGTCTGTTTGCCGTTCGTGACCCTTGAATCCGTTCTTCCGAAATTATCAAGTCATTATTGGATGCAACAAGAAAAACGAACGACAGCAGATAATCAAGAGTCTGAACACATGCAAACGCAGTTGATGAGTTCCGTCGTCGATTTAAAAGCAGTGCTCGGCCAAACAGAGCTTTCGTTTGGTGAATTGTTACACCTCGAAGTAGGCGATTGTTTATCCCTGAAGACACGAGCCTCGGATGCCGTCGATGTATTCGTCGATGACCGGAAGATGTTCAAAGCCCGACCGGGACTAAACGGGAAACACCTCGCTTTGCAAGTCTTACAACGAATTGAGGAGGAATAACATGAGCGATATGCTTTCGCAAGATGAAATCGATGCGTTGTTACGCGGAACACCATCAAACGATGAACCGCAAGATTCGGACGCAGAGGAAATATTAGATGATATGGAAATCGATGCGCTAGGGGAAGTCGGAAACATCTCACTTGGTAATTCAGCAACTGCTTTATCGGCATTGTTGAATCAAAAAGTAGAGATTACGACTCCACACGTCCGAATGATTTCGATGGAAGAATTACGAAGTCGTTATCCGATTCCGCACGTCGCGTTGCGTGTCGGCTATACGGAAGGATTTAAAGGAGAAAATGTCCTGATCCTGACACAGCGAGATGCTTCTGTCATTGCGAACCTGATGATGGGAGGCGATGGTGTCATTGATGAATCGCTTGAGATGGACCCGATTGCTCTATCTGCTGTACAGGAAGCAATGAATCAGATGATGGGAGCTGCTGCGACATCGATGTCGACTGTGTTCTCCATGCGAATCGATATCTCGCCACCTGCAGTGGAAATCTTTGATTTTTCACAAGATAAGAGCATCGTCGATAGCTTTTCTCTTTGGGAAAACATGGTCATCATCGAGTTTGATCTGAAGATTGGCACGATGATTGACTCAAAAATCGTTCAATTAGCACCGTTAGACTTTTCGAAGCAATTGATTCAAAAGCTCTTTAGTGCGAGTACGACCCAACAAGCAGAACCAGCACCACAAGCTACGACACAAGCGCAACCACAAGCGCAACCAACACCAACTCCAGTGATGGAACAACGAACGGTTGCCCCACCACCTGAACCGAAAGCAACGCCAGTCGGTGTCAGTCCGGTTCAATTTAGTCAGTTAGGTGAGATGGAAGTAGAGGGCACGCCAGGAAATATCGGAATGTTATATGATGTTCCGTTGAACGTCACGGTTGAGTTAGGAAGGACACGCCGCTCCGTTCGTGACATATTGGAATTAACACAAGGTTCTGTCATCGAGCTGGATAAGCTTGCCGGGGAACCAGTTGATGTTCTTGTCAACAATACATTGATCGCAACGGGTGAAGTGGTCGTCATCGAAGAGAACTTCGGTGTACGCATTACGGAAATCGTAAATACAAAAGAACGTCTTCGGATGTTCTAAGGAGGAACTAATATGAGTGCAAAAGTATTAATCGTAGACGACGCCGCTTTCATGCGGATGATGATCAAGGAAATCCTATCGAAGAATGGCTATGATGTCGTCGGTGAAGCAGAAAACGGACGCGAAGCCGTCTCGAAATATAAGGAATTGACACCGGATCTCGTCACGCTAGACATTACGATGCCTGAAATGGACGGAATCTCTGCACTTAAAGAAATCAAAGCATTCAATCCGGCTGCTAAAGTCATCATGTGTTCGGCAATGGGGCAACAGTCGATGGTCATCGACGCGATTCAAGCAGGTGCGAAAGATTTCATCGTCAAACCGTTCCAAGCGGATCGTGTGCTTGAAGCGGTCTCGAAAACTGTCTCGTCATGAAAAAAGTGACTTTGCTGATTTGTCTCCTGTTTCTGCTCGCGCTACCTGTCCAGGCTGAAACGGTCGAAGAAAAATTGAATCCAACTCAGAGTGATGCACCGACGACTCAGCAAGTCGATGAGAGTCCTTCCATGGCGTTGACCATCTTTAAAGGAGTCGTCGTTCTGATCGTTTTGATCGGCGGATTCATCCTCGTGACACGATTCATCCATGAACGGACACGAGGTGTCAGACATTCTGGTCGATTGACTCATCTAGGTGGTGTGCCACTTGGTAAAGATCGATCGGTTCAATTAGTTAAGGTGCAGGACAAGATTTATGTCGTAGGCGTTGGTGAGAACGTACAACTATTGGATACACTCGATGATCTAGAAGGATACGAACCGATGGATATGGAAGAGTCTTCCTCTAAATCATCGCCTTCACCGTTTCTTGAGACGTTTAAACAACAACTCGAACAACTGCAAAAGAATCGAGGGCGCTCATGAATACGATTGAAAATCTGATTTCACTTGATACTCCGTCAGGAACAGCGACATCGATTAAACTACTCGTTTTGTTGACGTTGTTGTCACTGGCTCCTTCATTACTTATTCTGATGACCTGTTTTACGCGTGTCGTCGTCGTGTTATCGTTCGTCCGTTCAGCTCTTGGCACACAACAGACCCCACCGAACCAGCTACTCGTCGGTCTTGCTTTGTTCATCACGCTGTTCGTCATGTCGCCCGTTTTATCTGAATTAAACACAACGGCTCTTAAACCGTATATGGCAGATAAAATCAGTCAAGATGAAGCATTTGATAAAGCGGGAGATACGATGAAACGATTCATGTCGAAGCACACGCGAACGAACGATTTAGAGTTGTTCTTAAAATACGGTAATTATGAAAAACCGGAAAAGATTGAAGACATCCCACTTGTCGCACTTGTTCCAGCATATGCGATCAGTGAATTAAAAACGGCGTTTCAAATTGGATTTATGATCTTCATTCCTTTCCTTGTCATAGACATGGTCGTCTCAAGTGTCCTGATGTCGATGGGGATGATGATGTTGCCGCCGGTCATGATTGCGTTACCGTTTAAGTTATTGTTATTTATTTTAGTTGACGGCTGGCACCTGATCGTTGAATCGTTGCTTGTCAGTATGCGTTAGGGGGAGAGAAGATGACTCAAGAAATGATTATTCAGCTAGCAAGTTCTGCTGTCTGGACATTATTAAAAGTATCGGCCCCCTTGTTACTCGTCTCGCTCGTTGTCGGTCTGCTCGTAAGTATCTTACAGGCGACGACTCAGATTCAGGAACAGACGTTATCGTTCGTTCCAAAGATCGTTGCCGTCTTTTTAGCACTCGTTTTTTTCGGTCCTTGGATCATGCAGGAGTTACAGACCTTTACGATTGATTTATTTAAGCAAATCGCTGAGGTTTCCCGAAAATGACGTTACTTTCTTTCCTGAGTGTCTTTCTGCTCGTTTTTGGACGAATCGTCGGTTTTCTCGTTGCGGCTCCGTTGTTTTCGTCAAAGCAACTACCGGCGCAACATAAATTAGCGCTGGCGGCAGGTCTATCTTACTTTGCTAGTTACGCTGTGAAAACAGATGTCCGCGTAGAAGACTTCGATTTTTTCTTTCGAATGGGAACGGAAGTCCTGATTGGTCTAGCTCTAGGGTTACTTGCCAGTTTTTTATTGTATGCCCCACAAATTGCTGGTTCGATCATCGATTTGCAGATGGGACTTGCGATGGCTTCGGCTTATGATCCGATGTTTGGTGGACAGTCCCCCATCGTTGGACGATTTTATTACATGCTGACATTACTTGTCCTGCTCGCTTCTGATATGCACCTGATTTTACTTGACGGTATCTACACGAGTTTTCAAATTTTTCCGCCAGGTAGCCTGATTGCGGTATCGGGCGACGCAGGAATGAGTCTTGTCATCCGTGTCGTCGGTCTTGCGATGTTGACTGCCTTACAAATGGCAATGCCACTGGTCGTTTCACTATTTTTAGTCGATCTCGCACTCGGTTTCCTAGCGAAAACAGCACCCCAGTTCAATATTTTTGCCATTGGTTTTTCCGTCAAACTGTTGATGGGATACGCGATTCTGTTTTTATTAGCAGGTGCAACGATCACAGGAATCGGTCGATTCGTCCCATTACTACAAGATGTACTTGCAGATGCCATTCGATTACTAGGAGGTTAAGGAGATGTATACATATCGATTACGCCTTGACCTTCAGTACTTCGCTGGTGAGAAGACGGAAAAGGCGACACCTCGAAAGCGGGATGACTCTCGCAAAAAAGGACAGGTCGCAAAATCAGCGGATTTGACGAGTAGTATCATGTTATTCGCGATGTTTCTCGTCCTCTATTTTTTCGGTCCGTTTCTAGGGCGACGATTCGTACTCGTGTTGCAAGACGGTCTCAGTGCCAGCCAAGTCTTGCAGGCTGTCGAGGCGGGACGAATTGAACAGATTTTAGTTGAGATGCTGATTCAGATGGGTATTCTCGTCGCACCGTTCTTCTTAACAGCGGTCGTCATTGGTATTCTCGGGAACTTCGTCCAAATTGGTGCGCTCTTAAGTGGTGAAGCGATTCAACCTAAACTAGATCGTATTAATCCACTGCAAGGTGTCAAACGCATCGTCAGCGTCAAAGCACTTGTCGAATTTTTAAAATCGGTGTTTAAACTGCTTGTCATCGGTGTGACGAGTGGAACGGTCTTATGGAACAACAAGGTCGAGATTTCACGGTTAACCTCGGAACCAATCGGCGATGCTTTAGCTATC